>CAYZKG010000016.1:14238-22619 GCA_964478915.1 uncultured Nitrospira sp.
GCCCAGTCGAACCATGCAACCCCACCCAGAAGCTGAACAACGACAGGGTGGTGAAGAAGATCAGGACGCTGTCGGTCAGCGCCAGGCGGCTGATCGCCACGACCTCGACATTCAAGAGCAGCATGGCTGCGCCCAGGAGGCCGTGCAACGGCCCCCGCACGCGCGCCAGGAACCAGTACTGCAGCAGGATCAGCGCGACGCCGAAGATCGCGGACGGAAGCCGGGCGGTCCATTCGCTCACGCCGAAGACCAGATACGCCAGGCTCATCAGCCAATAGACGAACGCCGGCTTGGCGAAGCGGGGCTCGCCATTCAAGGTCGGGGTGATCCAGTTGCCTGACTCCACCATCTCCCGGGCCGCCTCGGCGTTGCTCCCCTCGTCGCGGTCCGTGAGGCCGAGGCTTCCGAGACCCAGGAAGCACAGGAGGCAGGCCAGCGCGAGCAGAACGAGAACAGGTGACAGGTGATGGGTGACGGGTGACGAGTGAGGAGGTGTGAGCGGCAACCGATGGCTCGTCACTGATCACTCGTCACGAGTCACGGAACTGTTGGCGCGGATGAGCATCAGGTTTCTCAGATAGACCAGAGCCCCGATGCTCTGCCCGGCGATGAACACCGGGTCCTTTCGATAGATGGCGTAGGCCAGGGTGATCAGCCCCCCCGCCAGACTGAGATACCAGAACATGATGGGCATGCGGCTTTCGGCGCTCCGCTCGGAGGCGATCCACTGAACGACCCATCGCATGAAGAAGATGCCCTGGCCCAGAAAGCCAATCGTCAGCCAAATAGTCTCGGTAGCGCTCATAGGGCGAGGGGCGATGGGCTATAGGCTATGGGCAATGGCGATGGGCTATTGGCTATGGGCCATAGGGAAACGGACTAGCGTTTCAGTGGCCGAAGGCCTTGCCTGGCCTTAATAAGGCTGCCAAGCATTTTACCGAGAGTTTCGCACTCCTCTTCGAGGGCCTCGTAGAGATCATTCTTCAGACGACCCGCCTCGCAAGCAATCTGGATCTGAGTGCGAAATTCAGCAAGTGAGCCTTTCGCGATGCGGAAGAATCTTACCGCTTCTTTATCGGTGTCGCGCTCGTCGCCCTCGGCCAGGTTGCTAGCGATGCTGACCGCACTTCGGCAAATCTGATCTCGGAGCCAGAAGTCCGACCCCAAGGCTCCTTGTGCAGATAACTGACAAACCTGAACCGCAAGACCTTTTGCTTTCCGCCAAGTGAGCAGTTCCCGAAATCCCTTCTTCCCCATTGCCCAGCACCTATCGCCTATCGCCTGGTCTGAACCGATAGCGCAGGCAGCGGCTTTTCATCCAGCGCACGGCGGCCAGGTCATAGAGGCCTTTGAACAGCCGATTCCCCAGGCCGTATTTGGACTGCCCATGGATCCGCGGAAAGTGCGCGACCGGCACTTCGGTGACCGTGAAGCCGTACATCTGCGCCAGCGCCGGGAAAAACCGGTGCATCCCTTCGAACGGCGGCATCCGCTCCACCACGGCCCGCCTGAACACCTTCAGGGAGCAGCCGGTGTCGTGAATGCCGTCGTGCGTGACCAGGTCGCGCACTTTGTAGGCGATGCGGGAGGAGAGTTTCCTGATCAGACTGTCATGCCGGTCCTTGCGCCATCCGCACACGAGATCGTACTGCCGGACGAGAGGCAGGAGTTTGGCAAGGTCTGCCGGATCGAACTGCAGGTCTCCGTCCATGGTCGCGACCAAGTCCCCCTGGGCCTGGCGGAAGCCGGCGTCGAAGGCCGATGTCTGGCCATAGTTCCGGTCGAAATGCAGCACGATCACTTCTGCATGCTGCTCGGCGAGCTGGTCCAGCAGGGGACCGCTCCCGTCGGTGCTGCCGTCATCGATGTAGATGATCTCGAACGGAGCGGATCGGGACTCATCGCGGGCGCTCAGCACCTTGAGCAGTTGCTGGGTGAGCGGCACGAGGTTCTCCCGCTCGTCTTTGATCGGGATCACCACGGACAGCCAGGGACGGGATGAAGAAGTCATGCGGGAGGCTGATTCTACCGAATCCCCCGCGGAGGGTCAAACGATTGCGTCGCCCCTCACTTGACCACCAGGACCGTGCACGGCGAAAGTTTCGTGAGATTCTGGGAGGTGCTCCCCCAGATCCGGCCGAAGATCTTCGAGTGTCCCATGAACCCGATCACCAGCAGGTCGAATCCATGGTCTTTGGCAAACGTCACGATGGCTTCCACTTCGTGCCCGGGCAGTACATGGGTCGTGAGGCGTATCCCGGCGGCCGTGGCCGCTAGCCCGGCTTCTATGCTCAGCAGGCGGAAATACTCCGCTGCCTCCTGCTTCGTTTCGACCACTTCACCGACCGTGGCCGCGTAGTGCGGCAGGCGCTCCTCAACCGAGATGGAATGGAGCTCGGCCTCATACCGCTTGGTGATATCGATCGCCACCTTCAACGCTTTCTTGGCCCCCTCCGATCCGTCGTTGGCGATGAGGATTTTACGAAACATGACGGCTTCTCCTTGGTGGCCGAGGCGAGGCTACGCCTCGTTCGATCCATCCTTTGAATTGGCATCCATTGATCGTCTTGCCAGTGGTTCCTCCGGAGGCGAGCCGCCGGGATCAAACCAGCGCTCGGCGATGAGCGTTGGCACGAGGGCGCTCAGGATGACGGCGGTGACCAGGACGGTGTACTGATCCCGGCTGATGAGTCCGTGGCTGAGCCCGTAGAGCGCCGAAATGGTTCCAAACGTCAGGCCGGTGGACATGAGCAGGGTGGTATAGACTCCCTCGCGCCGGCCGAACGCGAATGCGTGGGTAAGGGGCCACACGCCGATGAATTTCGTCGCCACCTTCACCGCGAGATAGATCGCGATGAGCGAAGCGCCGGCGATCGCCGCGGCGAAATCGATCAGGGCGCCGGCCTTCAGGAAGTAGAACGGAGTCAAGATGGTAAATGCCATCACTCGCATGCGCTGGGCCAAGGTTTTGTTGGCGAGAAAAACAGGAGAGAGAACCATGCCGACGAGATACGCCGGCAACACCGCTTCGCTCTGACTGGCCTGGGCCAACCCTCCGAGCACAAAGAGCACCACCAGGATGAACTTCGTCTCCGGCTCGCTGATTCGGCTTCCGATGCGGTCAAAGAACCACGGCGTGAACCGCGGGAGCACCCAGAGAGCGGCCGCCGTCGTAGCGGTAAAGATCAGCAACCACCGACCGTAATTGGCGAACAGAAGCCCCAGCGCCAGCACCGTTCCGAGGTCCGTGATGAAGCAAGCCGCCAGAATCACTTTCCCCAAGTCCGTGGTCGTGTAGCCTCGTTCCACCATGACGGCATAGACGACCGCCACGGAAGTTGTGGAGAGCGCAATCCCCGCGATCTCGGCTGCTGCCAGAGACCAGCCTGCGATCCAGTGGGCGTAAGCCATCGCGCCCAGGAAGGGGCCCAGGAAAGACGTGAGGCCGATCGAGACCGTCTCTCGCCATCTCGCCCGCATGATGGCCAGATCGATTTCGGCTCCGGCGAGGAATGTGAGCAGAACGCTGCCGAATGCTGCGAGAAAATTGATCCACGCCGTGTGGTCGAGGGTGAGGACATTGCCTCCGACCGCCCCGATCGCGATTTCCGTGAGAGCGACGGAGACGCCCAGCCTGATGGAAAGCAGCGCCGCCATGAGGGCCATCCCGACCCAGACGGCCGCCGTCAGCCAAGTCAGTTCCATTGCGCGCTTTTTTCCTACGCCTCAGTCTTTCCGCGCCGTCCGGGAATGACCGGCACGGGCCCTTTGAGCGGAAACCGTCGCGCCTCGCCGGGGCTCAGAGGCGGGACCTCGACCGTTTCAAGCCCGACGGCGATCCACCACGGCCTCCCGCTCTCGCGCGGATCGAGGGAGCGCACGGCGAAGACAACCGGAACCCTCGCCCTGTCTGTCAGCTCTTCGAGAAACGTGGCATACGCGCCTCGAACCAGTCCGAAGTGATCGAGCAGCAGCGCGTAACGCCCGGACCGGAGTCGCGGGAGAACAAACCGTTTCAGCTTCCCGACCGAAAGCCTGCCCAGGGTCCCTTCAGACCTCGTGATCTGTGGAGCCTCCAGGATGAGAAGCTGTCGCGCCAGGGACGTTAAGATTGCCTTCAGCGTGGAACCTTGACCGCAATAGATCGGCCGATGCGGATCACGGGCCTTCGAGGCGCGCTCGGCCACTGCGCGAAGGATGGCGGTCTTGCCGACACCCGCCGCACCGACGAGGATCGCCGACCGGCCCTTTCGGAGCTGTTCGAGCAGGGCCTGCACGATTTTGTTCCGGCCAACGAGCTGAGCCGCGCCGATGGCCTCCTCGGGTTCTTTGAGAGTGGAGGGGCTAATGAGCACGGCGGTTCTTGCTCTTCGAGTCGGATCCGGCAAGGCCGCCGAAGAGCACGCTCTGCAGCTCAAGCATCAGATTGGCCAGCGATGCGATCTCCGGGTCAAGCCGTGGAGCAAGAGCCGGATCTACCTCTCCGTAACGCCGAAGGGCCTTGGCGTTCGACTCTTGGAGCATTACCCAGAACTGCGACAGGCCCTTTGACGCCTCTCTGCTCGCCTGCTTGATCTCGCTGGGCAGGGCGAAGCGGTCACGAAGCGTCATGATCAGCGCATACACGCCCGGGATCTTCTCCCGCAGCGCCCGCACCATTTCGCCGCTCATGTCGTTTCTGACCTCGGACATGAGCCGATACTGGTCGGGATGATCAAGGAGCCATTCGATCTCCCTCATCCTGTCTTCGATCAGGCGCATCGCGATGCACAGACTCGTCCGCTGGGAGTCATTCAGCATGTCAACGCTCGTTCAGCCGGCGGAGCACTTCAGAGGCCGAGGTTCGTGCGTGAACGGTCAAGGAAGGAAAGCTTTTTTCGATGATCCGGGCGCACTGAGGCCCGATCCGGACCAGCGCGTCAGCGCACCGGTCGCGTTGAATAAAGTCCGGGTGGTTCAACCCGGCCAGGAGCGCTGGCGCCGCCACGACCGCCAGGGCGCTCTCCGCGACCGCAACCAGTGCGATGGCCGCCTCCATTCGGACCACCTCGTGCGGGTCGCGCAACGCGGCCGCCATGGCGTCACGTGCTTCCTTCGCGTCAAGCAGCCCGAGAAGCTTCAGGGCCTGCGCCCGCCGCTCGATGCTGGGGAGCAACTCGTCGCCGTGTCGCATCACGCGGTGCTCCAGCGTCGCGATCAGATGCGAGACGGCTGCTGGCCCCGCCTTTAGTATGATCTCTGAGAGACGATCGCGCTTGAACGCATCCTCCAGCCCTTCGATGAGCCACGGCAGCGCGTCGGGCTCGCGCCACTGCACCAAGGCGTCGGCGGCGCCGAGCAGGCGGGACCTGCGGAGCGCGTCGAGGAGGAGCGGCGCGGCGCGCCGGTCCCCGATTCTGCCCAACTCGCGGGCCACGGCGCTCTGCACGGTTTCCTCAGACAGGCGCAGCACCGGGCTCAACGCTTCGAGGGGATGAGCGACCAGTGCCTCGCACAGGCCTTCAAAGGCCGCCTCTCCGCCGATGCGCCCCAGGGCCTCGGCGGCCAGCACGCGTCCGTCGGGGAACTGGCTCGGCGGTCCGTTCAGGAAGGAGGCCAGCGCGGGAACCGCTCGCTGGCCCAGCCTGAAGATCTCGGCTTGGACGTGAAGATTCCAGTTGAGGTTGTCGAGACCGCGTACGAGTGCCTCGACCTCTCGATCGCCAAGCGCCTTCCGCTCGTTTGTCTGAGGGTTCACGGATAGAGGGCCGGGATCAGACGAGGCCGGCATAGGAAGCCGTGTCGGCATGCGGCGAGAGGTCTGACAAGACCTGTGCCAGCCGCCGACGGGAGTCCTCCAACCGCTGCAGGACCGGAGCGAGCTGCGACTCACGTTGCCCGTGATGCTCCGTGGAGACGCTCACGGCGTTCCGAATCGCCCTGATGGTGGTCTCGATCTGTGCCTCCATCCGGGCTTGAAAGCCTCGGACGGCGTCCTCCAGGTTCTGGCGCGTGGCCCACCGTAGCTCCTCGACGTTGCGCGCCACGAGGTACTCGATATCCTGTCGGAGCCTCTGCTCCAGTCGTTTGGCCCGCAGCGAGGGCGGCAGGAGCCGCGCCATCCAAGAGGCCGCCTCCTCGGTAAACGACGTGACCCATCGTTGACGGATGACTCGGGACTCTCTCAGGGCTTCCAGACGCTCGAGCGCCACGCCTTCGAGGCAGGGGACTTCGAACAGATCCGCAGCGGTCCTGCGGATCTGCTCGATGATCGTTTCGACGTCCCGGCAATGAAGCTCTTGAACCGCGTGAAAGCGCGCGGCGACCGCGGCCGGCAGCTCTGTCTCCGCCTCACCGAAGAAGCGGTCCACTGCCGTCGAGAGCGCCGCCCGCGTCTCATGCTCGAACCGGGCCGAGCTCGCCGGGAGACCGGCGTCCTCGCCCGGCTCGCGCAGGCACGCGGTCAGCGCCCCTCGCGCCCGCTCGGCCAGTTCCTCGGCCAGCCGGTCGAGGTCTTCCAGCAGGCGTTGACGATCCCCGGCCAAGCGATCCCGAAAGGACACCGTCTCCCGGTCAAACTTCGCCAATTGCGCGTCGAACCGGCGGTGCCGTCGCTCCAGCTCCTGATGGGGCAGCTCGATGGCC
Organism: uncultured Nitrospira sp.; assembly: GCA_964478915.1. Lineage (GTDB taxonomy): Bacteria > Nitrospirota > Nitrospiria > Nitrospirales > Nitrospiraceae > CAYJUM01. The sequence continues at coordinate 20,863 of CAYZKG010000016.1, forward strand.
TTGCGTTGCAGCTCCAAGGCAAAGAGCGCCTCGTTGATCACGCGACTCGCTTTGGCCCGGATCGCGTCGCGCAGGGCCTCGGACTTCTCGGTCAGCAAGAACTCGGTGAGGTAGGTTTCGAGCGCCCCAAGGCCGCTCTCGGCCCAGGCCTCCGCCGAACCGGTGAAGCGCGCCCGAACGGCCTGGTGCGCCGAAGCCAGAAAAATACGCTCCTGACCGGTGAAACCGGCTTGCTCCTGCAGCACCCGGCGCAAAAAGCCGACCATCTCATGCTGTTCGGTCGCGTTGAGCAGGTCGGCTTTGGTCAGCGCAAAGATCACGCGGGCCACCGCGTCCTTGACCGCTCTCAGGAACTGTACCTCCACCTCGGTGATCGGCGGATCAGGGGACAGCACGAACAGCGCGCCGTCACAGGCCGGCAACATGTCTCGTGCCGTTCGAGTGTTGTGCAGCACCGTGGAGCCGATGCCCGGGGTGTCGATAATCTCGACCCCCTTGGCAAGAAGCTCGCTGGGATGCTCCACTTCGACTCGCGTGACCCCAAACCGGTTGGTGGGATTCTCGTCTTCCGTCACGTAGCGCAGGAGGATTTTGGCCAGGATGTCGGTCGGTCCGCTGTGGTCTTCGTCCCGACCATCCAAGAAGCTCACGCGCACACGGCGTTCCGCGCCGTACCGCAGGATGGTCGGAAGAGCGGTCACAGGCAGCACGCCGGTGGGAAGAAGCGACTCACCTAGCAGCGCGTTGAGGAGGCTGCTCTTTCCCCGCTTGAATTGTCCCAACACGGCCAGACGAAACGAGCCTGTCTCCAATCGGTCGCGCAGGGCCTCCATGCCGGCCGTCAAGCCGGAGAAATCGGGGCCCATCTCGCCGAGCACCTGCGTCGCTCCGGCCAGTCGAGCAAGAAGCCACTGCTGTGTCTGAGGGGAGGCAGGCATACACAGATCAAAAAAAACTCCTACTGCGCCTCGCGCGAGTAGGAGTTATCAGCCGCTTGCTCGTTCAAGAGCAACGGGCAGTCAGGGCGAACTCCATCACCTCTGTCGAATCTGGAAGGCTGTATACACCGCGACGGGCGCCACTGTCAACAACCTGAACCTGAACTTCCCCCTCACCTTCTCCTCTCCCCCAGGGGGAGAGGGTTGGGGTGAGGGGACTACCAGCAAGCTGTAACAGATTCTTTTGCGTTTGTGTTAGTTGGCGGCGGAGTCGGCGGCGGGCTGCACCGCGAACCGCATGGTGCCGACCAGGCTGATCTCGTTCACCTGGAAGCCGATGTGCATCTCCACCTTGTACTTGCCCGGCTTCCACCCGCCGGGAGGCGGATTGAGCTGAATATACCCGCTGTTGTCCTCCAACGCGATGTACATCGCGTCTTCGCCGACGAGGGTCTTGGGGTCGAGGCCGTCCACCTGCTCCGGGTAACAGCGCCCAGACACCTGAAAGGCATTGTAGTGCTGGTGGGTGCTGAAGACGATGTAGACGACGGAATCGGGCCTGAACTGCTGCGTCGGCCGGACCGGCACGACATCGTGGCTCTGGCGAAACCCCATCTCGTGCTCGTACCCTTCGGCGAGCTGGACGTTGAGGAACAGCCCCTGGGGGGGAGCATTGAAATCATAGGCCGGCGTGTCGGCTTTGTTTTGGAATTCCGGAATCGGGACGATGGGGGTCAGCTCGATCTCTTCCGCCGCCGCCCGCGCCGACAGGAGGAAGGCGACCATCCCGAATGCGATGATGATCGAAGGCTTCATTGC
>CAYZKG010000016.1:22719-26097 GCA_964478915.1 uncultured Nitrospira sp.
TTTGCTAAGATGCCTGCGCATGCCTCAGAGTCTTTTGAAAACCTTCGAAAATCCCGACGCGCTCCCCCAACTCATGGGCGAGTTCCGGTCGCTCGACGAATGGCAGCGGCACGTCAATACGCTGTGTTACGGCCTGCGGTTCAATCAACTCCAGGACTATTCCCGGACCTTTGCGACGGCGGACTACCGTCTCGCCCATGCTTTGGCGGCTGACTATTTCTCGCGGGTATGTGCCCGCGAGAAGGCTATAGGCAATAGGCAATGGGCAATAGGCAAGGAGCAAGCTTCGTCTTCCCATAGCCCATCGCCCATCGCCCCTAGCCTGACGATCATGGAACTCGGCTGCGGCAACGGCAACCTGGCTGCCTGCTTCCTCTCCCATCTGAAGCGGCTCGACCGGGACGGGGCGGTCTATCCCCGGGTCCGGTACCTCTTGGTTGATCGCCACGAAGAGGTGTTGAAGGCCGCCCTCCGCCATCCGGACCTAGCCGACCATCCGGACCGGGTCGAGATCATGCGGGCGGATGCCATGGAAATGGGCGGGATCAAGGAGCGCTCGGTGGACCGGATCCTCTGCAATGAGCTCTGGAATGAGCTGCCGACCAAGCTGATGCTGCGCAAGGATGGGGAGGTGATGGAGGAGCAACTTCGCCCGAACCTCAGCGCGGCGAAACATGCCGAAATCTCGGATTGGTCCGGATTCGTCCGGGCCTTCGGCGCCGGTGATGTCGCCGCGCTCCGGGGGGTTCCGCCCTTTCTCGACGACCTCGTCTGGGAGCGGGAATATCAGCCGGTCGCGTGGCAGGCGGTCCCGTACCGCAAGACCATCACCGCGTTCCTGAAGGAGATCGACGAGGAGGTGCTCGTGCCGGTCAACCTCGGGGCGTTCAGCACGCTCAAGGAAGCCAAGCGCCTGCTGGCCTCCGGCGCGATCGGGTTCAGCAGCTTCGACGCCGGGACCGCCGATCTGAAGGTCCTGAATGATCCGGACAAGCCCTGCTACGCGCAGTTCGGCGGGCAGCACAGTTTCATGGTCAATTACGCGCTCACGCAGGCCATTGCGGACCATCTGGGCATCACGGGCGCCCTCATCGAATCGCAACGGGACTATGTCGGGCGGAGCCTCGGCACGACCGTGGTCAGCCTGGTGGACCTTCTGGCCACCCACCCCAAGGCCGGCTCCCTCACGCCGTCCGAGCAGGATCGGTTGGTACTCAAGACGATTCAGGCGCTGAACACCTGGTATGAGAGCCCGTACCAGCGGCGGCTCGATTTCCCGCTGCGGAGGGACCTTGCGGCCGAGGAGCGGGACGCCCTCCAGGGCCTTCTGCTCTCCCTCAAGCGGGACGGGGTCCCTGACACCATCGCCTACCTGACCGAGGACGAGATCATGCGGGCCTTGCCGGAGTTGGAGTCCCTGGGGTACGAACGGGAGCCGGTCCGGTTCATTCTGGCCCCCCCGGCCCGCCCTGTGGACTATTTCCACTATTTCTTTAGTTCTTAACCGGTCGAAAATGTATAGAAATTTGTTGTTGATTTTCCTAAACCCTCCTGTTAGACTCCCGCCCGCTCAGCGTACCGGGTGGTACTTCACCCTAGAAGGGGAAGTTGCATTCCGAGAGTGGACGCCAAAGGTTACACTGATGTTCGGTTCATTCGGCTGGATGGAACTCTTACTGATCCTGTTTATTGTCCTGATTATTTTCGGGGCCGGCAAGATTCCGCAGCTCGGCGAAGGCTTGGGCAAGGCCATCAAGGGATTCAAGCGGACCGTGAACGAGCCGGAGCCGATCGATGTGACCGCCGCCCCCGCGGCTCAGGAGCCGGCCGGGCAGTCGCCGACATCACAGGAGCCCCAGGCTCCTCAGGCGCCGCCGAAGCAGGCCTGAGGGCTAGAGGCGCGAGGCGATGGGCTATGGGTCAAATAATCTTGCCTATAGCCTATAGCCTCTTGCCAATTGCCCGGAGTGAAAGAGATGTTCGGGCTGGGAGCGGGCGAAATTCTGATCATTCTCGTGATCGCGTTCCTCCTGTTCGGCCCCAAGGAGCTGCCCGAGATCGGGCGGCAGGTCGGGAAGGCGGTCCGGGGCTTCAAAGAGACGGCGGACGATCTCAAAAAGTCGGTGGAGCCTGAAGTCCACGTGATTCAGCAGGAAGTCAAGCTGGTGGAGCAGGATTTCCAGGCCTCCCTGAAAGAGGCCCAGGACGAGATCAATACGATGACGAGCTCACCCGGCCAGGGCGGGGGGGCCGAACCGAGCCGGAACGCCTGAGGGCGTGTTTTTTCGAACTCTTGCAGCAGTCAAAGTCATGAAAGGGGGTGACGCCCGCACCGAGGCTACTTTCGGAAGCACTGACACGTGAAGTACGCGGAGGCGCTGGGCACACGCACTCCGGTTCCGAAACGCAACGAATCACACAGATCATCATAGTGATACGGTTGGATTTCGAAGCAAAGCCATCGGCCGGGCACTCTAAGGCCGGTGAGGAGCGGTACCAGATCCAACTCACAGGAGGAACGCTATGACGAGCATTACAGGACGGAAAAGGTGGTTGGGGTTTGCAACCACTTTGGCGGCGGCCATGCTGGTTGCCGGGCTTCAGTCCCTCGTTTCACCCAGCATCACGCCGGTCTTTGCCGGCTACGAACTCCCACCGGGCGAGCGGATCACCAACCTGCCCCACATCCCTCGGTCCATGCCGCAGAAAGAGGCCTTTGAGATCTACGATCCGGTCATCGGCCGGAACTTCGACATCAAGAACTTCTGGATGCGCGCCGATCTGCGCGCGCGCCCGGAATGGCGGACCGGCACCTGCTTCGGCGGCGGTGCGCCGGCGGGCGGGGCCTGCAACAGCAGACCCTCCGGGGCCACGCAGTCCGGTCGGGCGAATGCCGGGCAGGGAGCCAATGACTTTTACGTCCAGCAGTGGGTGCGCCTGGGTCTCGGCTACGACCTGTCGCCGGACGTGAATTTCTACTTCGAGATCATTGACTCCGCGAACTGGGGGTCCAACGGCAACCCCAATAACGCCGGGAACGCCGGAGATCCCTTAAACCACTCGTGTCAAAACAACAACAACTTCGGCACTGCTGCTGGGAACTGCCGGTTGGGCGTCCGGGCCGCCTATGTCCTGGTCCGGAACATGTTCAACATCCAAGGGCTCAGCATGAAGGCCGGGCGGCAGTACGTGATCTTCGGCAACCACAGCATCTTCGGCCACTTCGACTGGGCGAACACCGGCTATTCGCATGACGGGATCATGTTCCAATACGCCACCAAGGCGTTTGAGACCCACGCCGGCTGGTTCCGGAATTCGGAAACCGACCTCCAGCAGGCCGCCCCTGTGGGGAGCCTGAATGCGAATATTGCGGGGTGC
>CAYZKG010000016.1:26197-29489 GCA_964478915.1 uncultured Nitrospira sp.
AATGCCAACTGCGCCACCAATGCAGGAACGGGCAACGCAACGGCGTCGGCTCAAGCAGGTGCCAGCCTCAAGTGTTCCAGCGCGAACACGTTCGAGAACTTCTTTCCCACAAACCACATCCACATGGGGTACGCGGACGTGATCGCCTGGAAGAACATGTTCGCGCCTCAGGTCAACTTGCAGTTCCGTCCGACCGAGCGGGACCATTTCGAATTCTGGTTTATGAACATGAATCTGGCGAACCCGCAGGACAACTATTACCGGGCGGCGCAGGGGCCGTATATCTGGTCCGCGACGAACAACAAGGCCAAGCATATCGGCGACGAATACGACTTCACCTGGACCCGGATGTTCGCCGACGGGCGGGTGGCCTTCCAGGCCACCTACGCCCATATCTTCGCGGGCGAATACATCGCGAGGAACCTGGGCACCGGCTCGAACCAGAGCTGGGGCTTCGTGCAGCTCTGGATGAACTTCTGAAAACGGGCAATCGGCTAGGGGCTAGAGGCAATGGGTAAGAGGAAAAAGGATGATGGCACGGGTAATTCCCATAGCCCATCGCCTCGCGCCCATAGCCTGAGTACTACGAGAAAGGAGAACACTATGAAGAGGCTGATGCTGATCGTGCTGGGCATGGCCATGCTGGCGTTGCTCAGTGCCCCGCCGGTCCAGGCGCAGGTTGATGACGCGATCGCCCTGACGGCGCAGGCCTGGGCGGACTTGAGCCAGTGGCCGGCCAATGGCAAGCGGCACACCGTGGATATCACCAAGATATCCGGCGAGGACTTGCGACAGATCAAGAAGGCCAACGTCGCGCTCCAGGACGCGCTGGCGAAGGCGCGGGCCGGTAACGCCAACGCCAGGGCGATCATGAAGCTGCAAGAGGCGATCGCCTACGGCGATGCGGGCATGCACAAGGAGCAGCGTCTGATGGCCGAAGGCGCGCTGGCCGCGCTCTGCCAGACCGGAAAAGGCGACGCCTGCGCCAAGGCGCCGAAGTTCGGGAGCTACGTCGCGCCATAAGAAACATAGGCACGAGGCAATGGGCAAGGGGCGATAGGGGAAGATTTTTTACCTATCGCCTCTAGCCTATCGCCCAGAGCCCATCGCCTATAGCCTGAAGAAAGATTCCCGCTGGGGAGCTTCCTCCTCAGCGGGGATTTTTTTGTCGTGACCAGAGCACATCAGAGCGGGCTGCAACCATTTGCGGCGTGGGTCGGCATGGCCCGCCGGGGGGCACCCATTGCATCCAGGAGCAATGGGTCCCGGCGAGTATGGGGGGCACCCATTGCAGCAGAGAGCAATGGGTCCCGGATGGTCGGCGTGATCGTAACGAGCCAAAGACAAGCGGGCTGCGACCATTTTCGGGCTTCAATCGCATTGCCTGTGAACTAGATGGCGAGTATGGGTGCCCAGAACCGTCGGCGCGCTACGGACGAGCCAGATAACTCGATTACGGGAGCAACTCGGAGACGGCTACCGGCGTGTTTGGGCAGGAGAGGGGGGCGATCCTTTCAGCGGAGGGGACGGCGAAACGTGTCCGGTACCGTTTCTCCTCGGATTCTGTCGGCACAGGGTCACGGTGGACCTCAAGACAGCGATCAATCAGGTTCACGATCCAGTACTCTGGAATTCCGGCTACGGCATACAGATGGGCCTTACGCTCGCGGTCATAAGGCAACGTCGTATCGGCCACCTCCACGATCAGCACAGCGGTGTGCGGGTGCGAGTCCCGGTAGTCCCTGGGCGTTCCGATCACCACCGCGAGGTCCGGTTCGGGTTCGGAATCGGGATCAAGGGCAAGCGGCATTTGCACTCGCACCGTGTAGCCCGTCCTAAAAGCCGCGCGCAGAGCATTCTCCGCAAGGCTCACGGCTGTGGCATGGGCGCTGCCTTGCGGGGTCATGCGCACGAGCTCGCCGGCAATGAGCTCGAGACGCTCCTCCGGATGAAAAAATCCGGAGGCCACCAGGCGGTCATATTCTTGCCGGGTCCACCGACGAATCTCAACCGCATGGGACGACATCACAGCCTCAGGACTGAGGAGGGAAGGGGTCGGGAGTCGTTTGCGCACAGCGCCCTCCGGGTCCTTCGGACAAACGACTCCCGACCCCTTCCCTCCTATGCATGCGGCAAGTCTACCAATCCAGTTGGAAAGTTACAAGTGAAACCGCCGATCAGGATTGGGCGATGGTCCAGCTCCGGATGAATTTCTCACCCTCACCCTATTTGCTGCTTCAGCGCTGCTTATGGTAGGCTCAACTCCAATTGGTAGACACAGATGATGTTCAGCAAAGAGAGGGAGACCGGTCATGCCAATGGATAAAAGGGCGTTGCAAGAGCGCTTACAAGCACTGGTTGGAGAAGCTCTCTCTGAGGCCCTGACCGAGGACGGAGCGTTGAAAGAGGCCGTCAAGGCGGCTGTCAGGCAGGCGGTGCTTAAGCGAGTCTCTCAAGCTGCTGAGCAAGAAGCTGTAAGCCTCATTGATGAAGCGCTGAGCCTACCCTCTAAGGGCGTAAGCCCCCTGCCTTGCAGAGCTGCTGTTTGAGTTCCAGATAGGTCTGCGTCACCGGAAATTGCGGAAACTGCTTGATCACGCTCTCGGGAGGGCGAAAGAGGATGCCGCTGTCTGCTTCCGCCAGCATGGTGGTGTCGTTGTAGGAATCCCCGGCCGCGATGACGTGAAACTGGAGCTGCTTGAGCGCGGCCACGGACTGGCGCTTCTGATCCGGCAACCGCAACGCATAGCCGGTGATGCGTCCGTCGGGCTCGACCTGCAAGGTGTTGCAGAACAGGGTTGGATAGCCCAGTTGCTTCATCAGCGGCAAGGCGAATTCATAAAAGGTGTCCGAGAGGATAATCACCTGGCAGCGCTCCTGAAGCCAGTGGAGAAACTCCGTCGCGCCCTCGAGCGGCGACATGCCGGCGATGACCGCCTGAATGTCGGAGAGTCGGAGCCGGTGCTGATCGAGAATGGCCAGGCGCCGCTTCATCAGCACGTCGTAGTCCGGGACCTCTCTGGTGGTCAGGCTCAGCTCCGGGATGCCGGTCTTCTTTGACACGCTGATCCAGATCTCCGGCGCCAACACCCCTTCCAGATCCAGGCACACGAGGACCGGCTTCATCTCTGGCTCCATATCTCGTTAGGACTGAGGTTTGAGGGCTGAGGACTGAGCCTCGGCCCTCAGTCCTGAGTCCTCAGGGCTCGTTACTCATTACGCAACGTTGATGCTGGCTGCTGCGGGCCGCGCCGCTGTCGCCGGCGATCGAGCCACCACGCCAGGAGGGGCA
>CAYZKG010000017.1:0-20030 GCA_964478915.1 uncultured Nitrospira sp.
GCCGCCCTGAACATCGAGCATCAGTGCCAGCTCTACAGCCTGGACATTCATTTCAAGAAGATTCCAGGAGTGCGTCTCTACGCACCCGGCGCGGCCTGACCCTCGGTGGCCCGCCGAATCCGTTGCGCGTCCATGCTTGAACCACGTTGTTAATCGGCGGTCATCTCTCACGGCAAGCCCCCCCTCACCCGCACCCTCTCCCACAGTGGGCGAGGGTTTTGAAAGTTGGCGTCCGCCGCTGGACTGTCCTACACGCCTGTGACAGCCGAGGTCACTCCCTCAGGGAGCCTAACATTCCTCCAGCGCCCGGAGAATCTTTTCACGCGTATTATGGTCAAACTCCTGGCCATAGAACCGGAGGAACAGCGCCCGGCGGAGTTCAACTGGCGTGGCGTGCGGGGTTGCGGCCAGCACCGAGGCGCGAACCACCATTTGAGCGAACTGATGCATCGAGCAGCCCATCTTCAGGCGTTCCTCACCGGACCGCGCCAGTACCATCTCCCGAAACAGCCGTTCGATCTCCGGCGACGTGTCTCTCATCCACTCACCTCTCGATACAGCGATGCAAGGCTCAGCCGATCAGCCCATCGCGCGAGATAATCCTTATCGAGGTCTCGAACCGCAGCCAGCAGGTTGCGCACGTCATTGAGCTGAACCTCGGACCGGCTGTCCTTGGCCCAGATCAACTTTGACAGGATGAGGTCTTCGGGGGCGACGATGAAAACCGAATGGCCCTCTATTGACACCTGCCTCCGTCTGGCAAATTCCTCACGCCTGTACTCGCTGTCTTTTCGGACGACTAGGTCTACCTTGACCACATATGCGCGGTGGATCATGTTAAACAGCGCCTTCTCCGTGACCGCCCTTTGCATCATCTCCCGATCGATATAGAACCCATCTTGAAACAGACCGACCACTCGATCCACATCCTGCTCGGACAATTCCGCCACGATATCAATATCCCGCGTCATGCGCGGAGCGGCATAGTAGTTCAAGGCCATGGACCCCGTGACCATGTACGGGATGCCGGCTCCAGCCAGCCGCCCTGTCACTGCCTTGAGAACCTCCAGTTCTTCACTCATTCGGTACGTCCAGCACGAGGTTCATCCCGACTTACCGATCTATGTGACCCGATTATTGACGGATGGGCGGGCCCAGAAAGAGTGGGGCAAGGATACCGGTTTGTCTTTCAAGTGACAAGCTGTGGCTGATGGGTTACTGTAAGAGAATATGAAATACAAACGCATCATCGCTACGGCCTATGGCAGGCCGGAGGTGTTGCGGCTGGTGGAAGACGAGATGCCGGAGCCGCGGGCAGGGGAGGGACGGGTCAAGGTGCTGGCGGCGGGGGTGGCGTTTGCCGACATCCTGTTTCGGCGGGGCCTTCTGCGCGGCGTCCAGTCGTTGCCCTTCACGCCGGGCTTTGACGTCGTCGGGGTGGTGGAGCAGGTCGGGGAGGGAGTCTCGTCGGTGAAAGTCGGTGACACCGCGGCGGCGCTGACGGAAACCGGGGGCTACGCGCAGGTCATCGTGCTGCCGGAGCGGGAACTTGTGCCGGTTCCCTCGTCGCTCGATCCGGCCGAGGCGGTCTGCCTCGTGTTGAATTACACCACGGCGTCGCAATTACTGCATCGGGTGGGACGGGCCCTGCCTGGTCTGCGGTTGCTCGTGCATGGCGCCGCCGGGGGCGTCGGGACGGCCGCCCTGCAGCTCGGCGCCTTATCGCGGCTGGAGATGTACGGAACCGCCTCCAGCCCGAAACACCAGTTGGTTCGGGAGTTGGGCGCGGTGCCGATTGATTATAAAACTGAAGATATGATGGCGCGGATTCAGGCGCTGACGGGGACGGGAGTCGATCTTGTCCTGGACCCGGTCGGCGGCGCAAATTTCTGGCGGTCGTATCGGACGCTTCGCCGCGGTGGCCGATTGATCGGCTATGGTCTCTCCTCGGCCTTGCGTCATGGCCGGCTGAGCCGGCCGGCGATCGTCTCCAGTCTGGCCAGATTCGCGGCCTTAAAACTGATCCCGGATGGGCGATCAGCCTCGTGGTACAGCGTTACCGCCATGAAGCGCCGCCGCCCGGAGTGGTTCCGAGAAGACCTGATGACGCTCTGTAAATTCCTCTCCGAACAGAAGCTCCGGCCGATCGTTGCGCAGCGTCTGCCCCTGGCCGAAGCCGCCCGCGCCCATGAGCTCCTCGAGCAGGCAGAGGTGTGCGGGAAACTGGTTCTGCTGCCGCAGGCCTCTTGAAGGTATTGCGCGTCGCCGGACGGGAGAGAGATTTAGAAGACGGAGAACTTGAAGTACTTGGTTGGATGCTTTTTGACGTCGGCGATGAGTTGTTCGACTTCCGCGAGGAGCTTGTCGGCGCGGGCATAGAGATCATCCCGCGTCACCAGCTTGCCCATCGTCCCTTCGCCGCTCTCCACCCGGTTCAGAAGCTGCTCGCCGCGGCTGGTGAGGCTGTCGAGGCGCTTGTATAACGACGGATCGGCTGCGAGCTTGCCGAGCGTTCCGTTTTGATTGTTGAGCCGGGACGCGAGCTCGTTCAGTTCCTGGATCGCCTTGTTGGCTCGGTTGTACATCTCCTTGTCGGTCATCAGGCTGCCGAGCGTTCCCTGACCCCGCTCGACTTTGCCCAATAAGGCGATGCTCTTCTCGGAGACGACGTCCAGCTTTTCCATCACCTGCTTGGACTTGTCGTAGAGCGCCGGATCGGTCACCAGCTTGCCGGCTGTCCCCTGACCCTGACTGATGCTCATCAAGATCTTCTGCATGTCGGCGATCGCGGTCTGGATCTGCTCCATCGTGGTGCTGGCATTGGTGGCCAACCCGGTGAGTTCCGTTTCTGCCTGTCCGTACAGGACGGTGCCGGCCGGCAACGGTTTGGGTGACTTGCCCGGAAGGACCTCCACGAATTTGTCGCCGAGGAGCCCCATCGGCCGGATCATGATCGAGGCGTCCTCCCGGATATGGGAGGCGACGCTGTTTTTCACGGTGAAGGTCACCTCGACCTTGGGGGAGTCCTGCGCAATCGCGATATCACGGACGTTGCCGATGTCCACGCCGTTCATTCGCACGGGCCCGCCGACTTTCAGCCCCTGCGTGTGATCGACGATGGCCCGGAACTTGGTCTGGCTGGTGATCACCCCCATCCCTTCTTCAAGGTTCATGATCATGACGATCAGGATGGTGACGGCGGCCAGGACCAGCAACCCGACCTTGAGCTGAGACCACTTGAGTTGGGCTTGTCGAGAAATCGCCATTTCGCGGGGTCCTCTATCGCGCTCCTGCCCCGGCTATCATACCGGAATCGACGAGTTTATACGAGCGGGGCGCTGCCGCGGGCCGCTTCCGGCGCGCTGCCGCTGGGCACCAGGAAATTCCGGATCACGCCCTCGTCGCGGCCGCGCAGCTCTTCCGGTGTTCCGTCGAACACCCCGCACCCCTTGTGGATCATGAAAATGCGGTCTGCGACCCGGAACGCGCTTTCGAGATCGTGGGTGACGACCACCTGGGTGACCTGCTGAGCCTTGAGCCGCAGGATGAGACTGCCGATCAGGAACGTGTTGATCGGGTCCAACCCGGCGGTCGGCTCGTCGTACAGGAGGATCTTCGCGCCGCTGGCCAGGGCGCGGGCGATCCCGACACGCTTGCGCATCCCGCCGCTGAGCTCGGCCGGCATCTTATCCTTGGTGTCCGCCAGGCCGACGAACTGCAGGCTCTCATGTACGATCTGCTCGATCTGGTCGTTCGACATCTGCCCCTGCTCCCACAGCCGGTAGCCGACGTTTTCCCGAACCGTGAGCGAATCGAACAGCGCGGCGCCCTGGAACACCATCGCCATTTTTTGCCGGATCGGCGGAAGCTCCCGCTCCCGCAGGGTGGCGATCTCCTGGCCCGCCACGCAGATGGATCCGTTGTCCGGGCGGAACAGTCCCAGAATCAGTCTCAGGATGGTGGTCTTCCCCGAGCCGCTGGCGCCCAGGATGATCTTGGTCTCCCCGGCCCGTACTTCCAGGTTGATGTCTCTCAGCACCTGCCGCTTGGCCAGGGTGAGCGAGACATCCCGCAAGCTGATCATGCAAGAGTCGTCGGACATCACTCGAACGCCATGAACAGTTTGGTCAAGAAAAAGTCGCTGGCCAGGATCAGGATCGAGCTGGACACCATGGACTGGGTCGTCGAAACCCCGACGCCGACGGTTCCGCCTCGGGTATGGAAGCCGGCGTAGCAGCCCACCATGGCGATAATAAACCCGAACACGGCCGGTTTGAACAGCCCGATCATGATGTCGTTCGGGCGGAGCGCTTCAAACGCCCAGGTCCAATAGAAATAGGGATCGATGCCCAGATAGAACTGGGCGATCAGCCATCCCCCGAAGATCGCGATGGCGTTGGTCACCACCGTCAACAGCGGAATCATCAGGACGCATGCGACCAACCGGGTCGTGGCCAGCTTCTTCACCGGGTCCGTGCCTTCCGCCCGCAAGGCGTCGATCTGCTCGGTGACCTGCATGGAGGCGATCTCCGAGGCGATGCCGGAGCCCACCCGACCGGCGATCATCAGCGCCGCCAGCACCGGCCCCAGTTCCCGCACGACCGAGGTGCTGATCAGGCGCGAGACGTACATGGTAGCCCCGTAAGGCTCGAGCTGAATGGCGCCCTGGAGCGCCAGCACCATGCCGGTGAACATCCCCGTCAGAATCACGATGAACAGCGAACCGACGCCGATCCGGTCCATCTGGATGATCATCTCGCGGATGTACAACGGGCGGCGGAGGAGGCCGACCGTGGCCTGGGCCGCGAGCAACGTGAATTCCTGCACGACCAGGACATAGCCCATCAGTTCATGTTTCACTGCCCACGCTTTGGTCGCCATGCCGTCCTAAGACCCGTTCACGTAGCGTCGCTTCACGCGCGTTCCGATGCCGCACAATATTTCATAGGGGATCGTGCCGGCCCATTCCGCGACATCGGCCGCCGAGATCTGCAGATTCCCGTGCCGCCCGATCAGGATCGCGTCCTGGCCCGGCTTGACATCAGGGACGTCGGTGACGTCGGCCAGCGTCATGTCCATGCAGATCTGTCCCACGACCGGCGCGTGCCGGCCGCCGAGGAGCACGGTCGCCCGATTGGACAGGGAGCGACGATATCCGTCGGCATAGCCGATGGCCAGAGTGGCGATACGCGATGGCCGCCTGGTCACGAAGGTCCGGTTGTAGCTGATACTCTCGCCGGCTTTCAGCGTCCGGACCTGCACCACTTTCGTGGACAATGTCAGCACCGGCATGAGGTCCGGCGCGGGCGAGCGGCACGGAATCGTGTGAGAGCCATACAGCATGATCCCCGGACGTACGAGGTCCAAATGCGAGCCAGGATGGCAGAGAATCGCCGCGCTGTTTGCCGCGTGCGCCAACGGGACGGGGAGGCCGGCCGCTTCGATGGTCTTCACGATCGACCGGAGCTGCGCGATTTGCGACTCGGTATAGGCCGGATCGTCGCTGTCCGCGTCGGCCAGGTGGGTCATGACGCCTTCAGCGCGAAGCGCCCCTTTGAAATGAGGTAAGCGCAAGATCGGCAGCACCGCCTCCGGCTCGAATCCCAGCCGCCCCATCCCGGTGTCAACCTTGAGGTGAACCGGATAGGGCTCCGGCCGACGCGGCACCGAGTGCGCAAACCTCTCCAGGAATTCCAGGTCATAGACGATCGGGGTGAGATTGTACCCGAGCAGGTCCGGAATGTGCTCAGGAAAGAGAGCGCCCATGACGAGGATGGCCCCGGTGATTCCGGCATCCCGCAGTCCGACGCCTTCCTCGATCGTCGCCACCCCGAACCGCGTGACCCCGAGGCGGGACAGAGCGGTCGCAATCACGGTGGCTCCGTGTCCGTAGGCGTCTGCTTTCACCACGGCCAGGACGACGCACGAAGGAGGGAGCCGGCGCCGAACCTCTCGGAGGTTGTGGCCCAGAGCGGACAGGTTGATGGTAGCGATGGTGGGGGAAGAACCGGTCACTGCACGTCAGACTTCGAAGATCTCCTCCTCCTTTTTCTTGAGAATCTCGTCCACCTTATGGATGTACTGATCGGTCAGCTTCTGGACCTCGGCCTCCGACTTCCGAAGGTCGTCCTCGCTGAGCTTGGACTCTTTTTGCAGATGCTTCAGCTCCTCATTCCCTTCCCGGCGGACGTTCCGGATCGCGATCTTGGCCTCCTCGCCGTGCTTCTTGCACAGCTTGGCCAGTTCCTTGCGGCGCTCCTCGCTGAGCTGCGGAATCGGAAGCCGGATGATCTTGCCGTCGTTCGACGGCGTCAGACCGAGCCCGGACGCCAGGATGGCTTTTTCGATCTCTTTGATCAAGGGCGGCTCCCAGGGCTGGATCGTGATCAGACGGCTTTCAGGCACGGCCAGGGTCGCGACTTGTTTCAACGGAGTGGGCGTCCCGTAGTAGTCCACCTTGATCCCGTCCAGCAGGGCCAGCGACGCGCGGCCTGTGCGAAGACCGGCCAGTTCCCGCTTGAGATGTTCCAGTGCCGCGTCCATCCGCTGGGTGATCTTTTGCGTGGTCGCGCTTGGCATGGCTCGCTCCTTAATGCAGGACCGGCTGCCCGCTGACGAGCGTGCCGATCTTGTCGCCTTGCACGGCTCGTTTGAGATTGCCCTTTTCCTTGAGGTTGAAGACGATCAACGGCAGGTTGTTGTCCATGCAGAGCGTGATGGCGGTGGAATCCATGACCTTGAGGTTTTGATTGAGGATCGACAGGAAGGGGAGTTCGGCGAACATCTTCGCGGTCGGATGCGTGACCGGATCCGCGTCATAGATGCCGTTGACCTTGGTGCCCTTCAGGATCACTTCGGCTCCGATCTCCATGGCTCGAAGGGCGGCCGCGGTGTCGGTGGAAAAATACGGATTGCCCGTCCCGGCGGCGAAGATGACGACCCGCTTCTTCTCCAGGTGCCGGATGGCGCGCCGGCGGATGTACCCCTCGGCCAGTTGCCGCATCTCGATCGCCGACTGGACGCGCGTGGTGATGCCCTTGCGCTCCAGCACGTTCTGCAGGGCCAAGGCGTTGAGGACCGTCGCCAGCATCCCCATGTAGTCGGCCGACGCCCGCTCCATCCCGGTGGCGCTCGCGGCGATCCCCCGGAAGATGTTCCCGCCGCCGATCACCAGGGCGATTTCGACGTCGAGGGCGACGACCGAGGCGATCTCCTCCGCGAGGCTTTCCAGCGTGGCGGGCTGGATGCCGTAGCCTTGATCGCCGGCCAGGATCTCCCCGCTGATCTTGAGGAGAACCCGCCGGTATTTCGCTGGACTCATTCCTGGCCCAACTGGTAGCGTGTGAACCGACGAATGGTGATGTTCTCGCCGATCTTGGCGATTTTTTGAACCAGTAAATCGGAAATGGTGATCGAGGGGTCCTTGATGAAGGGCTGCTCCAACAGGCAACTGTCCTGGTAGAACTTTTCCAGTTTGCCTTGCACGATCTTGTCCCATGCGGCCTCGGGCTTCCCCGTTTCCTTGGCCTGGGCCCGATACACTTCTTTCTCTTTTGCGATGACGGCGGCAGGGATGTCTTCGCGCCTGAGAGAGGACGGGCTGGAGGCGGCGATCTGGAGGGCCAGGTCCTTGACGAAGCTGCGGAACTCTTCGTTCCTGGCCACGAAGTCGGTTTCGCAGTTGACCTCGAGCAGCACCCCGATCCGGCTGCCTGGATGGATGTACGCTTCGACCAATCCTTCGCGGGTCTCTCGGCCGGCTCTCTTCTGCGCGGCCGCCAGGCCCTTCTGGCGCAGGTGGTCGATCGCCTTTTGAATGTCGTTCCCGGATTCAACCAGCGCCTTCTGGCAGTCCAGGATTCCGGCGCCCGTCTTCTCTCTCAACTCCTTCACCAACAGACTATTCGCTGCCATTCCGAAAGCTCTCCTTTGGTATTGACCGATGACGAGGTCGACTCAAGAAGCCGGCACGCTCTCCACGCCGGATGAGCGCATCGCCAGTATGTCCACCATGGTGACGGCGTCGGGTTTCTCGCCCTCCTCGCGCTGGCTTCGCAACTGAGCACCCTCGATACAGGCGTCGGCGATACGTGAGGCGATGAGCTTGATGGACCGGATCGCGTCATCATTGCCGGGGATCGGATAATCGATGCCGTCGGGGTCGCAGTTCGTGTCCACGATGGCCACGACGGGAATGCTCAGCCGGTTGGCCTCCTGAACCGCGATGTGCTCGACCCGAATGTCCAGAATGAAGACGCAGCCCGGCAGGCTCGACAGGTTCTTGATGCCGCTGAGGCTCTTTTCGAGCTTCTGTCGTTCCTTCTCCATCTGGCCGATTTCCTTCTTGGTGAGGCGCTCGTAGGTGCCGTCGGTCTGCGCGGCTTCGAACTTTTTCATCTTGTCGATGCTTCGCTTGATGGTCTGGAAGTTCGTCAGCATCCCGCCCAGCCAGCGCTGGTTGACGTAGAACATCCCGGACCGCTTCGCTTCTTCTTCCAGAATGTCCATCGCCTGGCGCTTCGTTCCGACGAACAGGACGGATTCGCCTGCGGCGACCGTATCGCGGACGAATTCATACGCCGCCTGCAGCCGCTGCGCGGTCTGCTGCAGGTCGATGATGTAGATTCCGTTGCGCTCGCCGAAGATGTAGCGCTTCATCTTCGGATTCCAGCGGTTGGTCTGATGTCCGAAGTGGACTCCGGCTTCAAGCAGTTCTTTGATTGCCACGACACCCATGTCCTCACCTCCTTCCCCGGCTTGCGAAGCGCCCCTTCACCCATTGCAGTTGGCCCGTTGCAATCTGAGGAGCAACGGGCACCCTGAGCAACGGGTACCCGGGGCGAGAGGTCTCTCTCCCCTTGATCTCAAGCTGAGTGGCGCCCTGCGCCAATGTGAATTTGGATATTCGGCCCGAGCGGGCCCCGACAAAAAAACCAACAACCTCAAGGCGTTCGAGCCTAACACAGTCAGGTAGGGTTTTCAACCATCATGAGCGGTAGGAGGCATTGATTGTGACGTAGTCGTACGAGAGGTCGTTCGTCCACAGATGCGCCGTGGCCGTTCCCTGGCCCAATGTAACGGTGATGGCAAACTCTTTGCGGCGTACCACTCGGCCGATGCGGCGTTCGGCTGACGGACCGCGTGTGACACCCCCGACGACGATTGGCACGTCATCGAAGGCCAGGCTGATCTTCTCAGGATCGACCGGCACGCCGGAGCGGCCGATGGCCGCCATGATCCGTCCCCAGTTGGCATCTTCTCCGAAGAGCGCCGTCTTTACCAGCGGGGAAGTCGCCACGGTGCGGGCCACGGTGCGGGCCTCCTCGGTGGTCCGCGCTCGCGCCACCGTGATTTTCACCACCTTCGTCGCGCCTTCGCCGTCGCGACAGATCTGCATGGCCAGCGAAAAGCACGCGTAGTCCAGGAGCTCCTGGAACCGGGCGCATGCAGCCGTCCCTGCTTCCAACACCGGATTGCCCGCCATGCCGTTCGCCAGGCAGAGCACCGTATCGTTGGTGCTGGTGTCCCCATCCACCGAGATACAGTTGAACGACCCGTTGACTGCTCGGACCAGCGACCGCTGCAGCGACGACTGGGCGATGGCTGCATCGGTCGTGAGATACGCCAGCATGGTCGCCATGTCCGGGTGAATCATGCCGGAGCCTTTCGCCATGCCGCCGACGGTCACGGAGCGGCCGGCGATCCGTGCGGTGACCGCCACCTCTTTGACTTTGGTGTCCGTCGTCAGGATGGCGCGTGCGGCCTGGCGTCCACCGGACCGCGTCAATCGGTTCATCAAGATCGGAATGTGGCGCCGGATGGTCACCATGGGCAGGGCTTGGCCGATGATGCCGGTGGACCCGACAAACACGCTCGGGGTAGGGCAGCCCAGGCGTTTGGCCACCAGGGCAGCCATCTCTTTCGCATTGGCCAGCCCGCGGGCTCCGGTGCAGGCATTGGCGTTCCCGCTGTTGACGATGATGGCCCGCCCGCGGCCGCGTCTGAGATGAAGGCGGTCGAGGAGCACCGGCGCGGCGGCGCAGCGATTTTTCGTGAACACCCCGGCGACGGGCCCTTCCCGATCCGAGACGACCAGAGCGAGATCGAGGAGGGCCGCCTTTTTCAGCCCGGCGTGGACGCCGGCCGCCACAAACCCCAACGGGGCCGTGATACCACCGTTGATCTGTTTCATGATGGCTGACGGGAGAGCGGTGGACGCGGGGGCATCGGGCGGATCGGTCTCATGGAAAGAGGCCAGGCGCGGCAAGGCCCAGTTCTTCCGGAACACCGAGCATGAGGTTCATCGCTTGGATGGCTTGGCCGGCTGCCCCCTTTACCAGATTATCGAGCGCGGCGAGCGTGACGACCCACCCCGTTCGCGCATCGGCGACCACGCCCAGGTGGCAGAAGTTCGAGCCCCGTACATGGCTCGGGTTGACCGACCGGTTGCTCTCCAGGACGCGGACGAAGGGTTCGGTCTTGTAGAAATCCTGGTACCGTGCGCGTAACTCCGAGGTCGCCATCGGCTTCCGCAGGCGGCAGTACGCCGTGCTGAGAATCCCGCGATTCATGGGAACGAGGTGCGGGGCAAAGATCACTGTGAAGCTCGCCTTTCGTCCGGACAGCGCCGCGAGCTCCTGCTCGATCTCGGGAAGATGGCGGTGCGCGCCGACCTTGTACGCTTCGATGGCTTCATGCGCTTCCGGAAAGTGATAGGGCAGAGCCGGACTCCGACCGGCTCCGGACACACCGGACTTCGCGTCAATCACGATGGTGTCCGGCTGGATCAGCCCATCGGCGACCAGCGGCGCGAGCTGCAGAATCGCGGCAGTGGGATAGCAGCCCGGTGATGCCACCAAGCGGGCGGTGCGGATCTCGGACCGCCGCAGTTCCGGGAGCCCGTAGACCGCTTCTTTCAGCAAGTGGGCCGCGGCGTGAGGCGTCTCGTACCAGCTCTGATACGCGGTGGAGTCTTTTAGCCGAAAATCGGCGCTGAGGTCCACGACGCGGCGCCCGGCCGAGACGAACGCGGCGGCCGGTCCCATCGATTTTGTGTGCGGCAGGGCCAGAAAGACGGCATCCACGCGGTCCGCGATCGCTTCGGGCGTCAGCGCCTCGAAGGTCAAGGCGCCCAGCGAGGCCAGATGGGGGAACACGGCGGACAAAGGGCTGCCGGCGGACTTCTCCGAGGTGACCACGCTCACCGTCATGCCGGGATGCCCTGCGAGCAACCGCAACAGCTCGGCTCCGGCATAGCCGCTGGCTCCGACAACCGCCACGCTCACCTTCGTCATGGATCAGACCCTTCGCTCCGGCTGCAGACACGAAAAAGGGAAGGCCGCAGGGCCTTCCCTTTTCTTTACATCGTGAGGCCCGCGCGCTCAGCGCTTCGAATACTGGAACCGCTTCCTCGCTCCCTTCTGGCCATACTTCTTTCGTTCCTTGACGCGGGAATCCCGCGTGAGGAGCCCGTCCTTCTTCAGAGCATCGCGGAGGCTCGGGTTCATCGTAACCAACGCCCGGGCGATGGCGTGCCGCAGGGCGCCGGCCTGCCCGTTGGGTCCGCCGCCGCACACCGTCGCGCGCACTCGGTACTTTCCCGCAAGACCGGTGAGTTCCAGGGGTGTCTGGATCACCGCTCTCAGCGTCGGCCTCGGGAAATACTGTTCGAATGCTCTGCTGTTCACGGTGATGTCGCCGGCTCCTGGTTCCAGCCACGCGCGAGCAATCGCGCACTTTCGTTTCCCGGTCGCATAGTGGATCGCTGCTGCCATAGGTCTCCTTACTGTCCGCGCTTACAAGATGATGGGCTCGGGACACTGGGCCTGGTGCGGATGCGCCGTGCCGGCGTAGACCCTCAATTTCTTGGCCATTTGCCTCCCGAGGGAGTTTTTCGGCAGCATGCCCTTGATGGCTCGCATCAGGAGCTCGGTCGGTTTCCTGGCGTGAAGCTCCGCCGCCGTGAGCGTTTTGAGGCCGCCCGGATAGCCCGTGTGGTGCGTATACGTCTTCGTCTTGAATTTGGGTCCGGTGAGGCGCACCTTCTCCGCGTTGATGATGATGACATGGTCGCCGGTGTCGACGTTCGGCGTGAAGGTGGGTTTGTGCTTTCCCCGTAAGAGGATCGCGACGCGCGAGGCCAACCGGCCCAGGGTCTTCTTCTCGGCATCCACGATGTACCACTTACTGGTGATCTCAGATGGCTTCGCTAGATAGGTTCCCATCGTTCATTGTTTCTCTCAGGCCTCGTACTTGTTGAGGTTCTTCGGGTCCAGTTTTTCCAGCCACGCATCCAGGTTGCCGCCCCCGCGTCGCTTCAGCACCTCGTGGGTGACATAGATCGGGCAATTGGCCCGCAACGCCAAGGCGATCGCATCGCTGGGGCGGGAATCCACCGTTCGCTCGGCGCCCTGAGACGCCAGATGGATGGAGGCATAGTAGGTGTTGTTTTTGATGTCGGTCACCACGATGCGGGAGATCTTGACGTTCAAATGCTCCACAAAGCTGCGGATTAAATCATGGCTCATCGGTCTCGGAGTGACCACGCCTTCCATTGCCAGCCGAATGGAATTCCCCTCCGCCGTCCCGACCCAGATCGGAAGGATCTCGGCGTTCTTCTCGTCTCGAAGGATTACGATTTGGGTTTCAGTGCTGGGATCGGGCAGGATGCCGTGCACTTTGAGCTGAACCAGCTCCGAGATTTCGTTAGTTTCCATAGGGATGACATCGCTTAGACATTGAATGGGGCAACGCGCGCGGCGCCGCTACAGTTCATATTTCCCGAAGTCTTCCGGCTTCAGGTTCTCCAGCCATCGATCCAGGTCCTCGGAGCCCTGCTTCCGAATGACATCCTCATTGGCGAAGATCGGCGCGCTCGTGCGCAGCGCCAGGGCGATGGCATCGCTCGGTCTGGAGTCGATCGAGTACTCGGAGTCTTCATACATCAGATGGATCTTCGCGTAATAGGTGTTGTCCTTGAGATCGGTCAATACCACACTGATCACCTTCGCATCAACCGTGTCCAGCACCGATTTCATCAGGTCATGGGTCATCGGTCGTGGCGTGGCGATGCCTTCGAGGGCCAGGCTAATGGCGCTGGCCTCCGCTTTTCCGACCCAGATGGGCAGCATGTCGGAATTGTCTTCATCGCGCAGGATCACGATGTAGGCGTTGTTGTACGGGTCAAACATCAGGCCCCGCACTTTCATCTGGGTGATCATAAGGCCGCGTCCTGTCTCGTGGTTGGGTGACGAATTCTCAGAAGAGCGGTAAGCCACTCTATCATTTAATTTTGTGATTTGTCAACGCGATGCGATGGAGTCCGAGAGGGGAGACAACTATTTCTCGGGAGGCCTGTAGTGCTCCTGCAACTTGGAGGTATCGACCGACTCACCAAGCTTCAGGAAGGCTCGCATCTGTTTCTTCAGCATCTCCCGGCCGCTTTCCTCTCCCAAGTTCAACTGATATTCGTTGATGATCATCGTCTTCATCTTGCCGGGACCGTTCCACTCGAACCAACAGCTCTTGCAGACATTGTTCTTGATTTCAGCCTCCATCCGCCCCATGAACAGCGGCTCGGTGATGGGGTCCCCGGGTTTTCCGCATTTCACGCATTGGACCTGGGTCATGATTGTCCTCCCTTGCAACAGGCGAAACGGCAAAATTCTAGCACACGGTCCTGCGGCAAGGAAAGGTCGCAATCAGGTTGACCCTCTGGAAACTTCGTGTTAGAGAAGAGCCGGGAATTCCAGCCCGGATGGCGGAACTGGCAGACGCGCCAGACTCAAAATCTGGTTCTCGCAAGAGAGTGGGAGTTCGACCCTCCCTCCGGGCACCACAGCTGTCGTGCGACCTCTCCAAGAACCAAACATTTCAGCCTCTTACGAGCCATCGAGGTTCAGGTCTCCAGCCAAAATCGCCCTCTGTCCCGGGTCCGGGCGAGGCGGAGAATACCGCTTGACAGACCTCTGCGTTTCCACTATATTTCCGCTACTTCACACACCGACTTAGCAAACAGTTCGAGGAATTCCGGTTCGACGCTCATCCTGTTATTCATACTCACTCAAAGGAGGACCCCCATGCGTAATGTGGTTGTCTTAGCTGCAGCGGTCCTGTTCATGGGCGCTGTCAGTGTTGCGGTGGCCCAGGAGCGGCTGCCCCAGACCTCTGGCTTCGGAACCGGCGTTGGCGAGTCCTCGGGCACGGGAAGCCGGTCGCAGATCTGGGATAAGAGCGCGTTCCTGGAAAGGCTCTCTCAGCCAGAAACGATCTATGGTCGGGTGCAGGGCATCAATCATGCGAACAAGAGGATCCATCTCGAGACCGGCGGCAGTTCCCATGATCTGGGAAGGGCTGGAATGGGTGATACCTCTGAGGTTGTGGCGTACTTCGACGACCAGACGAACCTGGAGCAGATCAAGATGCTCAACAATGGGGATGATGTCTATGTCCAGGTGGTGGAAGAAACCACGCCGGCCCAGCCGTACGGGACGGGCCGAAAGCTGGTACGCGAGGTCACAGTTCTCCGGGGGAATGAGAAGCTGTCTGGCTTTGGCGGCCTCGGGCAGCGGCCTGATCCGGCGACGGAGCGCGGCATCGTGACGCAGAACGCCTCCACCCACGGCGGCGAGCTCGGGAAGGTGCTTCCCGGAGAGATCGAGAAGGCCCTGGGCTTCACCAGCAGCGTGGGCGAAGTCACGGGCGCGGCGCCCTGCTGGAATTGCGATCCTCAGCCGGGATGGGGCTACGGCACCAGCACCAAGACCGACTACGGTTCCTCTGACAAGCCGCAGATGAACAAGGGCGGACAATAAGCACCATTTCCTGATCGGTCTGTAAACCCGGTGGCGGCCTTGTGCCGCCACCGCTGTTTTTGACCTGTGTTATAATTTTCCGATGAATCCGAACCTCGAATGCAAGGGCGAGCGCTCGACACCGCAGGCTGATGAGGAATTGGACCTGCGGGGCGTGATCTGCCCCTATAATTTTGTGAAGACGAAATTAAAACTCGAAACGATGGAGCCTGGGCAGGTCCTCGCGGTGATTCTGGATGACGGAGAGCCGATCAAGAACGTTCCGCGCAGCGTCAGTGACGACGGCCATATGGTCCTCAGTCAGGAGCCCTGGGAAAACTCCTATCGCGTCATGATCCGCAAGCGTTTTGGCGGCTAGCTGCGTTCGCCCTTTAGTTTGCCGGCCGTCCCTTCCGTTCCCGCTTCCCTTCCAGCACGAGAGTCAGTTCACCCTTAAGTGTTCTCGTGTCGAGCCCCTTGAGAAGCTCTTCTGCCGTCCCTCTCAGGAACTCTTCGTGAAATTTGGTCAGTTCTCGGGCCAGCACGATCCGCCGGGCACCCAGAACCTCCCGGATGACTTCGAGAGAGGACCGGAGGCGGTGCGGAGATTCGAAGACCACGACCGTTCGGTGCTCTTCGCGCAATGACTCGAGGAGCCGGCGGCGCGGACCTGCTTTGCGCGGAAGAAACCCCTCAAAGACGAAGGCATCAGTAGGAAGACCCGAAGCCGCCAGTGCGGCAAGCAGGGCAGAAGCACCGGGAACCGGTACGACCCGGAGCCCGGCCGCCAGAACCTGAGTGATTAAAAAATATCCGGGGTCAGAAATGGTGGGCGTTCCGGCATCGGACACGAGCGCCACGCTCTGGCCTTCCTTGAGCCGCTCCAGGAGCACCGGCGCTTTCTCTTCCTTATTAAAGTCGTGATAGCTCGTCAGTGGCGTGTTGATGCCGTAGTGCGTCAGCAGGGTTTTGGTGTGCCGCGTGTCCTCGGCGGCGACGATCGCCACTTCTTTCAAAATGCGGAGGGCTCGAAACGAGATGTCTTCCAGGTTGCCGATCGGGGTGCTGACAATATAGAGGACGCCGGCCATGATGGGGGATTCTAGGATTCAAACGGGTCGGGGACAGGAACCGGTCTGGCTGCTTGCACAGACCGATAAGCGGCCTCAGCCATTGCCACGGCGCGCAATCCGTCCTCGCCGGTGACGGGGACAGGACTGCCGGTGGTCAGGCTGCGGACGAATTCCTTTACCACGGTGGCGATGGTCGGCTGGTCTGGTACGGCTTCCGACTCGACCGTCGTCCATCCCTTGATGCGTGCCAGGACACTCGGTCCGACATCCGCGATCAACAAGCCGTCCCGTCCCACCGCTTCCGCGCGGCAAAGCCGGCCGCCGGACACCCGCGAGACCTCCACGAAGCACCGCAGGCCGGAAGTCAGTCTGACGTTCACCAGCGCCACGTCCTCGGTGTGGACCGTGTGCTGGCGGATCAACTGAGCCGAGACCTCGGTCGCTTCTTCTCCGGTCAGAAATCGGAGGAGATCCAGCAGGTGGATCCCGATCTCCAGGACCACGCCGCCCCCCGCCTGCGCCGGCTCTTCCAGCCAAGCGTGCGGCGGCCGCTCCGCGCGCATGGTCAGCGAGAGGTATTCCAGCGGACCGATGTCCGGCAGCCGCTCCTTCAATCTGCGAAGCACCGGGGTGAAGCGCAAGGTCTGGGCGGTCATGAGGGTCACGCCGGCCTGCCGCGCGGCGGAGACCATCTCCTTGGCATCGGCCGTCGTCAGCGCCAGAGGCTTTTCGATGAGGAGGGATTTTCCCGCCTCTGCCGCGGCGAGGCAAATGATCCGGTTCAGCGCAGGAGGGGTGACCACGAGAACCGCCTCGACATCAGCGCGTTTCAGGACCTGCCGCCAATCGGGTTCGAAGGCAATGCCGTGCTCGTCGGCGAATGCCTGTCCCGCGGCCCTATCGCGTCGGGAGACCACCGTGAGATGGCAGCCCTCGATGCGATCTACCACCAGATGTCTGGCGTACCGGCTCCCGTGGCGGCCCATGCCAATCAGTCCCAAGCCGATGCTCACAGCCGCAGTTCTCCGCTCGTTAGTCGCTGGGAGGCTCGAAATGACCGGGAGGGCGAGACTGCCAGGGAACCGCAGCCTGCCGGGATTGCTTGAGCAAGCTGCGGAGATTGACTTCGGCGGCACGGATGAGTCCGGGGTCGCTGCTTTGGACAAGCGCCGTGAGCAGGCCGTAGAGCTCTTGCTCCTGCCGAGCCGCCAACAGGACTCGCTCCATCGCCGGATCCACTGAATCGGTTCCGGGTGAAGGCTCATCCGGATCGTTCAGCAACTCAAGCAGCGCGGGATTGCCGAACAACCAGGACACAGGGATGCCGAGCGCAGCCGCTACGGCCTCCAGGATCGAGACCGAGGGCTCCTGGGTTCCGGCTTCGATGGCATCGAGCGATTCAACTGAGAGACCGGTCCTCGCCGCCAGTCCTGCGATCGATAGCTTTCGTGACAGGCGCCAAGCCTGGATGTTGGATCCGATGGGCATGTGCCTCTCGGTCAGATCGGGCTGGAGGAATGGTGCCGAGGGACAGAATCGAACTGTCGACACCAGCCTTTTCAGGGCTGTGCTCTGCCAACTGAGCTACCTCGGCACACGGGCGCCACCTTAACAAGCACCTTTCTGACCTGTCAATACCACTGCGATGCCACCCGCGCGCCCTTTGCCTTGACGCAGTTCTCCACTGCGGGGTATTCTCAATCGCATCCCCAAAGGCATGGGACACGAGGCTAGAGGCGAGCGGGGACGCACCGGTATCTGATGGTGTGATATGGAAGAGCCGACCACGATCACGGAAACGACATCCAGCGAAACTTCGCCCAAGTCAGCCAAGGAGTATGTCGAAGAGCTCGTTAAGGGAGCCAAGGCGGCGGCCCGGCCGGTCGCAACCTTGTCCACGGCTGTCAAAGATCAAGCGCTCCTGGCGATGGCCGATGGATTGCTGGCCAAAACCGATGACATCCTCGCCGCCAACGAAGAAGATCTCGAGACGTTCAGGAAAGAGGCGAAGAGCGAACAGGACACGGCCTTTGCGGACCGCCTTCAACTCACCGCTGAGCGCATCGCTGAGATGGCCGACGGCATCCGCCACATCGTGAAGCTGCCGGACCCGGTCGGAGAGACTGTGAAGATGTGGCACCGCCCGAACGGGATGCGAGTGGGCCGGGTGCGGGTTCCCATCGGCGTGATCGGCATCATCTATGAGTCGAGACCGAACGTGACGGCGGATTCGGCTGCCCTGTGTTTGAAATCCGGCAATGTCTGTATCCTTCGGGGCGGCTCAGAGGCCATCCGGTCCAACACCGTGATCGCGACGAGTCTGGCCGAGGCGGCGCAGAAAGCCGGAGTCCCATCAGGCGCGATCACGTTCATTGACCGGACAGACAAAGAGGTGGTCCAAGAGCTGTTGCGGCAGGATGCCTCTGTGGACCTGATCATCCCACGCGGCGGGGAGGCCCTCATGCGCACGGTCACGGAGCAGTCACGGATTCCGGTGATCAAGCATGATAAGGGGGTCTGCCATACCTATGTGGACATGGACGCTGACTTGGCCATGGCGCAGCGGATCTGCCTGAATGCGAAGGTTCAGCGGCCGTCCACGTGCAATGCCATGGAGACCCTGCTGGTCCACCAGAACGTCGCCCGCGCATTCCTGCCCGACCTCATCACTCGGTTGGTAGAGGCCGGCGTGGAGGTCCGGGGCTGTCCGAGGACCTGTCAGATCGTTCCGGCGGTGAAGCCGGCCACGGACGACGATTACGGAAAGGAATTCCTGGCATTGATCCTGGCGGTGAAGGTGGTCAAGGATCTGGAAGCCGCCCTGGAGCACATCGCCAAGTACGGCTCGGCGCATACGGAAGCCATTGTGACCCGGGATTATGGCCGTGCGTTGCGCTTCCTGCGCGAGGTGGATGCCAGTGCTGTCCTGGTCAATGCGTCGACGCGTCTGAACGATGGCTATCAGTTCGGCCTTGGGGCAGAGATCGGGATCAGCACCACCCGCATTCACGCCCGAGGACCGATGGGATTGGAGGAACTAACCTCCACCAAGTTCATCGTGTTTGGCTCCGGCCAGATCAGGGAATGAGGGACCCTTCCATCGTTTCCACCCTCCAGCGCCCCGGTAACGTTATCTTTTCCGGCAATCTGCGGTTCGTCCCTGATCTTGCTGCCGCGGGCGGGCGGGCGATCCGCGAACCAAGTGGCCATCTGGTGTTCTACGGGCCCGACAGCCGGCGCTTTCTGGCGACGGACCCGGACGGGCATCCGCTGCATGAATGTGAGTGGGTCGCGCCAGGCGGCGGTCCCGCAAAGCTCGGGCTGGCCCGGGTTCGCCTCGACTGGGGACAGTGGGTTGGGCTCAAGCCTGAGGGCCTGGTTAACTCTACAACGCTGGATCTTTCCAGAAAACCAGGGTGGGAACGGCTCCGGTCCGACGATCTTCGCCGGATGGCGGCGCAAGCGATGGGGGTTCCGCTGGAGGAGGTGCGGTTTTTTTACGACGACGAGGACCTCTCCATCAACTCGCGAGGGGAGGCGAGCCTCCGACATAAAAAAGATGCGCTCTACGTGCTGGAGGACGGAACCTTCCGAAAAGCCAGGTTCATGGCCTGTATGGGAGCCATGCATTGGGACCGCATTGACTTCCTGCCTGTGGTCGAGCTGTTTCAGTCACTGCTGCCGGGCACCGGCTCGGCCGTCTTTGAATTGATTCGCGGACTGTATGATGACCAGAACACGGAGAGCCCTCGGCCGCTCAGGTACCGAGGGATTCCCACCTATCCATCCGAGGCCGCGTATCGCCTGTTCAGCGGATTCTTTACCCCCAGCGTCCCAGGGGGCTGGGACCCCTTCCCCATCTTTATGGATGTGCCGCGCTCCCATGAGGTCACCTGGCTGCCCGCACCCGACCCACCAAGACGGTACTTTGATCCAGGAAGAAATCTGTGTCTGACGGTGAAAGACGGCGCAGTCCAGAAAGTGACCGTCGGCGATGATCCATCCGGGCTGCCGTATCTGCGGCCTGATCCCAGCGGATTTGTGCCTTGCGACCGGACAGCCCAGGTGTCACAAGGCGAGTTGGTGCTGAAGGACGGGGAGAGGAGCACGGAGATTCCGATCAACCCTGCCTGGGGAACGATTCATGAGACCAGTTCCCTCGCTC
>CAYZKG010000017.1:20130-28636 GCA_964478915.1 uncultured Nitrospira sp.
GGAGAGGGCAGGGTGAGGGGGGCTGGCGCTCGCTCTTCGGCGGACCGCTGCCCAAGGTGGAACCGA
Organism: uncultured Nitrospira sp.; assembly: GCA_964478915.1. Classification (GTDB taxonomy): domain Bacteria; phylum Nitrospirota; class Nitrospiria; order Nitrospirales; family Nitrospiraceae; genus CAYJUM01. Next base: position 20,197 of record CAYZKG010000017.1, read on the forward strand.
TTCAGGCCTTCTCAGCGGTCCTGCTGTATCCCGAAGACGAGACTGAGATCGAAGAAGCCCCGGCTCAGCCGTTTGTGGCCGACTATCTCCAAGATGAGATAGAGCAACAGCCGGAACTGGCACGATCGCTCTCGCGGGCTGCCCGGGTGCTGATTGATAGCTTTGATGCCGTGCTCACGGCCTGTATCCATCCGGATCGACCGCGGGACTACACTATTTTGTACACACGCCCCGAGTTTGCTCAAAAACATGCCCAAGCGCTGTGGAACCAACTGGCGCGCGAGCAGCGATGGGACTGGATCAAGCGAATCAGGCTCTGGCCGGCGGATGTTCATGGCCCGGCGGCATACGCGCAACAGTACGATCTCATCTATCAGTGGACGCCTTTTTCACTGTTCAATCAGCCAGAGAAGATCGGGGAGAGGGCGCGAGCCCTTTCCCGGTCGCTCCGACCGGGAGCCCTGGCGTTCATCGCGGGTCCCACTGACCTGGCGGGGATTCTGCAGGCCGAGCATCTGCACATCGTCCAAACGGATCCCGTGGAGACGCTCCCTCCGTTCCACATGCACCAGACCATCCTGCCCAAGGCCCGGCTGAAGTCGGGGCTCATGCTGTTCCAGGTCAGGAAGGGTTGAATGCCAGTTGTCGTCGTCGGCTTGACACCCTCCCTCCAAACTCAGTAAGATGGGCCTACCTTTAATGCTCATCCCGTGAGGTGAGCAAGGAGCGAACGATGTGGTACGGCCTCCGGCCGTCCGAGACAAACGGGCCTTCTCACCTAACAGTGAGAAGGTTTTTTTATGCCAAAAAACAATATGAGCGTCGCTGAGAAGAAAGAAAAACTGGTGATGGATGCCAGCGAGGTGGGTCGCGCGCTGAGTCGCATCGCTCACGAGATCCTGGAGCGCAACAAGGGCACCAAGCAACTTGGCCTCGTTGGAATCCGGACCGGCGGCGTGTATCTGGCCCATCGGCTGGCTCGGCGCATCCGGGACATTGAGGGCACGGACGTCCCGATCGGGGAGCTGGACATTACGCTGTACCGCGACGACCTGTCGCTCAGAAAAGAGCAGCCCGTGCTTAAGAAAACGATGATCCCGTTCAATATCTCTGATCTCAACGTGGTGCTGGTGGATGACGTGCTGTTCACCGGACGGACCATCCGGGCGGCCATGGACGGTTTGATCGACTTCGGCCGGCCGGCGGAAATTCAGCTCGCTGTTCTGGTGGATCGCGGACACCGCCAGCTCCCGATCAAGGCGAATTACATCGGGAAGAATATTCCGACGTCGCGCGAAGAGATCGTCCGCGTCTGCCTGGAAGAGGAAGGCGAAGAGGACCGGGTGGTCATCGTCAAAGAGTGAGGCGGAGAACCCCATGAGCCTCAAACGGAAGGATCTGGTCAGTATCGCCTCGTTGGCTCCGGATGAGATCAGCCTCATCCTCGAGACTGCCGACTCATTCAAGGAAGTGAGCGGACGGGAGATCAAAAAGGTCCCGGCGCTGCGGGGCAAGACCGTGGTGAATTTCTTCTTCGAGCCGAGCACCCGCACCCGTACCTCGTTCGAGCTGGCGGCCAAGCGGTTGAGCGCCGATGTGATCAACTTTTCTCCCTCCTCCAGCAGCGTGGTCAAGGGGGAGACGCTGCTGGATACGGCGCGGAACATCGAAGCCATGCAGGCCGACATCATCGTCCTGCGCCATCCGGCGGCGGGGGCGGCCGCCACTTTGGCCAAAGGGGTGAAATCCTCGGTGATCAACGCCGGTGACGGCTGGCACGAGCATCCGTCCCAGGCGCTCCTGGACCTGTACACGCTCCGCGAGAAAAAGCTCGAGTTCAAAGGGCTGCGCGTGGCGATTGTGGGAGATATCGCGCACAGCCGCGTGGCCCGGTCGAATATTTTTGCCCTGACGAAGCTCGGCTCGGAGGTTCGGGTGGTCGGTCCTCCCACGATGATCCCGACGCAGTTGGACCGGTGTGGCGTGCAGGTGTACTACGACTTCGACGAGGCGGTGCGTGGCGTGGATGTCATCATGATGCTGCGGCTGCAGCTGGAGCGCCAAGGCCGAGCGCTCTTTCCCACCATCAGGGAGTACGCGCGGCTCTACGGCCTGACGGCCGAGCGGGTGAAGCTGGCGGCCCCGGGCGTGCTGGTGATGCATCCTGGCCCCATCAATCGCGGGGTGGAAATCGCGCCGGAAGTGGCCGATAGCTTCTCGTCCGTGATCCTGGATCAAGTGGCCAACGGGGTCGCGGTGCGGATGGCGATCTTGTACTTGCTTTCCGGAGCAAATGGGTAATGCAAAATTCAAAATGCAAAAGTAAAAATGGCGCATCCCTTCATTTTGCATTTTGCATGTGTAATTTTTCATTGTGAGCCATATGGCGATTCTCATCAAAGGCGGACAGGTGATCGACGCCGGCCGGTTCAATGGGTTGGCCGATGTGCTCATCGAAGACGATAAGGTCGCAGCTGTCGGCAAGAGCCTGAACCTGAAAAGCCAGGACAAGGGTCAGGCGACGATCATCGATGCCAAGGGCAAGCTGGTCGTGCCCGGGTTTGTGGACCTCCACGTGCATCTTCGCGAACCGGGATTCGAGCATAAGGAGACGATCAAGACCGGAACTGCGGCGGCGGCGGCGGGCGGATTTACGTCGGTGTGCTGCATGCCCAATACTAATCCGGTCAATGATAACCAGTCTGTCACTGAATTCATCCTGGAGCAGGCTCGGGCCGCCGGCAACTGTCATGTCTTCCCGGTCGGCGCGATCACCAAGGGATCGGAAGGAAAGGAGTTGGCCGAGATCGGCGATCTCCGGCGGGCCGGCTGCGTCGCGATTTCCGATGACGGCCGACCGGTGATGAACAGTCTGGTGATGCGGCGCGCCATGGAATACGCCCTGGCGTTCGATCTCCCGGTCATCGACCACTGCGAAGACCTGCATCTCTCTGAAGGGGGATGCATGAACGAAGGTCTGGTCTCCACGGAACTCGGTCTTCCTGGAATTCCTCCGGCTGCGGAAGAGGTGATGGTGGCGCGGAATCTGGCCCTGGCGGAGCTGACCGGGGCGCGCCTGCATCTGGCGCACGTCAGCACGGCCGGATCGGTCCGGATGGTCCGCGACGCCAAGGCACGAGGCATCAAGGTGACGGCCGAGGCCTGCCCACATCATTTCTCGCTGACCGAGGAAGCGGTCCAGGAGTTCAATACGCACGCCAAAATGAATCCTCCGCTGCGGACCTGGAAGGATGTTCAGGCGATCAAGGAAGGACTGCGCGACGGCGCCATCGATATCATCGCCACCGATCATGCCCCGCATGCGATCCAGGAAAAGCAACTTGAATTCGATGCCGCGCCGTTCGGGGTGGTCGGATTGGAGACGGCGCTCCCGTTAACCTTGGCGCTGGTCGAGGAAGGCGTGCTGTCCCTGGAGATGGCGATTGAAAAATTGACCGCTGCCCCGGCCCGTGTGTTCGGGCTCGCCAAGGGCACTCTGGCGACGGGCGCGGATGCGGATGTGACCATCGTGGATCCGGAAGCCGCCTGGGTCGTGGACCCGGCGCGTTTCCGATCCATGGGACGAAACACACCCTTCGCGGGATGGAAGGTCAAGGGTCGCGTGACTCACACGATCGTCGGCGGCAGACTCGTGTATGAATCAGTCTCCTAGACATGGAAGCCTTATCGCCTTATGTACGTTGGAGCTGCTGGCGTTGGCCGTGTGGACCGGCGGCTTGATCGTGATCATCGCGGTGGTCATCCCGACGATCTTCAACTCCTTCGGCATGGAGCAGGGAGGCAGATTCCTGACCCGGGTCTTCAAAGGATACGATCGGATCGTGGTCGTCGCCATCATCGTCCTCGTCAGCGCGGCAGCGCTTCGCTTCTGGCTGAGTCATCGGGGAGCCGTGGACGTTGTGATGGATCGCCCGGAGCCGCTCGTCTTGACCGCCATGATCGTGGTGGCGTTCTTGATCGGGTTCGTCTGGGGGCCCGAATCGGTCGCGCTCCAGGAGCGGGCGTTCGCCGCCCACACTGAGGCGGAGAAGAAAGCGGCCTATGACGCCTTCTTCAGGACGCATACGCTGGTCCGGGGCCTGTATGTCCTGAACCTGGGGCTGGGGATTTGCCTGATAGCGATGAAGATCAAGCGATGGTTGAAGTAGCAGCTGAAAGACATTGGGAGGCCGGATGAAACGGGCGATCCTGGCATTGGCGGACGGGGCGGTGTTCGAGGGGCGGCCGTTAGGTCTGGAAGGGGAGACCGTCGGGGAGGTGGTGTTCAACACCGCGATGACCGGATACCAGGAGATCCTGACGGACCCTTCGTATAAGGGTCAGATTATCGTGATGACGTGCCCCCATATCGGGAATTACGGGGTGACCCCGGAGGATGTCGAATCCCGGGGGGTGTGGGCGGAGGGCTTTGTGGTGAAAGAGTCCAGCCGCCGGCCGAGCAACTGGCGCGCCGAGCTGTCATTGAATGAGTATCTGATTCAAAACCGAACGGTCGGCATCGAAGCTATCGATACCCGCGCCTTAACGACGCATCTTCGAGAGATGGGCTCCCAGCAAGGCGTTATCTCCCACGTCGATCTGGATCCTCGTCGGGCGGTGGAGAAGGCCAGGACGGCGCCGAGTATCATCGGGCGGGATCTGGTCGCAGAGGTCACCTGTTCGGACCCCTATGAGTGGACGGAAGGCTCCGGCAGCTGGACGCCGGATCGCTGGGCAACTGACCGACGGCCCTGCGAGAGCCGCCGGTTCCGCGTTGTCGCGTACGACTTCGGCATCAAGCAGAATATTCTCCGGCGATTGGTCGAGACTGGCTGCGAGGTGACGGTCCTCCCGGCCCGCACGTCGGTTGAGGCGGTGCACGCGTTGGATCCTGACGGGATTCTCCTGTCGAACGGGCCGGGTGATCCCGAAGGCGTCCCGTATGCCATCGAGACGGTTCGGCAATTGATCGGGTACCGGCCGATCTTCGGCATCTGTCTGGGGCATCAGATTCTGGCGTTGGCGCTGGGGTTGCGGACCTATAAGTTGAAATTCGGGCATCATGCCGCGAATCACCCGGTCATGGACCTTCAAACCGGCTCGGTGCAGATCACGTCCCAGAATCACAACTTCGCGGTGGCCGCACCCACCGCGGCCGAGGGGGACCGCAAGGACCTGGCAGTATTGGAAACTCCCTACGGGCGCGTCGCGGTGAGCCATCTGAGCCTCAACGATTACTCCGTTGAAGGGTTGCACTGTCTGGATCAGTCCATCCTCTCGGTCCAGTATCACCCTGAAGCCTCGCCCGGTCCCCATGATTCCGCCTACCTGTTTCCGCGATTCCTCGAATTGATGGAGAAGAGCCATGCCTAACGGTCCGTCGTGGCGGAAGGCGTCTGCCCTCTCGGCCGCCGTGCTCTTGTCGGGCTGCATCTCGATTACGCTGGTGCCGACCCCCGGCCCGCTGCAAGAGGAACAGATCGGCGGCTCGGGCAAGGACAAAATCCTGGTTGTGGAGCTCTCCGGCTTGATCAGCTCCCATGAAGAATCCGGCGTGGTGATGGAACGACCGAGCATGATTGCGCGCGTGAAGGAAGAGCTCAATCGAGCGGCTCAGGACTCCCGCATCAAAGCCATGGTCATTCGGATCAACAGCCCGGGCGGGACGGTGACCGCGTCCGACGTGCTGCATCATGAGATCGTGAAGTTCAAAGAGAAGCGGAAGATCCCGGTAGTGGCCTCGATCATGGACGTCGGTGCTTCCGGCGGATACTATGTAGCGGTGGCGGCAGATAAGATCATGGCTCATCCGTCCACCGTGACGGGAAGCGTTGGCGTGATCATGTTGAGCGTGAATGCGCGCGGTTTGCTGGAAAAGATCGGGGTCGAGACCGCCGCCGTGGCATCCGGTCCCAAAAAAGACATGGGTTCGCCGTTCAGACCGATGACCGAGGAGGAAAGACTGATCTTTCAAGGTGTGATCGATGTCTTCTACGAGCGGTTCTTGACCGTCATCCGGGATGGTCGGCGAAACTTGAATGCGGAGCAGATCCGCAAGCTCGCGGACGGGCGAATCTACTCGGGCGAGCAGGCCAAGGCTCTGGGGTTGGTGGACGAAGTCGGCTATCTGGACGATGCCATTGAGGTGGCGAAGCGGGAAGCCCGATTGGACGAAGCCCGGCTGGTGACCTACCGCCGGCCCGGGGAGTATCGCAACAACATCTATTCGGCCTTCAACGGAGGCAGCTGGGCGCTCCCAGCCCCCGGCGACTTTTCCCTCATGGCTCTGGTCCGCGGCGGGACGCCGCAATTCATGTATCTCTGGATGCCGTAATGCACTGGATCCCCTCTCGACAGGTAAAGGGCTCCGTAACGCGACGCCTGCTCGGAACCGGATTAGTCCTGGTTCTGGTTAGCGCGGTCGCCGCCTGCTACAAAGCGCCCGGGACGGCGCGGGATCAATTGATCTTCATTTCCGAGGAACGAGAGATCGCGATGGGGGTGCGTGCCTTCCGGGAAGTGCTCCGCCAGGCCCGGTTGAACGAGAATCCCGAGATCAACGAGATGGTGCATCGGGTCGGACAGCGGATTGCTGCTGCCGCTAACAAGCCCGAGTACCATTGGGAGTTTGCGGTGATTCAAGACGATCGCATGGTGAACGCGTTCGCCTTGCCGGGCGGCAAGGTGGCGGTCTTTACCGGGCTGCTCAAATACACCCAGAACGAGGCCGGCCTGGCGACGGTGATGGGACACGAGGTGGCCCACGCCCTGCAGCGGCACGGAGCCGAGCGCGTCAGCCGCAACATCCTGGAGCAGATCGCCCAATTGGGCGCGATGGCCGGCGCGGCGAGCGGGGCGGTGGACCCTGGAGTGCTCCAAGGGGTGCAGAACGCGTACGGCGTCGGGGTGGCGCTGCCGTTCAACCGCCGGCAGGAGTCTGAAGCGGATCAGATCGGGCTCTTGTTGATGGCAAAGGCCGGGTATGATCCCCGCGAGGCGGTGCCGTTTTGGGAGCGGATGAGCGGCTGTCCGCGTCAGATGATCGGCAAGCTCTGCTTCCGTTCCGCCGCGGCGATTCCGGAGTTCCTGTCCACGCACCCGTCGGACGAGACCCGGATCAGGGGAATCGAGTATTGGATTCCGCAGGCCATGCGGTATTACCGCCCGGCCCAGGCTGCGGTCCCGCCGCCTGCCCCGGCGGAGCCCTACCGGCCCGAGATCGGGCCGATGCCGCGTGGGTACTGATTCGGGAGATCAAAGTGCCGCGGCGTGACGACATCAAGAGCATTCTTCTGATCGGCTCGGGGCCGATCGTCATCGGCCAGGCCTGCGAGTTCGACTATTCCGGGACGCAGGCCTGCCGGGCCTTGAAGGAGGAAGGCTACCGGGTCACCCTCATCAACAGCAATCCGGCCACCATCATGACCGATCCGGAATTCGCGGATCGGACGTATCTGGAGCCGATCACGCCGGAGGTCGTTGAGCGGGTCATCGAGCGGGAGCGGCCGGACGCCCTGTTACCCACCATGGGAGGCCAAACCGCACTGAACATCGCGATGGAGCTGGCCAAGCGAGGGACACTCGCGAAATACGGGGTCCAGTTGATCGGTGCCTCTGCCGAGGCGATTCATAAGGCCGAGAACCGCGAGGCGTTTAAGCAGGCCATGCGGCGGATCGGTCTCACGGTGCCGGACAGCGGGATCGCCAGGACGCTGTTCGAGGCGCAGGAGGTGGTCCAGGCCATCGATTTTCCGGTCATCATCCGTCCGTCGTTCACCTTGGGCGGCACCGGCGGGAATATCGCCTACAACCGGGAGGAGTTCGAGCGGTTTGCGGAATGGGGGCTCACCACCAGCCCGGTGGGGGAGATCCTGATCGAGCGGTCGTTGATCGGATGGAAGGAATTCGAGCTGGAGGTGATGCGCGACCTCAAGGACAATGTCGTGATCGTCTGCCCGATCGAAAACTTCGATCCGATGGGCATCCACACGGGCGACAGCATCACCGTCGCACCGGCCATGACCTTGACCGACAAGGAATATCAGCGGATGCGGGACGCCGCGGTCCGGATCATTCGGGAGATCGGGGTGGACACCGGCGGGTCCAACATTCAGTTCGCGGTGAATCCGACGACCGGGGAGCTCGTCGTGATCGAAATGAATCCCCGGGTGTCTCGGAGCTCGGCCCTCGCGTCCAAAGCGACAGGGTTCCCGATCGCCAAGATCGCAGCCAAGCTGGCTGTGGGCTACACGCTGGATGAGATCGCGAACGATATCACGCGCGTCACGAAAGCCGCGTTCGAACCGACCATCGACTATGTGGTGGTCAAGATCCCGCGTTTTGCCTTTGAGAAATTTCCCGGGGCCGATCCGACGCTGACCACCCAGATGAAGTCGGTCGGGGAGGTCATGGCGATCGGTCGGACATTCAAGGAAGCGCT
>CAYZKG010000018.1:0-26300 GCA_964478915.1 uncultured Nitrospira sp.
TGCTTTCGAGCAGCGCGGTCGCAGCGGCCAGGCCGGCAACGCCGCCGCCGATGATCAGGACGGTTTTCTCAGCTTGGGGCATGGTCACTGCTTGCGTTCACCTATTGCTGGTAGTGTGAATCAGTGATGATGCTCCTTGCCACCCTTGGGTGGGACGGCCCCGGCTGGAGGGCTGGCCTTGCTCTTTTGAAGCTCAGCACTCAGCGCATCAATTTTTCGTGACAAGGCCTCGATATCGGATTTTGTGACGAAGCCCATTCCTTTGAGATTGCGAAGGGACCGGTCCCGTTCGAGCTTGCCCTGCTGAACAAAATAGTCGAACCAGTCCTTCATGTCTTCGACCACCTTACGGCCAATCCCCAGACAGAGCAAGGCTCCTGTCTCTATCAATCTCAACATTGGATTCTTCTCCTCATTACCTACCCAATTTCCTGAGTTTCTCGGAAATTTCAAACGCCTTTTGCCTGACAGCGTCAGGATCACCTAGTTTATTGTCCTTAGCTAAGTCGGCTATGGCCTGTTCCCAAAGCTTATCTTCAATTTTTTTGAGAAGGTTTCCATGCGCACTTTCGAAAGTCGTACCGTCTGACATTTTTTCCCCCTCCGTGTTTAAGTCCTGCTCATTGTTCCCCTTTTCTGTCGTCGGTGTTTGGTGTTCACCAACCTTGCACAAGGCTCCGGCGGCCTCCGCGGCCAGCGCCAATCCCAAAGCCATCAATCGGAACATAGAGCTCACCTCCTTCGGATGGCTCCTAAGTATTGGGTGCCGTTAACGGTCGTGAGAGGACTGAGGTCAATCTCCACCGGGAAGTCAGTCCCATTTTTGTGGCGCCCCCGTGGATTAAGGCCGTCTCCCATGCGCCGTTGTTTGGGCACGGCGAAGTACTCTTTTCTGTGTTCGGGATGCCGACCGGCTGCGTCTGTTGGCAAGAGAATCTCGAGATCCTTTCCAAGCAATTCCTTCGAGTTGTAGCCGAACAAGGTTTCCATTCCTGGATTCACGGACAGGATCTTGCCGCGATCGTCAATAATGACGAGCGCATCCGAGTCCTTCATCGGCGACCTCCTTTCTCAGTAGAACAAACGGTGGAGGCTTCCAGGCGGGGTCGATGCGAATCCCTTCGCCTGTGAAGTTACGACATGAGGCAGGACAACAATGAGAGACTATAAGAGAATGGGCGCTTACTTATCGGATTGGGTCGGTTTTGTCAATACCAATTCGGCTATAGCACTACGTACAAGACTTTTCCTGCACGCGCTGGTGGTAGACTTTGCGTTCACCATCGAAAGGTACAAATTTGTACAGTGTCAGAAACCCATCTCTACCGAGAACTTACGCAAGATTCCGGTATCCTGCTTCTCTTTGTCCTCGACTTCCAATGTCCAGGTGCCTTGCGGGCGCTTGCTGACAAACGTGCTCAATGCCGGCATGGTCGCCTGGTCGTACGTCTTCCTCAAGTTTTTGGCGTTGCCGCCCGTGCGATTGTGCAGGATCACCAGCGTCAGCCCCGATGCCACAGGTGGTTTAAGCCGCACCACCAGGTCACCGATATACGTGTGCTCAATGTCCACGGCGATCTTGAGGGTCTTCGTGGGGCTCGTATCGCCCACTGCGACTTTGAGCGTCGCGGTTTTCAAGTCGTGAATCGGGACATTTTGCACCGCTGTATGGATCGCCGTGTACCCGGCGGCCGGGACCGGCGCCGGCTGGGATATGCCGGCCATCGTTACCGCGGTCTTCGCGTTGAGCCGACCGTAGCCGTAGAGTTTACTGTGGCCGCTTGCGTCATACTTGCCGCCGGCCTGGTCAATTTTGTCACAGGAACGTTTGAGGAGGTCTTTGACCTCATCCCACCGAAGCGCCGGATTGCGGGCCAGTACGAGAGCGGCCACCCCGGCCGCGCCGGGACAGGCGCTGGAAGTGCCTCCAAAATTGTTCGTATAGTGGCCGGCGGCATCCCCCTTGGTGCTCTGGCCAGGGTTATATCCTGGGGCCCCCGATCGGTCCGTTGTCCAGATGCCGGCGGTCTTGGTCTGAACTGTGTCGTTGCTCGGAAAGGCGCACCAGGTTGCCTTGCCGAAATCGCTGTACTTGCTTTTCTTCCCGCGGTCGTTGCAGGCGGCCACGGCGATCACCTTCTCGTAGCTGGCGTAGCCGTCGTTGTCCACGCTCTCGTTGCCGTTGCCGGCCGCCCAGGTCAAGACGCAGCCCTTTCCGCTTCGTCCGTTCGTGATCGCCCAGTCGATGGCCAGTTGCGTAGCATCCGGAAGCGGGACCACTTGATGATGCAGCGGGTCTTCCGGGTCCCACCACTTCCCGTCCTCCGGCCCCCAGCTACACGAGATGACGTCGGCGCCGTGTTGGGCGGCCCAGACGATGGCATCCGCTTCACCTTGAGAGCCAAGCCCTGAAACGAGGCGGATGGGCAGAAGCCGCGCTTTTGGCGCCACGCCGGAAGCTCCGTGCTCGCCGTCGGCGCACGCCACGCCGGCGCAGGCGGTGCCATGGTCGTCACCATTGCCTGGGCGTGGGTCGTTCGTGTTGCGCGTGACGTCGCGAGGGGAAACGATTTTCCCCGTGCCCGCAAATTCTTCGTGGCCGAGATCCACGCCATCATCAATAATCGCGATGGTGATCCCTTCTCCCTGGGACAAGGTCCAGGCGGCTTCCACATGGGCGTGCGCGTCAACGCTCTGTCCCTTAATGGTCGTTTTCTTGAGATGCCACTGCTCCGGGAAGGCCTGGCGTCGCCGGACCATCCGCACCAGTTCTGGATGGCACAATTCCACGTGCTCGTCCCTCAGGAGGACGAGCGCCAAGTCAAAGACCTTCCAGCCACTGCCTTCCGGCATGGCCACAAGGTAGGCGTTTCGCGCGTAGTCCAGCTCACGCTTGATCGTCAGGCCGTGGCCCCGCAAGATCCGCCGACAGGTGCGCGTCGCCGCGTCATCGTGGAACTTCACGAACAGATTTTCGGTGTAAAGCACAGGAGCCTTGGACCGGCTGTCTGCCAGCACGCGCCCGGCAAAGCGCACGTCGGGCTCCCGTTTAAGGAAGGCACGCATCCTCTGCGGGGAGGACTGTTGGTTGACGGTCCGCCATCGGCGGAAGATCTCCACCCCGGCCTCATTGAAGCGGGCGATTCGCTCGAGCCCGTCCAGCACCGCGCGCGACTTCGGGGACAGAGGGGCGGCGTGCAGGGGGCGTCTGGTGTAGGTTCGGGTGACCAGCAGTTCCTTGTTCACCGTGAGCGAGTATCGCTGCCCCTCTTTACCCCCATATTGGTATACGAGCATACGGCCCTCCTCTCACGAGCGCACTTGGCCGGTGCCACCGGTTTTCTCTACAATGAAGCGTGGCACCGCAGCCGGATGTGTTTGCGGAATTTCCTGGAATGTTCCTGGCCAGCACCACGCGCCCCACGGCACGCTACGTGCGCCTGCCGGGGTTGTTCGCCCTTCATGGGGCAGTCCCTCCTGAGCTGACCGCCAGGGTGATGTTCCGTCTGCATGACGGGAAGATTGCGGTCTGTCGAGGCGAGCCGCCGGCTCCGGGGGAGCTCGGTTCACCGACCATGACGCCGGTCTATTCCTTGCAACCGAACGGCCCGCCCGCGGTGCCGACCGGCCGCTTGTTTGTTCGGTTTGAGGATCACATCACGGCCGAAGAGCGTCATCAGGCATTACGCCACACCGGGTATCGGATCGTTCGGCTTCTTCCTTACGCGCCGCATGCGGTATGGCTGGAGGCGCTCTCGGGCAACATTGCCGTCACGCTCAAGGGCATCTCCGCTTTGGAGCAGCTCTCCGGCGTGGCCAATATCGAGCCGGAGATGCTGACCTCGATGGCTCAGCGGTAATTCACCTTTGGAGCGCCGCCCGCCGTATTCCAATCAGCGCCACGACCAAGGCCACCAGGACCGTCACCAGCGCAACAGCGAACAGAAGAAAAACCACGGTGTTCGTCAAGGGAGAAAACGGATTCAGGCCCCGCACTCCCCACCACGCCCCAAGGATCGAGGCCAGAACATTGCCGTAGGCCGTGAGGATCAAGAGCCAGGCGAGACGCGCGTGCCATCGCGGGGACAGCCGGAAACGCTCTGAAAAAGCGGCGAGGGCAAGGACGAGAAGCCCGTTGAGAATGCCCTCCAGATGCGCCATCCGCCACTGGCGTTCCGAGCCATCCATCATTCCCCACAGCACGAAGGTCCAGAAGAACCCGGCCAACAGTCCGATCACGATGACCATGACCCCGTGGAGCACCATCTTGTCGCGCAGGTGAGGCGGCATGTCTCAGCTCCTTTCTCCTACTTGTCGGCATGGATGCTTTGTTTCCGGCCTGCCTGACAGGACGCGTGAAGATGACGCCAAGGATGCAGCGGTGGGTACTTAGCTAGCCTCGGGAGAAATTGTCAATGAACATTTTTGAACAGTGCTTAAGGAGGGCTCAGGCCGATGGGAGAGCCGTCGGTTGAGGAGGCGGAGAAAGTTTTGGGGAACGAACAGAAGCCTGACGTGAAGTGGGGGGACGAGCCCTGTCTAGGTGGTACGCTCCAGCTCCGCGACCATCTCACGGACAGTGTCGAAACCAGACTGCCAGAACGCCTCCGAGCGGATATCCACGCCGAGGGGCCGCAGAAGAGTTTCAGGACTTTCGGAGCCGCCGGCAGCCAGGAGCTCCAGGTATTTGGGGACAAAGCTCGGACCTTCCCGTTTGTATCTTTGGTAGAGAGCGAGCACCAGGAGATTTCCGAAGCTGTACGCGTAACAGTAGAAGGGGCTGCCGAAAATATGGGGAATCGTCAGCCATTCCCACTTGAATTCTTCCGGCACCGCCACCGCCCGACCGAACTGCTGACGAAGGTCTTTCAGATAGGCCTCAGCCAGGTCGTTCACCGTAGCCCCGTTGGCGACCATCTGGTGTGCAGCTTGCTCGAATTGGACGAAATAGGCTTGGCGTACCACCGTTGCATAGATGTCGTCCAGTTGCGAGATCAGCAGACCCTGCTTGACGGCTTTGTTCTTCTCCTGCTGCAAGAGACGGTCCGACAAGATCCGTTCCCCGAACACCGACGCGGTCTCGGCCAGCGGCAGGGAGGCGTGGAATGTGAAGATAGACTGGTCCGCGGCCAGCATGCCGTGGACGGCGTGCCCCAGTTCGTGGGCGAGCGTGGAGACGTCTCGGGCCTCGCCCGTGTAGTTGAGCAGCACATAGGGCGTCAGCCCGGGCGCCACGCTGTAGCAGTAGGCCCCGCTCATCTTGCCGGGATAGGTCCGTGCGTCAAGGTGGCGGTCTTCGAAGACCCGCAACGCCAGATCGGCTAGGTGACCGGAGAAGTCACGGTAGGAGTCCAAGACCATCCGGACCGCCACATCATAGGGATACCGCTTGCGGCCGGCCTTATGCGGAGCGTAGAGATGGTAGCGGTTCAATCGCTTGAGGCGGCACACCCGGGCCTTGACGCGGAAATAGTCCTGAAAGACCTCAACATTCTTTCGACATGCGGCTAACAGGGCATCTGCCGCATCGTCTGGGATATCGTTACCAAGATTACGGACGGACATCGCGGACCGGTAGTTCCGCAACATCAGATTTTCGTTCTTCCAGTCCTGAACAAGCGCGGCATACATCTCCCCGATGACGTCATGATTCGCCTCGAACACGCGGTACAGTTCGCGGTAGGCGCTCTCGCGAATCCGGCCCCTCGGGTTGCGGACGTAGCCGGACAGCTCCTCGCGCGTCAGCTTGCGGGTTTTCCCGTTACTCCGCAGGCGGAATATGAACCCGTTGGTCAGAACATCATAGAGTGTATCAATGGCGCTCCGGCCCGTGACGTTCTTGATGTTGATGGTCTTTTCTTCCGGTTCGGAAAGGGTATAGGGTTTGAACCGGCGGATGGTCTCGAGATGGTACCGATACTTCCCGGATTTCTCCAAAAGCCGGGCGGCATTCGAGTCGTCCAGCTTCTGCCACCACAATTCAAAAAAGAGCATCCGGTTATTGAACCCGGTGAGCTGTTCCTCCACTTTCGATTTGAACGCCCGGGCTGCCTGGTCCTTGGTGTTCTCCGAAAACCAGAGGTACGCGTAGCCTCCGAGCTTGCTTGAGGAAACCGCAATCTCTTCGCTCAGGCGGAGGGCCTCAAGGAAGCTCTGGGTAGGCAGATCAGGAGTCAACTGGCCTCGCAAGGCCTCGAATTGGCCGACTTGGTGCTCCAGGTCTTGGGTGTACTCATCCAGGACCATAGGGTCCTTTAACAGTTCGCTGAGGTCCCAACGGTCGAGGAATCGGTGTTGTGTCTTTCGAACCATTGCTCCATGATACCACCGGCCCACTGGAGGCATCCAAAATTAATTTATCTTTATTTACAAAGTCTTACGTGGTTATCTGACGCTCGAGTCCGCACGCATCGGCTCTGGCGCTCCTTACATTGGCTATAAGGCAGTCCGATGCTAAGATACGGCAGCGCTCTAAGCGTTCCGAGGACGCATGGTCTGGAAGACGTTGTTTCTCCTGTTGTTCGTCCTGACGGTTCTGAGAATTGACACGCAGGCCGACCAAATCATTCCAATTCCCGGCATCCAGCCGGTCGCGACGGAGGTCCTTATCCGCGTGGTTGCCCATGGCGCCATGGTCCTGGGTGATGAAGTCGGCGGCGCAAGGATCACGATTACCGAGGTAGCGACCGGCCAGGTGCTGGCCTCCGGCATGCAGCTCGGCGAAGCGGGTGATCAAAATCAGATCATGCGCACACCGCGTATGCTCGGCGAACCTCAGTACTCTTCGAAGCCCTCCGGCTTTTTCCGCGCCACGCTCTATCTTGATCGGCCGACGCTGGTGAAGATCAGCGCGCAGGGACCACTGGCCTATCCGGCGGCGATGCAACAGGCCAGTAAGACAATCCTCCTCGTGCCGGGCCATGACCTGACCCAAGACGGGATCATCCTGGATCTGAACGGATACATTGTGAAGATCGAGAACCCGCCGCCCGGCCAGCCGTTGATTGCGAAGGATGACGTCAAGCTGAGAGCTTCCATCCAGACGCTGTCCGGCGAACCGGTACGGCCGCATGGGGATTGGGATTCCAGACGGGTGCATATCTACGGCGAGCTGTTGATCGGTGATCAGGTCATTGAGCGCCTGCAGCTGTTCCATATCGGTCTGCAGGCCAGCTTCGAAGCCCCATTTTTCGTTCCCACGCCGAAAGAGGCCCCGAACGGCATCACGCTCCGAGTAGTAGCGGCGGACGGGGCCGGAGCCAACTTCGGGCTGGACCAGGCCAGCTACCCGGTGCTCCCGGAGCGCCTGAAACCGCGCACAAGGAATTGATTCAATAACGATGGACCCGAAACAAAAACAGTTTTCCATCTGGTACGTCTTCGTCGCGCTCTGGGCGCTGATGCTGTTTCAAATTTTCGTGACGCCGTTCTTTCATCCCGCCGAACTGCCTTACAGCGAATTCACTGCAGCGGTCACGGCGGGGAAGGTCGAGGAAGTGGCAATCTCTTCCACGATGATCGACGGGCGGATGAAACCGGAGGGAGAGAAAAAGGATACTTCTACCTTCCATACGGTACGCGTCGAGGATCCGGATTTGCTTCGGCTCCTTGCGGCGCACAACGTCAAGGTGACCGGGGTCATCGAGAGCACCTTTCTGAGAGACCTTCTCTCGTGGGTGGTCCCCATCGCGCTGTTCTTCGCGGTCTGGCTGTTCTTGCTCAGGCGGATGGGCCAGCAAGGCGGGTTCATGACCGTCGGCCAGAGCAAGGCCAAGGTCTACATGGAAAAAGACGTCAAGGTGACGTTCGATGATGTGGCCGGTGTCGACGAAGCCAAAGACGAACTGCGGGAGGTCATCGAGTTCTTGAAGACGCCGGAGAAATTCACCCGTCTGGGCGGCAAGATTCCCAAGGGGATCCTGCTGGTCGGGCCGCCGGGCACCGGGAAAACGCTCCTGGCCAAGGCGGTGGCGGGAGAGGCAGGCGTCCCATTCTTCTCGATCAGCGGCTCGGAGTTTGTCGAGCTGTTCGTTGGGGTGGGGGCCGCCCGGGTCCGAGACCTGTTTCTCCAGGCCAAAGACAAGGCGCCCTGCATTATTTTCATCGACGAGCTGGATGCCTTGGGCAAGGCCCGCGGCATGGGCCCGATGGCGCACGAGGAGCGGGAGCAGACCCTCAATCAATTGCTGGTGGAGATGGATGGGTTCGATCCCCGGGTGGGCGTCATCCTGATGTCCGCGACGAATCGGCCCGAGATTTTGGACCCGGCCCTGCTGCGAGCCGGGCGGTTCGACCGTCATGTCCTGGTGGATCGGCCGGACAAAGCGGGGCGCCTGGCCATTCTCAAAGTGCACGCCCGCGGGGTGCCGCTCGCATCCGAGGCCGACCTGGACGTGATCGCCGCCATGACAGTCGGCTTCGTCGGTGCCGACCTGGCGAACATTATCAATGAGGCTGCCCTACTGGCGGTGCGACGTGGGAAGGATATCGTTGGTCTGGCCGAGCTGCAGGAGGCGGTCGAGCGCGTCATCGCGGGTCTGGAAAAGAAAAATCGTGTCCTGAACCGGATGGAAAAGGAGCGCGTGGCTCACCATGAGGTGGGCCACGCCCTGGTGGCTCTGTCGATTCCGGGCTGTGACGCCGTTCATAAGATTTCGGTGATCCCGCGGGGCATCGCCGCACTCGGATATACCCTCCAGCTGCCGACGGAAGATCGCTTCCTCATGACCAAGTCGGAGCTGGAAAACAAGATTGCCGTGCTGCTGGGCGGTCGGGTCGCCGAGGAAATCGTCTATCGCGAAGTGTCCACCGGTGCGCAGGATGACCTGCTGAAGGCGACGGATATAGCCAAGAGCATGGTCAAAACCTACGGGATGAGCGAGAAGCTGGGGCAAATCAGCTTCGACCGAGACCGCCAGCCGTTGTTTCTCCAGCCCGCTCAGCCGCACACGCCTAGCGACTACAGCGAAGAGACCTCGCGGGAGATCGACTGCGAGGTACGCCGTATCATGGATCAGCAGTACGCTCGGGTCAGATCGATCCTGGGGGCGCAGCAAGAGGCTCTTCGCAAGGCCGCCGCGGTGGTGCTCGAGAAGGAAACCGTCACCGGCGAGGAGCTCAAGGCCATCGTGTCATCCCGTTGACTTGCCCCCTCGGGTGATTACCTGACTCGTTACGAGCTAAGATATGGACATGAACCGCATGACCGTCAAACTGCAAGAGGCGCTGCAGGCTGCGTCCTCCCAGGCGATGCGTCGCGGCCATCAGGGTATCGACGTGGAGCACGTCCTGCTGGCGCTCCTGGAACAAGACGGTGGACTGGCGAGGCCGCTGCTGGAGCAGGCGGGCGTCTCACCGTCTGCCGTGCAGGCGGCGGCGGAGCAGGCGTTGGCGAAGCTTCCGCAAGTCCAAGGACCAGGAGCGGCACCCGGCCAGCTTCACATCACCTCCCGATTGTCCCAGATCCTGACCTGCGCCGAGAACGAGATGCAGGGGCTCCGGGATGAGTACCTGAGCGTGGAGCATGTGCTCCTGGCGATGGTGGATGATGGCGGCGTGTTCCGCCGGTTGGGCGTGACGCGTGAGAAGCTGTTGTCGGCGCTACAGGCCGTGCGGGGCAATCAGCGCGTGACGAGCCAGGACCCTGAAGGCACCTACCAGGCTCTGGAGAAATACGGTCGCGACCTAACCAGGCTTGCCGGCCAGGGCAAGTTGGATCCGGTGATCGGCCGGGACGAGGAGATTCGCCGCGTCATTCAGATCCTGTCCAGGCGAACGAAGAACAATCCGGTCCTGATCGGGGAGCCGGGAGTCGGCAAGACAGCTATCGTGGAAGGTCTCGCCCAGCGGATCGTGAAGGGCGATGTCCCGGAAGGCCTCAAGCAGAAACGGCTGATCGTGCTCGACATGGGCGCCCTGGTGGCGGGCGCCAAGTTCCGTGGCGAGTTTGAGGAACGGCTGAAGGCCGTGCTGAAAGAAATCCAGGCGGCTCAGGGCCAGGTTCTCTTGTTCATTGACGAGTTGCACACCGTCGTGGGAGCCGGGGCGGCCGAGGGTGCAGTCGATGCGGCCAATCTTCTCAAACCGATGCTGGCCCGCGGCGAACTGCACCTGATCGGTGCGACCACGCTGGACGAGTATCGAAAACACGTGGAAAAGGATGCCGCCCTGGAGCGGCGGTTCCAACCGGTCATGGTCGACCAGCCTTCCGTCGAGGATACGGTCTCGATCCTCCGCGGCCTCAAAGAGCGGTACGAGCTGCATCATGGCGTGAAGATCAAGGATGCGGCGCTGGTGGCCGCGGCGAGGCTTTCCAGTCGCTACATCAGCGATCGGTTCCTGCCGGACAAGGCCATTGACCTGGTTGATGAGGCGGCGGCTCGACTGCGGACGGAGATCGATAGCATGCCGGCGGAGCTGGACGAGGTCTCGCGGAAAGTCCTGCAGCTCGAGATCGAGCGCGAGGCCTTGAGAAAAGAGACCGATCCGGCGAGTCGAGCCCGCCTGGAGAAGCTGGAGCAAGAGCTGGAAGACAAGCGGCGGGAGTCCGATTCGCTGAAGGCTCGCTGGGAGGCCGAAAAAGCCTCGGTCGGGAAGCTTCAGAAGATCCGCGAGCAGATCGAGGATGTCAAGCAAGCGATCGAGCGGGCCGAGCGGGCGTACGATCTCAACCGCGTGGCCGAGCTGCGCTATGGTACGCTGCCCAAGTTGGAGAAGGACGTGGCGGCCGAAGAGCAAGAGCTTGTCAAGCAACAGGGAGGTCACCGCTTACTGAAAGAAGAGGTGGACGAGGAGGACATCGCCCACGTCGTCTGCCGCTGGACCGGCATTCCGGTCAGCCGGCTGCTGGAAGGCGAGATGGAGAAGCTGCTGCGCCTGCCCGAGCTGCTGCATCGCCGCGTGGTCGGCCAGGACGAGGCGGTTCGGGCGGTGGCGGATGCGGTGTTGCGGGCCCGTTCAGGCATCAAGGATCCCAACCGGCCGATCGGCTCGTTCCTGTTCCTCGGCCCGACAGGCGTAGGCAAGACCGAGCTGGCCCGCGCCCTGGCGTTCACGTTGTTCGATGACGAGGCGAGCCTGGTCCGGATTGATATGTCCGAGTACATGGAGAAGCACACCGTGGCTCGGCTGATCGGAGCGCCACCGGGGTACGTGGGATACGAAGAAGGCGGCCAGCTGACCGAAACGGTGCGCCGACGCCCGTTTTCGGTCATTCTCTTCGATGAAATCGAGAAAGCGCACCATGATGTCTTCAACGTGCTGTTGCAGGTGCTCGACGATGGCCGTCTCACGGACGGGCAGGGCCGGACCGTGGACTTCAAGAACACCGTCTTGATCATGACGTCGAACCTGGGCAGCCAGGACATCCTGGACGCCCAACAGCGACGACTGCCGTACGAGGAGATGCGCAAGATGGTCTTGGGGGAACTGCGGAGGCATTTCCGGCCGGAGTTCCTGAACCGTCTGGATGAGATCGTGGTGTTCCATGCATTGACCGGCGACCAAGTGGCGAAGATCGTGGATATCCAGCTCGGCCGGCTGCGCCAACGCCTGGCGGAGCGGCGAATCTCGCTCGAGCTGACGGCGGCAGCGCTTGCCGACCTCGCGGCGCGTGGCCTGGACCCCATCTACGGGGCGCGGCCGCTGAAGCGGTTGATCCAGCAAGAGGTCGAGACCCCTATTGCCCGGCTGCTGATCAGAGGGGAGCTCAAGGACGGCGAGACCGCCATGGTGGACATGAAGGATGGACAGCTCGCGGTGATTCCCATCGTGGAGGCGCGAGCGGACTAGCCGTCTCCCCCGACCACGTGCAAAAAACTTACGTAATATTTGACATTCTCCGGAAACTCCTCTAGCGTTTCCCTCAGCGCCGAAATCTTGTCCGTTTTCCGAGGCCAGCATGCAGACATCGCAGAGGGCTGACGAGATCATCCTTCAGGATCGCGCCAGCGCGTCGGGCGAAGGCCAGATCCTCAACGTCCGCGGCAGTAGCGTGGCGGTGCTGACCGTCACCGGCACCTTTTCCGCCGCCGTCACGGTTGAGTCCAACAGCAACCGTCCCGGAGAAGGCTGGGTCGGCATGCCGGCGATCAGCATGGACACGGGGAAGTCCGTGTCCACGCTCGGGCCCGGGCGATATTTGATCCTCTGTAAGGGCGTGCACCAGCTTCGCGCTCGGATCGTGCAGTGGGAATCGGGAGAAGTCACGGTGGTAGGGCGGGCTGTGGACTCGGAGTCGGGGGCCGGCGCCATGGTGGCGGCTCCGGAGACACCGGTCCCGGCTCGCGTCGCTCCCCAGACCGAACTCCCCTCCGCCGTGACCGAAATCGGGTATCCCGCCTACATGGTCAACCGCAACTGGGATGTGGAGTGGATCAACGACAAAGCCGAGGAGCTGATCTTCGGACGTGCGATCCGAAAGATTCCCAACATCGAAGACCGGCACTTCTTCAAGCTGCTGTTTACCACCCCGGTCCGGGAGATGGTCACGGACTTCGACGCGTTCGTGAACAGCCATCTGCCTCTGATCCAGGGCGATCTGCCCATTCCCAGCCGTAATCCCATCCTGCTGACGCTCAGAGGGGAGAGCCTCAATTGGCTCGAGCGCATCTGGCCGAAGGAGACGCAGAAGCTCCCGCCTGTGGACTGCCGCGAGGAAACGCTTCGCTTCCGCCAGGCCTCCGTGCAGGGATACCATCGGGTCGCCGCGATCTTCCGTGAAGGCATCCTGATCATCTGGATCCCCGGCATCGTCAACCTGAATCCGATCGTCGATCTGCTCACGGGCCGCCAGCAGGTGATTACCGACCTGCTGATCCACAAGCTCCCGACCCTGCAGTCCATGGCGGTGCTGGTGGCCGATCTGCAGAGTTCGGTCAAGATCTGCGCGGACCTGCCGCCCGAGGAGTATTTCGAGCTGATCACCGACATCTGGACGCGGCTGGAGCACCCGTTCCGTCAGTACGGCGGCAGCTCGGGTAAGCACATCGGCGATGGTGTGGTCCGGTATTTCCTGGCGAAACGGGACAACGCCACCGTGCACACCCTGAATGCGCTGCTCTGTGCCGACGCCATTCGCAAGTGCATGGCCGAGATCGATGCTGCCTGGAAAACGAAAAAGAACTGGCTGAACCACCTTGTCCTGAACATGGGGCTTCACGAAGGCCGCGAATGGTTCGGGTATATTCCGAGCCTGCCGGCTCCCGAGTTCACCGCCCTCGGTGACACCGTCAACATCGCGGCTCGCCTGACCGGGGTGTCCCGGAACGGCGCCCTGTGGATCACCAAGCAGGCGCTGAGCTCCCTGCCGTCGGAAGTCATGGAGCACATCGTGTATGGCATCCGGAGAGGGACCGGGAGCGACGAACATTTCCTGCCCAGGACCTATTCCCGGGTGGTCGACCTTCCGGAGCACGAGCGCATCCCCAAAGCCGGGGATATCGCCAATCTCGCGGTCACCGAGGTCGTTCGCCTGAACGCCCAGGCGATTCAGGACTATCTCCGGATATCCTCGACGGCTGGGAATAAATGAGATAATCCTGCGGATCGTTCCGGCTCCGGGTGTGTCACCGGGTTGACACGCCCATCTCCCCACCTGTAAAAGAGACCAGTCCTGCTGCAGAGAATTGGCTGTGGAGGCCGATTCGTACCAGCACATGGCGATTGCGAGAGTGGCGGAACTGGCAGACGCGCGAGACTTAGGATCTCGTGGGCAACCGTGGGGGTTCAAGTCCCCCCTCTCGCACCAACCCGCTCCGCAAACCGGGCATACCTAGCCAGCGATCACGGACACCGCGATGAAACTTGAAGTTACCGAACTCGGTCCGGTGAAGCGCGCCTTGAAGATCGAGGTGCCCGAGGAGGAGGTGAGGCGCGAGTTCGAGCGGGCGTATGCCGAACTAAACCGGCAGGTCCAGATACCCGGCTTCCGGCCCGGGAAGGCGCCGCTCGCCTTGCTGGAGAAACGATATGCCAAAGCGGTCGAGGAGGACGTGATCCGCCGATTGGTGCCCGATTACTATGATCGGGCCATCCGGCAGGCCGGGATCGTGCCGGTGCTGGTGGAAGTGCCGCCGCTGGAGCGCGTGAAGATCAAGAAAAATGCGCCGCTGTCCTTTACCGCTACCGTGGAGATCAAACCGAAGATCGAGCTGCGTGACTACCGTCCGCCCAACCCCATCTCGTTGAAGCCTGATAAACGGACCGTGACCGACGAGCAGGTGGACCAGGTTCTGGACAAGCTCAGAGAGCAGCATGCCCCGTTAGGCGCCGCGCCGGCTGGGACCGCGCTGGCGGATGGGCTCTACGCCGTTCTGGAAGTGGAAGGATTCCTGGATCTCGCGCCGCTCGAAGGGACCAAGAAGGAAGGGCAGCTTCACAAGGTCGGGTCGAAAATTCCCATCCTCGGCGTGGAGGTGGACGAGCACCTCATCGGGAAGAAGGAAGGGGAGTTCGTGGAGATTCCCCAACCCTATCCGACCACGCACCCCGACCCGCGGCTGGCCGGGAAAACCGTCGTGTTCCGTGTGAAAGTCAGCGGGATCAAGCAGAAACAGTTGCCGCTCCTGGACGATGAATTTGCCAAGGACTGCGGTCCCTACACCTCACTCACCGAGCTGAAGGACAAGGTTCGGGCGGAGATGGAGCGAGCGCTGAAACAAGATATCGAAGAGGCCTACAAGGATCAGATCCTGAAGCGTCTGGCCGACACTCACCACTTTGAGATCCCGGAGACCTTGCTCGAGCGGGAGCTGATGGCGATGATTCGGCAGACGCTGGAATCACGCCGGCGGCAGAAGCCCGGCGCGGCGGGCTTCCAGGACCCCGTGATGCGGCAGGAAGAGGTCAAGCGCCTGAAAGAGGAATTTCTCCCGGAGTCCAAGCGGCGGGTCAAGATCGGCTTGATCCTCGAAGCGGTCGCCGAGAAGGAAGGGCTCACGGTGGATGAGGAAGATGTCGAGGCTGAGATCGCCAAATTGGCGTCGGCTCTGAAGATGTCCCACGACGAGGTCCGGCGGCTGGTTGATGCCGGAGAGGACTCGCGTGAAGAACTGCGAGCGCGGATCCTGGCGGACAAGGCGCTGGATTTCGTCTATCGCCATGCGGTCATCCAGGGATAAAAGGCGTCAACGGAAGTGCTTGGAACGAGCTGAAATTGTGGTAAGATACACCTCGCTGTCTCACCGACGAAGAAAGGAACTCGCGTCATGTTAGTGCCCATCGTCATCGAGCAGACCAACCGGGGGGAGCGCGCGTACGACATCTACTCCCGTCTCCTCAAAGACCGGATCATCTTCCTCGGCGCCCCCATCGACGATATCTTTTCCAACCTGGTGATCGCCCAGCTCTTGTTCTTGGAAGCCGAAGATCCTGAAAAGGACATCAACCTGTACATCACCTCGCCGGGCGGCAGCGTGACCGCCGGCTTGGGGATCTATGACACTATGCAGTACGTCCGACCGTCGATCACCACGATCTGCATCGGCCAGGCGGCGAGCATGGGCGCTCTGTTGCTGGCGGCCGGGACGAAGGGAAAGCGGTTCGCGCTTCCCAATGCCCGTGTGCTGATTCACCAGCCTATGGGAGGGTTCCAGGGGCAAGCCACCGAGATCGACATCCATGCCCGGGAGATTCTGAAGATTCGGGAGCGGTTGAACGAGATCCTGGCCAAGCATACCGGACAGCCGCTGGATAAGATCGCCCTGGACACGGAGCGCGATTACTTCATGTCGGCGGAAGAGGCGAAGAAGTACGGCCTCGTCGACGAGGTGATCTCGCGGCCCCCCAAATCCATCACGGCACTGGTCAAGGAATCCGGAAAGAACGACTCCAAGTAGTCAGGGGGGGCGGGATGCCTAAGCAAGACAAGATGGACGCGCGTCTCCGGTGCTCATTCTGCGGAAAGAGCCGGGATGAGGTGAGGAAATTGATCGCCGGCCCGACGGTCTACATCTGCGACGAATGCGTCAACCTGTGCAACGACATCATTGCGGAGGATTGGGAAGAGGCCAAAGAGGAGATCTCGTCCAAGCTCCGGAAGCCGGCCGAGATCAAGCACAATCTCGACCAATACGTCATCGGGCAGGAGCGCGCCAAGAAAATCCTGTCGGTGGCGGTGCACAACCATTACAAGCGGATCTCGGCCAACGAGGTGGACGAGATCGAGCTTCAGAAAGGCAACATCCTGATGATCGGGCCCACCGGGACCGGCAAGACCTTGCTGGCCCAGACGCTGGCCCGGTACCTGGATGTTCCGTTTACCCTGGCGGACGCCACCACGCTCACTGAGGCCGGCTACGTCGGCGAGGATGTCGAAAACATCATCCTGAAGTTGCTGCAGGCCGCCGACTATGATGTGGAACGGGCCGAGCGCGGCATCGTCTACATCGATGAGATCGACAAAATCAGCCGTAAGAGCGACAGTCCCTCCATCACCCGCGATGTTTCTGGCGAAGGCGTGCAGCAGGCTCTCCTGAAACTGATCGAGGGCACCGTCGCCAATGTGCCGCCTCAAGGTGGTCGCAAGCATCCCCACCAGGAGTTCATCCAGGTGGATACCAGCAACATCCTGTTCGTCTGTGGCGGCGCCTTCGTCGGCTTGGAGTCCATTATCGAGCAGCGGTTGAACCGGAAGACCATGGGGTTCGGCGCCGAGCTCCGCGACAAGAAGGACACCGGGTTGGGAGATGTGCTCGATAAGGTTCAGCCAGAAGACCTCTTGAAATACGGGTTGATTCCGGAGTTCATCGGACGGCTGCCGGTGATCGCCACGCTGGAGGAACTGGATGAGAAGGCGTTGATCCGGATCCTCACCGAGCCGAGAAACGCGCTGACCAAGCAATACGAAAAGCTGCTGTCGTTCGAGCGGGTCAAGCTGAAGTTCACCGAAAGCGCGCTGGTGGCGATCGCTCGGAAGGCTTACAGTCAGAAGACCGGCGCTCGGGGGCTTCGGGCGATCCTGGAAGAGGTCATGCTCGAGGTCATGTACGACGTCCCGTCCCAGAAGCTCATCAAAGAGGTCATGATCACGGAGGATGTGATCCTGGGGAAGACCCCGCCCGTGAGGATTTTCGAGCCCAGCGCGCGGATCACGGGCGATGGCATGAAGACCGCATAGTAGGGACCTTCACCGGAGGCTGCGCCATGAAATTGCCGGTCAACATAGGGTTTCACCAAGGCAGGTCAATGGAAGTGGACTCAGAGACGGAAACCATCACCGTGCTGGGACCGGACGGCAAAAAGCTCGGAACGCTGCCCTGGGAATCCGTGATCGATCATATCGTGGCATCCACCTTCGACGCCCGCATGAAAAAGGCCAGAAAACAGCCCAGAATCCCTCTCTCCGTGAAGGTGTGGTATCGGACGCCGGAGGGGAAGCATTTCGAAAGTCTCACCGAGGGGATCGGCGGCGGCGGGCTGTTCATCGAGAGCAGCACGCAGTTTCCGACGGGGACCGAGATCGAAGTGGAATTTTCGCTCCCCGACCACCCGGCGGAGCGCTTGCGCGCGAAAGGTGAAGTCGTGTGGGTCCGGACGAAGCCGGAGCGGTATACCTTCTTTCCGGGCATGGGCGTGAAGTTCACCCAGATTCCGGAACCGGCGCGCGAGCGCGTGCTCGAATTGGTCGATACGCTCAGTCAGTCCCGCCAGATCAACTAAGCATCCGCACCGGACTCGTGAGCTGTTTGAGGGCCCAGTTGGCCCACCGCCGAACCTCTGCATTGCCGTCACCCGCGGCGGCCTTCCGGAGCATCGAGCCCTCCGCCGGTCCACCCAGCTTGCCCAGGCGAAACGCAGCCTCCGCTCTCACACCGGGATCGGGATCCTTGAAGAGCCGCCTGCCGATGTGCGGAATGGCGCTCGCATCGGCCAGCTCGCCAAGCGCCGCGATCGCGCCCTGCCGTACCCGTGCGTCGGGATCGTCGAGCGCCGTCAGTAACGCCGGCCCGGCAGAGGCCGCCTCGAGGCCCGCGAGGGCTTGGACCGCAGCCTGACGCGTCGCGGCCTCCGGGTGGTGGAGCGCTTCGGTCACCAATTCGATCATGGCCTGCGTCCCGCCGACCTCTCCCAACGCGCGCGCGGCAGCCGCCTTGACCAACGGAGAGGGGTCCTCCAGCGCCCGGACCAACGCCATGCCGGCGCGGTCGAGGGCA
Organism: uncultured Nitrospira sp.; assembly: GCA_964478915.1. Classification (GTDB taxonomy): domain Bacteria; phylum Nitrospirota; class Nitrospiria; order Nitrospirales; family Nitrospiraceae; genus CAYJUM01. The sequence continues at coordinate 18,153 of CAYZKG010000018.1, forward strand.
TCCTCCCCCACGCTCCCCAAGGCCCAGGCGCTGTGCTGGCGGACAAGCGGATCGGCGTCGTCGAGCGCCTCCACCAGAGCGATGGTCGCCTCGGCACGGCCGATCTTCCCGAGCGAGAGCGCGGCGGTCCGTCGCACGTCCGGACTCGGATCGCTCAGCAAGCGGAGGAGTTGCTCCGTGACGGCGACAGGGTCGCCAGCAGAGGAAGCCTGCAGACACCCTTCGAGCGCACAGGCCAGGACAATCGTAAGAGTAATAAGGCGCAGAGGCATGGCGGCTACGAGGTTGAAAGGCTGGCTCAGGGCTTCGGGGGGTCTTCCTGGGTAGCAGACATCTGCTTTGCCGCTTCGATTGACTCTTCGACTTCCTTCTGCGCGGCTTCCATTTCCGCACGGATTGTTCGCATTTCGGGGTCGATCGAGCCCCGCACGTCTTCGGCAGCCTTGCGAAACGTGCGCAAGGCATCACCGATGCCCTCTCCAAGAGATTGCATGTCTTGAGGCGAGAGGCCTCCCTGCTCCGTTTTACCGGCGGCCTTTGCCTTGAGCGCGGCTTGCTGGGCCTGGACCCTGGCGACCGCTTCTTTGTTGACCACGGCAGAAGGCCGGGGCGCGGCCGGTTTGGGACGGGCGGACGGCGGGAGCGCCGGGTAGGTGGCGCGGGGCGGAGGCGGCGGTTGCGTCATGCGCTGCTCCATTGAGACCGGTGCGGGCGACACGGGGGCGGGGCTGGCTGTCTGCATCTGAGGTTGACCCTGAGTCTGGGCCTGGACAGGTTGAGGCTGTGCCGTCGCCGGTCGCGGGGCCTGTCTCGGTGGTTGCGGGCCGGCGCCCGCTGCCACGAGCGCGGCTGTCGTGCCCGGCGTCGCCTCCGGTCCGGGCTGATAGGGGGCTGAAGCCGGAGCAGGGGCCGGTTGTGCGGCGACGACCTGCGCCTCTTCGATCGGTGGCACACCGGCCGCATTCGGATCCGCCGGTGGGGCCTCGTGCACCTCCTTCTTGAAGCCTTTCAGCGCCTTGCCGATTCCTTCGCCGATCTGGGGCAGCCGTCCGGCTCCGAAGATAATGAGGATAATCGCCAGGATGATGATGAGTTCGGAGAATCCTAACGTGCCGAACATGTGGAAGTTCCTCCGGACAAAGCCCTGCGAGCACTCTATCCGCAGCACCCTGACGGTGTCAAGCCGACGAACCGTGAGGGGTGAGGGGTGAGGTGTAACCCTTCACCCCTGACTAAGAATAGGGACGATTTCGGTCTGAAGCGGCAGCCCAAACACCATCGCCTCATGGGGAGAGATGTAGACGTCGAGCTCGCTTCGAATGCCGAATTGGCCGGGCAGGTAAATGCCGGGCTCGATGGAAAAGCAGGTTCGCGGGATCACGCGGCGATCATCGCGGGTTTCCAGGCTGTCGATGTTCGCACCGTTGCCGTGCACCTCCTCGCCGATGGAATGCCCGGTCCTGTGCAGGAACTGCTGCTCATAGCCGGCCTCTCGGATCACACGACGACAGGCCTCGTCCACCTCCCAGCCGCGCGGGAAGCTGCCGGCTTTGACCTGGCGTTCAACGAAGGCCAGGGCAGTATCCCGCGCCTCGCGGACGATTTGGAAGATCTCCTGCTGCCGGGACGGCGCCTGCCGGCTGACATGGCCGGTCCAGGTGATGTCAGCATAGACGCTGCCGGTCTCCGGCCGTTTGGCCCAGAGATCGATCAATATGAGATCGTCCACGCCGATCTCGCTGGAGCCCTGAGGACCGGGGCTGTAGTGCGGATCGGCGCTGTGGGCATTGACAGCCACGATCGGCGGCGCGCCGGTCACGAGGCCGTGCACCCGAAACCGGGACAGGATGTACTGCTGGAGAGCGTATTCGGTCAGGCTGGTCCGCGCCGATACCATCATGGCGACGTGTTCGAATGTTTCGTCCACGATCCGGCGCAGCTTCTCGGCGGCGTCACGATGCGCGGCCACCTGGGAGTCGTTCCAGACCGCTTCGAACCGTTGGATCAGGTCGGCCGAGCTGACGACTTCCACGCCGAGTTGGCGGATCAGCTCGATCGTGCCGGCGTCCACGCGGGAGACGTACGGCACCGCGTTCATGGGGGAGTATTGCATGGCGATGCGCGCGCGACCGTCCAGGATGCTCGCCAGGCCCCGGCGCTGCTGGTCCCAAGACACATACAGCATCGTGTCGCCGGGGAGCGCCTCCAGGATGTGCGGCTCGATCCGGTGCATGAGCTTCGACGGTTTGCCGTGGGCGGGAATCCAGTAGTACCAGCGCCGGGTCACATGGACGGACGGATCAAGGTGCAGGACCCGGTAGGCCAGCGGATCGCTGCCACGAAAGTCATAGAACAGCCAGCCGTCCAGGCCGGAGACCTCGCGCAGCGCTTCTTGAATGTCCAGGATGCGATCGTATTGAGGCATGCGGCTCATCTTAGTGCGCCCTCGCGGAGGCCGTCAATCTCGGCCCGACCGTAAAAGCGTCGTGACTCTTCGAAGGAATGCCGGTATACTCCCGCAAGCCAGCGGGAGGAGCATGTACGAGACCTATAAGTTCCTCACCGGACTTCTGATGCCGGAAGGCTGGATCACCGGCCTGCTGGTTGCTTCTATCCTTCTCTCGTGGTCTGAGTCGCAGCGGCGGAAGCGTTGGGCCAGGCGCCTGGCAGCCTGCGCCCTGCTGCTGTTGTACGTCTTGAGCATCCGGCCGGTCAGCTACGCGATGGTGGCGGCGCTGGAACGGAGGTACCCGCCTCCGCAGTTTCTGACCACCCAGCAGTTTGACGCCATCGTGGTGTTGGGCGGCGGAGTCCGGCCGGAGGGCGGGACGCGACCTGTCGCCGAGTTGGGGACCGGCTCTCTGCGGCGCGTGGTGTGCGGGATTTCCTATTTCCGGCAGGGTCTTGCTCCATATCTCGTGCTTTCGGGCGGGAATGGCAACCCGTACGGCCCCGGGCCGCTGGAGGCGGAGGAGATGCAGAAAGCAGCCGTGGTCCTGGGCGTGCCGGAGTCCGTGCTGCTTCTCGAGCCCCACTCCCGCACCACGAGCGAGAACGCCGTCAACACGAAGCTCTTGCTTGACGACCGTGTGCGGATCCTTCTGGTGACCTCGGCGATTGCCATGCCGCGGGCCGTGGGGGCCTTTGAGCACCAGGGCTTCAGCGTGGTCCCGGGGCCGTGCGACTACATCGCCGGGGAACTTGATCTGCACGTCGGGTCGTTCATTCCCGACGCCAGAGATTTGGCCGACTCCAAGGCCGCCCTTCATGAGTATCTGGGGCTGGCCTTCTATTCGCTAACCGGCCGGATCTGATGTGAAACAGCAAAGCCAGACTGAGGTCTCAGTATTGAGGCAGGAGCTCGCCCGGGCATTCATCACGACGCAGTCATTCAAGCACGATCCGGCCGGCTTTAAATTGGCATCCGGGCTGACCAGCCCCTTCTACGTCGATTGTCGGACGCTGATGGCCCACCCTGGCCCACGCCACCTCGTGGCGCAGTCCGCATTCGAGCAGATCAAAGCGCTGGAGTTCGAGGCGATCGGTGGCCTGGAGATCGGGGCCATCGCGATCGCGACCGCCATCTCCGATTACGCGTACGGCGCGACGCCGAAACGGCGGTGGCGCACCTTCATTGTCAGAAAGCAGGCGAAAGACCACGGGCTCGGCAGGTTGATCGAAGGAGCGGTTCAGAGCGGAGACCGGGCTCTCATCGTGGATGACGTGCTCACGACAGGAAGTTCGGTGCTCAAAGCGGTCCAGGCAGCCAGGGAGGCCGGGATGACGGTGCATCACGCGCTCGTGGTCGTGGACCGGCAGGAGCAGGATGCCCGGGCCCGCCTTGAGGAACAGGGGCTGAGCGTGTTCAGTCTACTGACGATCAAGGATCTGCTGAATGCCGTGAAGCGTGAAGCGTGAAGCGACGCCTGACGCCTCACGCCTTACGCCTAACGAGTCACTTGCATTGAAACTTCAGCCCCCAGCGTCGCTCCCTGACCACCTCTTCCGCTCCTTCTACGGGGCTCACGATGCGAGTCCGTCCCTTGGTCTCCCCTTCCTTGACGATGGTGTAGCGGCCGGCGCATCGCTTTTCGATCAACTGAATCGCCTCGGTTCTGAACGGCGAGGCCAGTGAACCACTCTCGCTCTTGAACGGATACGTGACGACCCCTCCGGACTCGGTCTCCTGAACGAGCTTGACACCCTCGCTGCATCCCGATGCCAGCACCAGGCACGCGACGAAGGCTCTTGACCACCGCGTCGGGGCTGGTAGTATCATAGCGACTGAATCCCTAGTCTCGTTGGTCCGCCAATATAACCGTCGCGATTGCGGGAGCCTCTGGGTGAGGCATCATGTGGAAGGAGGCTGAGCCATGAAACTCCGACTTTCTCTTGCATGCTTAGGGCTGGGACTGGCGATGCTGCTGGCAGGTGTCGCCTCGGCCTATCATTCCTATATCTTATCGGTTCAGCAGCTCAAAGCCGGGCTGGAAAAAGCCCCCTCTCCTGTCAACAAGGGGTTTTTCCTGGTTGATGTGCGGTCGCCCCAGGAGCACGTGACGGGGGTCATTCCGGGCACCGATATGAATATTGAATTTCGCGAGATCAAGGCCCGTCACCGCGAGATCGGTGCGCGGCTCGAGGATCACATCGTCGTGTATTGCCAATCGGGGCAGCGCAGCAATGTTGCCGCCGAGGCGCTTGCGGACCTGGGCTACCGCTATGTCTATAACGTCCGCGGCAGTATGAATGCCTGGCTGCAGGCCGGCTATCCTGTCCAGCCGATCGGTCGCTAAACGGGAAAAGCGAAACCGGAAACTGACTACTTCCTCGCAAACACCCCGATCACGGACGGGAGGGGGATATGGGACTGCCCGCTCCCGTCCACCACTGACCGCCACTCCTCGATCGCTCCGGCCCGAATGTTCTGCAGCAAGTTGTCCTGAATCAGCAGGTCCGACGACGCTCCGCCGTCCATCGCCATCGCCAGCGCAATTCCGAGAGGGCCTTCCCGAAGACAGACCGCCAATTCCCAGAGCGCCACGGTATCAGTCGTTTTGATGATCAGGATCCGGCCGCGCTGGTCCTCCCCTACCACGGTTTGGTGCGCCCGCTTGCCGCTGTGCCGGACTCGTGGGTTTCCGGTCCGGTCCAGGAGCATGATGGATTGTGCCGCTTCCCGGTACGGGAGATTCTGGACGAGCGCCGGTTCGGTCTCGAGGTCAACGACGCGCGCTTTTGGCAGCTTGGTCTGGGCCGCAGCCGGCTCGGCGACGAACAGACCCAGCCACCTCGGGTGCGGATTCGCCCCCAACCAGCGCCCGTCTTTGCGGAGCAAGCCCAAATACGAATAATCGGCTCGGAACAGGCCGGCATTGAACATGACGCTCGCTCCGGTCCGGTACTGCCACTCTTGGATGGTCAGTGGCGCCGCCATGCCTTCATCCTGAAAATGATAGGTCGAAAAGCGAAATCGCTCTGGATCGATTTTCAGGATCAGCAAGGCAGGGACCTTCTCCTCACACCGGGCTCCTGGGTCCCAGCCCACGAATTCGAGACCGTCCTGCAGACGATCCCAGGTCGGCTCCCCTGCAGTCGCTGGACTTTCCGTGATGAGTGCGCAGAGACCGAGCAGAAGAGGACAAAGAGCAATGAAGCGCCGTGGCCGTACCGGGCATCCGGTCTCACCGCACGAGATCATGAAGCGCCTCATCAAGCGTTGGATATCCGAACCGGAGCCCCATCGCCTGGGCGCGCTGCGGCACGACCCGCTGCCCCGTCAGGAGCAGTTCCTCCGCCATCTGTCCCCAGACGAGCTTCAGCATAAACGCCGGGACGCGCGCCCAGGTGGGCCGGTGAAGGACCCGGCCGAGCACGCGACTGAACTCTTCATTCGTCACCGGCTCCGGGGCTGTGGCATTGATCGGTCCGCGGATGTCTTGGGTGAGCAGGGTGAGCAGCAGTTCGATGAGATCGCTCCGGTGGATCCAGGACATCCACTGAGTCCCGCGGCTGATCGGGCCTCCCAGGCCCATCCGGAAGGCCGGCAGCATCTTGGCAAGGGCCCCGCCGGGACCGAGGACCACGCCGATCCGCGGCAGGACCACCCGGATGCCGAGCGGCTGAGCGACCGAGGCCGCGGTTTCCCATTCCTGGCACAGCTCGGCCAGAAAGCCCCTGCCGGCTCCCGCCTCTTCGGTCAGCGCCTCGTCCCCGCGGGAGCCATAGTAGCCGATAGCGGACGCGCTCACGAAGACGGTCGGCTTGCGTCCCGATCGGGAGAGCGCGGAGACCAGTACGGCCGTCGTCCCCACGCGGCTCTCCCGAATGGCCGCCTTGCGTGCCTCGCTCCAGCGGCCGGCGGCCACCGGTTCCCCGGCCAGGTTCACCACCGCGTCGGACTCTTCCAGCGCCCGGATCAGGCCGGGAGAGGCGCCGACAGCGGGGGACCAGCCGAGCACAGCAGCCTGAGGGGGAAGGTGGTCGCGCGCACGCGCGGCGTCACGCGTGAGCACCGTCACGGCGTGGCCGAGTCCGACCAGGCGGTCGCAGAGCGCTCGCCCGATAAACCCGGTCCCGCCGGTGATGACCAGACGCATGGTGCGTCGGAGTATAGAGAGCGGCCGGAGCAGCGTCAATGCACCTACGGTGCCTACGGCACTCAGCTTCCACACCTCTCACACCCGTAGAACAGGTACCCGGACCCTTCCGGGCTCATCACCCATTGCATCTTCAGAGCAATGGGTTCCCGACCGGAAGCCTTCGGAAATTCCTTCCGCGGACTCCAGTCAGTTTCCGCTTTCCTTGTCGGCTGAGCCTCGGGGGGTCCCCGCTCCATCGGCGAGTCGTTTCCGTGCCGCAGACACCGCTTAAGCTATATGGTAAGACCGCGATTCGCGATGCAGCTCCGGCCATCCCTGTAAGGGCTTAAGAACCGAGTTTATAGATCGCTGGACGGTACTTGGGACGGAGAATGGGTTTGCCTCGGCGCGGGCCGCTTCAAGCCAGGCGGCTTTGGCAATCAGTGGATCCGCCGTCGGCTTCACTACTGCCTGTCGCCAAACCAGCCTTACGCTTCCTCATATGCCTTTAAGAAGTCTGCTCGCGGGATGCCGGCTTGAGTGCAGATCGTCCGTAAGGTCGAGCCCTTGATAAATAGATGGTTTGGCATGGTCAGTGGGGTTCGGGTTCCGTCCGCATTCTCCCGAACCATCGCGATGTGCTCCTGCTCTCGCACCAGACGAAAACCTAACTGCACAAATGCCCTTATGACTCTAGCTTTAGGAGCATCAATGGGGAACTTGGGCACTAGATCGCCACTCCAGCCTCTGCTACGAAAGCTTCCAGCACAGGTGACTCGCCGTCCAGTACATCCTGGCCAAAGGTCTCGATATGGGAACGGATGGCCGACTTCACGTCAGCCAAGGCTTCCTCATAGGTATCCCCCTCGCCCACAACAACTCCCTTGAGACCCAGGGGATAGGCCACATAGCCATCAGGATGCTTTTCCACGATGATTTTGAATTGTCTCATTGTGATTAGCTCCCTTTTTTATGCGTCGTGCGTTGTTGTTTCAACAGGACCTTCGGGCGAGCCATACTCACCGGTTCATTCTCGAACGTCATGGAATGGTCTCCATTCTCGCATGAGTCCTCAGCAGGGGCAACTGCCGTAGAGATCATAGACCAGCCGGTCAATTTGGGATCGGACTATAGCAAACCCTCCCTGCAAAGGCCCACCACGTGGGCCGGCGCAGGGCGGATCTGGCGCGGGCGGGATGAGGGTTGGGGATCACGGAGCCCAATGCCGGCGGCGAGGTGTGTCTCATCACGCGGGCTGATAGTGCAGCACGAGCAGTTGGCCGGCTTTCAGGGGGAGCGTGGCGTATGTTCGGCCTTCATTATCCACAAACTCCACCTCAAACACACCTGGACCAAGCGATTCCACCACGGTCCCCACTTGCCCGCGCTTCAAGCCGCGATCAGGAATATCCTCGGTGAGAGCCACCACATCCAGTATGCGAATTTCTCGGTTCATAATGTATGCTCCCTACAGGATAACGTAACACGAGGTGAATCGTGGAAACTCCTCGCCGTGACGAATGATCCACAAACTTCTCACGGTTGCTGGTACGCCCGGGCCTTGTGC
>CAYZKG010000018.1:26400-28554 GCA_964478915.1 uncultured Nitrospira sp.
CGTGACGAATGATCCACAAACTTCTCACGGTTGCTGGTACGCCCGGGCCTTGTGCAGGGAAGTCTAGCGCATACCGCTGCCCATAGTCATCTGCGCCGAGGAAAAGGGCATCTTCCCGCAACACGGCCTCCAAGAGCCTCTGACGGACCTCCTCTGCATGATCTGCCGTCCACCCCAAGACGCTTTTAAAGACGCGGGCCTTATGCTGACCGCGTGGGTGCTCAGAACTCAAGCAATAATCCCGGAGCTTTCTGACATCAACAACCGCGTTCTCAGCATGAGGGAGTTTCATGCTCCCTTGCCTTGCTCCACGATAGCGATTTCGTCCTCGGTCAGTCCATAGAGGTCGTAAACCAGGCGGTCAATTTCGCGGTCGGTGGCGTCAATCTGCTGCTGGATACGGGTCTTGTCATTCGGGTTCTTGGCTTTGCCGAGCCGCTTGTGCAGGTCCAGCATGCGCTCGACCAGAGAGACCATTTGGTCGTGCTTGGCTGTGTCGGCTTTATCGCTGAAGTTGATGACTCGGATGGGCACCTTCTCCATGTATTGATAAATCAGCCGATACCGGTATTTGCCGGCGCGGATGCCGAACGGGATGCTGATGTTGCTGATCGTAAACCAAAAGAGCCGGCTGTTTAGAATACCGAGCAAATAAGGATCATCCACACCCAGGCAGTAGGCAGTGTTAGCGAGGTAGGTACCGGAGTGATCGAGAAAGAACCGTGGCTCCTTGCAAATGTCGGGGAAGATGACCTTCGGGCCGTCGAAGATTGGATAGTAGGCTACATCATCCTGGATTTCGTACCATTCGTAGATGCCCGGTTTCCGCCCTAACTTATCCTTGGAAGACTTCTTCGGTGTTAGCTGTGCCTTCCACTTCGACAGGTGGTTTCTGATGGCCGGATAGCGGCTGATATCTACTCCCCGCCGTGTGAAAATCAACCAGAGGCCAGGATTCTCAACGTAGTAGCTCCTGATGTCCTCACCACTGAGTAGCGGTTTAATTAACTCCGCGCTGGTTTTGTTTTTCGCAATCAGGGCTTTTCGCGTCGATGAATCGATGACGAAGGCATCATTCAAACCGGTCGTCACGCCGCGGAAGAACCGGCCTCTGACGTATTCGCCCAATGGTTTACCAACTTTCATTACCTTCTCGAAGGCTGCAGCCTCTTCGTCCGACTTGAGTGCCCACGCTTCCAGGGAGAGGCGCTGATGCGGGATAGTGAAATGGTTAGCGGTCGCGTAGGCATTGAGATCACTGATTTCGAGCGATGGAATGCGAGAGACTTCTACGCGAGCGGGCTGCTTGGTTTTTGCGATAAGCGGAATGCAGACGTATGTGTCCTTAGCATTCTCGAACACGGGAAGCCCGCCGAAATCGAGAATGCTAAGAACCGCTGCGTGTTTCTTGAGCGTGCGGCGCAGCGGTTCGCCATAAGTCACACGGAGGAAACTGCTGGAAATGATGAAGCTAAAGCGTCCACCTTCGCGGAGCAGTTTAACGCTCCGCTCCATGAAGTATGCGTAAAGGTCCGCCACGCCATCAAAGGCTTCATAGTGCGTAGAGAAATAATCCTTGAAGTCGGAAAGCGATTCCTGGCGCACGTATGGTGGATTGCCGATGACCACATCAAACCCACCGGCCTGCATAACCTCGGAGAATCCAGCGTTCCAATCGAACGGATTGATTCGGCGCATCGTCTCTTCATCCGGGAAAAAGTCCTCCGTGAGATAGTCAGTTCCGATTAGGCTGTTCCCGCATTTGATGTTGCGGCCAAGGTCCGGTAGCGCCCGTTCCTTCACAAAGGACAATTGCCGCTTCAGCGTCTCGTCGCTTTCCCCTTCCAGCACTTTGAGCAAGAGACTCAGCTTGGTGACCTCTACGGCCTGACTGTCAATATCCACGCCATAGATATTGTTGAGCAGGATGCGCTTCTTCTCCTGCGAGATCAGGCGCCAGTCGCCGCCGGCCGTCCGGTAGAGCTCTTTCTTGTGCTTGTCCGGCCCGTCCTTCATGTACCAGTCGCGGTGATAGTTCATGAGATAATCGTACGCGCCGATCAGGAACGAGCCGGAGCCGCAGGCCGGGTCGAGGATGTGGAGCTTTGCGATCTGATTGGGCGTCTTGCCTTCGCAGAGCTTGCCGACTGTCTG
>CAYZKG010000019.1:0-28403 GCA_964478915.1 uncultured Nitrospira sp.
CCACGTACTGGAACCAGTACACGCTGTTGTTCTGGTTCTCCTTCGTCTCCAGCGATCTGGTCGAGCCACCTTAACCCCGATCCGAAAATAACTCACCCCGGTAAAGGTCTCCTGCGACACCGCTGACGGGCACATGGCGGCGACCACAAGCCTCAGCGCGATGATGATTCCAACGTTCATGCGGGCGGAAGATTCTCGTTCCTAAGATTTTCTGCTATAGCAACCCTGCCTCACGTATTCACGCAGCCCGCTCACCGGAAATTCCCCCAACCGGATTGGACATAATCAGGTTCAGGACGGGTTTTTTGTCCAGGAAAAATGGAGGTGCGGGATGGTAGCTATAGGCATAACGCTCCAATGCTCCTGAAGACAACCGACCCGTTGAACCTTCGCCACGCTTCAATGGAGGTGGCGACATGAAAGGACTGTTGAGCATTCTGGTCACCGTCATGCTGAGCATCGGAACAATGACGCCCATCTGTAAGGCCCAACAACCACCAGAGCCTCAGACCATCAAAGGCGAGCTGCTCACCATCCAAGGCGACACGTACGTGGTCAAAGATCAGTTCGGCCGGCTCGCGCACATCCGGGTGGACAAAGATACGAAGAGGGACCGCGTGGTTGTCCAGGGGGAAAAGATCGAGGTGCAGGTATCACCGGATGGCCGTGCTCTCTCCATCAAGCCAACGCAGTAACCGACCGGGGATGCGCCATCTCGTTCATCAGGGGTCATAACCGTGAAGAAACTTGTTAGGGTCATGGCACTGCCTGTCCTATGGGGTTGCCAAATTGTCTCACCCATGCCTGATACCGAGCCGCCGGCAGAAGCCGCGACCATGGAGTCCACGACTGTGAAAGGAGAAGTGCTCATGATCACCGGGACCTTCTATCTGATGCGGGATGCCCAGGGGCGAGAGGTCCTCGACGCGAAGGATGAAATGTATGTGGTCAAGGAAGAAACAGGCAAGGAGGTGTCGGTGCCTGTGAATGCAAAGACCAAGCTGGCTCTGAACAGGAAGGTCTCCTCTGGGGACAAGATTGAAGCCACACTGTCGCCGGAGGGTTATGCCGTGTTTATTCAGCCCGTCGAGTAAGTCTGAACACTCGCTGGCTTCCTGAGCCTGTGAAGAGCGTTCAGAACATCACACATATGTCGAGAAGGTGGACGCAGCTGTGTAAGTTTTTTCTTCCCACAGTGTAATTCTTACCTGATCGGGGCCTTGCCAGCTCTTCTTGTTATGCCATTTTTTGTTCCTGAATATCGGAACGCTTTGTCAGTCCGTATTTTCTACAGCCCGAACTTTTGCGGTATGCCAACTGGCCCAACCCTTGCTCATACCGGAGTGCAGCGAGGCAGGCGGTATGAAGGAACCGCCTGCCAGTCAACAAGAACGGAGGGGGGAAATGAACATCGCGCAAGTCTCTCCACTATGGGAAAGCGTTCCGCCTCAACGATATGGGGGAACGGAGCGAATCGTTTCGTACATTACCGAAGAGCTGATCCGGTTAGGCCATGAGGTCGTGCTGTTCGCCAGCGGAGACTCCTGCACGGCAGCAAAACTTGAACCGATCTGCGACCCATCGCTCCGTCTGAAAACAGGTATCTTCAATAGCGACGCGCCGCTGATCACCCTGTTGGAACGGGCGTTCGGCTCATCCAGCGAATTCGATCTCATTCACTCCCACCTGGATTTCCTGGGATTTCCGCTTGCTCGACGATGCCGCACGCCGACTCTCACAACCCTGCACCGTCGGCTCGATCTGCCCGAACTCATTCCCGTGTTCCGTGAGTTCGCGGAGATGCCGTTGGTGTCGATTACTGATGCCCAGCGACGTCCGATTCCATGGGCAAACTGGCAAGCCACGGTCCATCATGGATTACCGGAAGACCTGTACACGTTTCATCCCCGACCAGGGAAGTATCTGGCATTTCTCGGGCGCATCGCCCCGGAGAAACGGCCTGACCATGCGATCGAACTCGCCAAACGCCTTGGCCTGCCCTTGCGTATTGCCGCGAAAGTTGATCCGGCAGATCGCGAGTACTTTCATGCGGAGATTGAGCAGCTGCTCGATCATCCCCTGGTCGAGTATGTGGGGGAGATCACGGATTCCGAAAAGGATGATTTCCTCGGCGAAGCCTACGCGCTGGTCTGTCCCTATGACTGGCCTGAACCGTTTGGCCTCGTATTCATCGAGGCCTTGGCCTGTGGCACGCCAGTTTTGGCTTACCATCGAGGTTCGGTTCCAGAAATAATTGAAGATGGCGTCACCGGATTTATTTGCGACCATTTGGGCGAGATGGTGAATGCGGCCAAGCTGGTCCCGCTGATCGACCGGCGTCACTGCCGTGACGCATTCGAGAAACGGTTCACGGTAGAACGCATGGTGGGGGATTACCTCAAGGTCTACGAGCAAGTGATCAATGGCGACGTCACTCTTGCCGTCCCCCAGAATGGCCAACCGGTCGACAGATATCGCATCACGTACGTCTAGTCGAAGGCCGCAAGCTTGCCGTCCCCTAGAATGGCCGACTGGCCTGGGGAAGGCTCAGGTCCAGACGCGCCGGGCCTGACGTACGAATCGCAAGAAAACACCAGCGGGATGCAGGTGTGAGGAAATGCGAGGCGAACCATGAAGCGAAAAACCTCTCTTCATTACCAGTTGCTCGTTCTGCTTCTGCTTATAATCGGCAGCGGAACCCTCTGGGAGACGGGACTCACTGCTGGGGCAGCCGAGGGAGGCGAACCGGAAGAGAATCGCACGGTCGGCCTCTACCGGCACTTGGCCCCAGCCACGGTCTTCCTCTCCTCCCACTATGCTTTGGGTCATCCTCTTGCTGATCCCGAAACCACAGCGGTCGGAACCGGGTTTATTGTGGATGAGGCGGGCACCGTGTTGACCAATGCCCATGTGGTGGACGGGGCAGGTACCATTACAGCCACCTTATACGATGGGCAGCAGGTCCGAGCGGAGCTGGTCGGACTTGACTCGTTTACAGATATTGCCGTGCTCCGGTTGTCCGCTGTTGATCGTCAACTCCCCGTGCTCAAGCTTGGGGATTCTGATCAACTCCAGATCGGACAGAAGGTCTTGGTAGTGGGCAGCCCGTTTGGCCTGGGATTCACACTCAGCACGGGCATTATTAGCGGCCTGAGAGCGCTTCCCATAGAGGTCGGCCTCAAGGATCCTCTCATTCAGACCACTGCCCCCATCAATCCTGGTAACAGCGGAGGGCCGTTGGTGAACTCGAAAGGACGGGTGGTCGGGATCACCTCGGCGGCTCTGATGGGCGCGCAGAATATCGGATTTGCCATTCCGATCAATACCGCCAAGGCGGTGCTCGCTGAGCTGAAGGAAAAAGGTCGGGTCGTGCGACCGTGGCTCGGCATGGCCGGCAAGTTTCTGACCGAGGACATCACCATGCTTTTCGCATTGCCCCTGCCTCTAATGGGCGGCCTGCTGGTGGAACATGTGGAGAAGGGAAGCCCCGCTGCCGAGGCCGGGCTGCAAGCCGGGACCCTTTCTGTGGTGATCGCCGGGCGTCCCTGGGTACTGGGCGGAGATATCATCGTTGCTCTGCAGGGACAGTCGGTCCGATCGCCTCAGGACTTCTCACGTGTGGTGAAGGACGTACGAGTGGGACAGACTGTGGAGATTGAGTATCTCCGCGATGGGGAACGGCAGAGGACATCAGCCATCGTTCGCGAACGCCCCAGCGAGCCGCTGAAGGCAGCCCCGCCGCCGGGCGAGCGACCGTCTAACCATGGGCCTCGCGAACTCCTTGGGATGGGGCAGACAAGTTCTCTCATGTTGTTTTAGGGCAGCGCGTCGTGATGTGCAAGCTATTCACGTCAACCCCGAGAGCAAGGATGAAGACAACCGGTGTACACGACTGCTCGGTAGAGAAGCAGTCGCCTCTTGAGAACGGAGCTTTGATGGTTGGCGACTCCGCGTCAGACGTGATGCAAGCAGAATCTTCGGGGCCAGCCGGTGCAGGATGGCAGTTGTTCAAGACGCAGGGCTTCGCTTGGCTCTGGTCAGGCCAGGTGATCTCCCAGATCGGAGAAAGCCTGAACAAAGTCGCGCTCCTCTGGTTTGTCTACGAGCTCACCGGATCGGCCCTGAAGATGACGGTGATCGGACTGCTGCAGACGATCCCTCCGCTGCTCTTCGGACCCCTCATGGGGGTGTACCTGGACCGACTGCGTAAGAAACCCGTCATGATCTGGGTTGACGTGATCCGTACCGTGATGGTCCTCCTCATCCCCATACTCTACGCGCTGGATGCGCTAACGCTTGGCCGCCTGTACGCCCTCGTCTTCATCATCTCGATCGTTTCGACAGTGTTCGGCCCAGCGTTGGCCTCAGCGGTCCCGCTGATTGTGGATGGAAGGAACCTGACCGCCGCCAATGCCCTCATCCAAAGTACCACCAACATCGGTATCCTGGTGGGGCCGGCCATCAGCGGTTTGGGAATTGCCCTTATCGGCGTGCAGAACGTGCTCTACGTCAACGCCGCGACTTTCCTGATCTCAGCCCTATGCCTCATCCCGATCCGGGTTCGAGAACCGCATCGCGTGGCAACTGCCTCCGGAGCCTCAGGTACGTGGGTTGACGAGCTCCTGGTGGGATTTCGTTTCGTCTTCGCCCAACAACGGACGGTCACCGTACTCATGGTTACAGCCACCATGTACAGCCTGGGCGCCAGCGCCTTCGCGTTCATGCTTCCTATCGTCGCGAAGGATTTGCTGCGTGTCGGATCAGTGGGGCTGGGATGGCTGTGGTCAGCGTTGGGCGCCGGCATGCTGGCTGCCTCGGTCTGGCTAGCCTGGACGAAGCAGGGAACTCCCCGCAGCCGGCTGCAGATCATTTCCGCCTCTCTGGCTATTGGTGGGCTGGCCGTCTGCGGACTCAGTCAATTGGAAACACCGTTCCTCGCGAGCCTCCTGATGATCATCATCGGAGGTAGCACGGCGTTCTTCACACCGATCGTGTGGGCCTTGCTCCAGGAGATCACTCCGGCACATCTCCTGGGTCGGGTGTTCACGACGTTCAGCACTGGCAGCATGTCTTCTGCCATGGCCGGGATGGCCGGCTTCGGTTGGGCGGTCGATACGATCGGCCCGGCTGCCGGCCTCATAGGCATCGGCCTGATCCTGCTTAGCACGGCCGCCGTTTCAGTCCGATTTGATCGACGCTGCTGGGATGGTTGCGCCGTTTCCAATCTTGCTCCCCCTTAATCGGTCACCAATCCATAGACAAAAGAGCTGTTTGAGACCGTAAAATGTCCAATTGAATTCGATGGCTCGTGGTCATGGGCCTATGGCATACTCGTTTTGTTCCGATGAGGTGACGGAGTGCGGGAACGAGAGGTCTTGTCCACCAAGCTGAGCACACTCGTGACGACCGTGGAGGAATTTGAGTGGCTGACGAGTGAAGCGTTACCGGACCTCCTCGATCGCGCGACAGGCCACACACGGCGGTTCCTGCGCGAGACCGGACAGTGGGTGGATGACATCGCTCATGAGAAGCTGGCCCTCCGGTGGGGATACGAACTCCTGGAACGTTTTATGGTCTGTGGACGGAGCGAGGTGCCCTGCCGGCCTCTCTTTCTGCTGGACGGTCTCATCGCGAAGTACTTCAGCCAGCCGGAGCCGCTGTGCTATCACAAAGAGCTGCTCTCGCTGCTAGGCCGTTTCCTGGAGGGTCTCGCCTCACGTGCGATGATCAGCCGCGACGCCCTGATGGTCTTCTTCTATCATCTGTACGGATTCGGACAGGGAGAAGTGGTGAGAATCCTGGGTCTCGGCCCTGCCGAAAGCCAGCGCGTCTACAAAAACTTTGAGCGGTGGCGTCGGACTGGGTGGAAACGCGCTGTCGTGGAAATCGGAATGACCGATCAGGAGCTGTGCCAACTCGAGGATCAAAAGCGTCGGCATCCGGAAGAATTCAACACCCAGGCCGATCGGCTTGTGAATACCGTGCAAGCCCACTACCGCAAGAGCGAGCCAGAGCACTACCCCTGTCTCACCCCTGAGCAGTGGTTCAAGCTCTTCGAGCAGGACTACGGCTATGACTATCGTGTGTGGCACCTGGCTCTGTGCCGGGAGTGCCTGATAGCAGTCTGTGACCTCCGGAGAAATGAGCTGAACGGCACGGTGGCGCCGAGGATTGACCTGCGGGTTCGTCCGTTGCTGAAGGCGCCAGGCGTGACCTTTGCCTTGACACATCGAAGGGATGACAATGGAACAGGACGGCCAACTCAGCGCCTATCGAGAACGTCTGCTTGACTTGCTCCGCGAACTCCCCGCGAGGAGACGACGGGAAGATCCCGGCTCATTGCAGGTGTTCGTCAACCAGGAGTGCGTCGGGACACTGGAGTGCGATGGTGGGGACTCCGTGATCTCCGTCAACCATCCGCGGCCAATTCGGAAGATCGAGATTCGCACTGCAACCGGGCTTCTAGTCGGCAGCCTCTACGCCCTGAAGGTCGGCACAAAGACAGCGCGGTTCCCGGTGGCGAGGCACACCATCGAGGTGAGCGTGCAGAATCGACTGGACCACGGATCCGCCAGAGTGGCCTATCGAGCGGCGGTTCAATGGTGGGACCGAGCCTTCAAGAAGATGGCCTGCGCTCTCGCCCCGAGTTTTTTGCTCCCGAGTATGCGGCCGAAGGCGACAGTGATGGCTCAGATAGCCCTTGCGGTGGTGGTTCTCCTTCTGGCAGCCGATCGGCTCACCGGCCGCTTTGGAACTGAGGGGGTCGTCACTCAACAGGAGCGGGGGCTGGCCAGGCTTATACAGGCGCAGGAGGCGGTCATGCAGACTGTGAGGGCCCAGCAGGAGGGAACCGCCGCGGTATATCGAGCTATTGATTCACTGGCGCAATCACAGAAGCGACTCAGCGTCAACCTGGTATCCGTTGAGCAGCGGATGAAAGCGCTTCCGGACAGAACACGGCGAGAGGTCAAGAATAGTCTGCTCGCCGAATTGAGCAACGCGACGGCTGAACGAGAGCGGCTACGCACTGAGATACAAATCCTCACGGCTGCGAAGGAATCGCTGACCCGAGATGTTGCGCTGTTTGAGATGCGTAACCGTGATCTGCAACAAAGCGTGAAACAACAGGCCTCGCCTTCGGCCAAAAAGGTGACGCCTCAGGAGCCGGGCAAGTCAATTGCCGTCAAGGCCGACGAGGCATCCTCGCTCCCGCCTTCTCCGACGCCCCAGGAAGCCGAGGCTCCGCCTCAGGACCCGACCCACCCCTTGACGTTCTGGATCTCGTTTCAGGACGGCACATCCGAAGAGAGCATCGAGCAATTGGTCAAGGAGATCCACGGTCACAGAGGCCCGACCAACGCCGGTTGGTACAATGTGGAGGTGAACCTGCCGGAGCCGCAGACAACGGAAGGATTTTTTGAGTTGCTCAGGAAAGCGAAGATTGTCAAGGATCTGACCACCAGACTGAACACAACACCGGGTCAGTAGGCCGCTTCTTTTCCGTTCATAAGGAGACTGCCCCGCCCACCCCGATCGCGACCACCCGCCGGAATCTCTCCTGCTGCTCCACCAAGTGAAAGGCTTCCTTCTCCCTGTTTCTTCTTGACCGGCGTTTCAGCCAAAGGTTATAGACTACGCCCATGTCCAACATGACCCTCGCCCTCCTGATCTTCAGCCTGGCCTATCTGGCCATCGTCACCGAGCGCATCCACAAGACGATCGTCGCCTTGTTCGGCGCCGCGCTGATGATCAGCCTCGGTGTCGTCACGCAGGAGGATGCGTTCTACTCCCATGAATTCGGCGTGGACTACAACGTCATCTTCCTGCTCATCGGGATGATGGTGATCATCAACATCACCCGAAAGACCGGGCTCTTCGAGGTCCTGGCGATCTGGGCCGCCAAGCGCGCAAAGGCGCGCCCCTTTCGGATGATCGTCCTGCTGTCGATCATCACGGCGGGCCTGTCCGCCTTGCTGGACAACGTCACGACGGTCCTCCTGATGGCCCCGGTCACCCTGGAGATCACCAAACGCCTGGAGCTGAATCCGGTGGTGTTCCTGGTCACCGAGGCTCTCGCCTCGAACATCGGGGGGACCGCCACGCTGGTGGGAGACCCGCCCAACATCATGATCGCCAGCAAGGCGCACCTCGGCTACACGGATTTCCTGATCGTCCTGGCGCCGATCGTCGTCCTGATCATGGCCGCCTATCTGCTGTCGCTCTGGCTCCTGCTGCGCCGATCGCTCACCGTCCCGCCTCACCTCCGAGAGGCGGTCCTGGCGCTCAAGGCACGGGAGGCGATCCGCAACCGCTCCTTACTGAACCAGTGCCTGTGGCTCCTGGGCCTCACCACCTTGGGGTTCTGCTTCCATGGGGCCCTCCGCCTGGAGCCGGCGACCGTCGCGCTGCTGGGGGCGAGCCTGTTCATGCTGGTGGGGCACGGACGAGAAAAGACGGCGGGCGCCGCCGAGCTGGATTACCTGCACGACGTGGAGTGGAAGACTATCTTCTTCTTCATCGGGCTGTTCATCCTCGTGGGGGGGCTGGTAAAGGTCGGGGCCATCCGGGCCTTGGCGGACGAGGTCGTGCATCTGACTCACGGGAATGTCGCCGCAACCACCTTTGCCGTCCTGTGGGGCTCGGCGCTGCTCTCGGCCGTGGTGGACAACATCCCGTACGTGGCGGCCATGAACCCGCTGATCGTGGACCTGAGCCGCTCGCTCCACCCCGAGATCACGGACTACACGGCGCTGGTCCATCAGCCGGATATCGTCCCGTTGTGGTGGGCGCTCGCCCTGGGAGCCTGCTTGGGGGGGAACGGCACCTTGATCGGCGCCACCGCCAACGTGGTGATCGTGGACATCGCCCGACGGGCCGGGCACCTGATCAGCTTCTGGAGATTCATGGCGTTCGGAGTTCCGGTCACAATCGGGTCCGTCGCGCTCAGCAGCCTGTACCTGTGGCTGCTGTACTTCGCCTGGCGGTGAGTCCGCTCAACGAACGCGTTACTGCCTGAACGCCGATCTCACCGAACAGCTTCAGCGGCTCGGCCTCCTGCACAACGCCCAGCACGCTTGCACCCAGCAGGACCCCGGCCACGAGCTCGCCGAGCACCGCCGGCTGGCCGAGCCGCACCGCGAACTCTCCCATCACGCGAGCGCTGATATAGATGGTAATCAGGCTCAACAGGAACTGTTTGAGTTCCATGCTCAGCCCCTCTGGCCGTCCTTCAACATCTCAAGAACAGCCTCGCTCCACCCGACCGGTCCCGCGCCGCTCACTCGGACGAGCTTCGGAAGCCGTATCTCCTCCTCATACGAGCCATCGGGCTGCTTCACCAGGAAAGGCCGGTCCACCGCAGCCAGCATGGTGAGGTCATTAAGGCTGTCCCCGATGGCCACGGTCAGGAGCTCACCGTGCTGCCGGCGATAACATTGGATCAGATACCGGCACGCCGCTCCCTTGTCGCTGTCGCCCATCAGGTGATAGAAGCGGCCGCCGCGCGTGCAGCGCAGGCCCCGCGCCTCGATTTCGTGCTGAACCCCTTCAATCCGTGCGGGAGGCCCCTCAATGACGAACGGTTCATCGTACTGCCGCTGCTTGGCCAGGACCGCCTCGGCGTAGCTCAGGCCCGTCCGGGCGGCCACTTCCTCCGGCGGCATGTCGCCGAAGCCGCGGATCTCGTACCCAACGGCCTGTTCGATCTCCTTGAGCGCCGAGCGCAGCCTGGCGTACGGGATCCCGAATTCGACGACCTGATAGGGCCCGCGGAGCGCCGAACCCTCGAGGGGAAATGGAAAGAATCCCTTCGGGATGAACAGGCCGCCGCCGTTCTCCGCGATGAACGGCTCAGAGTGGTTCAATTGCGAGCGGAGCGCCTCGATCTCCGCCCGAGTCTTGCTCGAGGTCAGGATCAGCGGGATGCGGGATGTCCGGAGCGCTTCGAGCGCAGGGGCGGCGGCCTCGAAGGCATAGGTGTTGGCGTCGAGCAGGCACCCGTCCAGATCGGTGAACACGATCATCTGTGGATGAGATTCCATGCCAGCTCCTGCGAAGCACACCTTACTGTACCGGCATTACCGACGCAACACATCCGCACATTGACTTCACCGGCTGAACACCTCACACTGCGCTTGGGCTGGCACGAGGCGCGAGGCACTGGGCACGACGGCACGGTCCCACGCGGGCTTCAGCCCTTCGGCTAGCTACTCGCCTATAGCCTCGTGCCCCGCGCCCCGAGCCTGTCGATGTGGACTCCTCAGCTCAACGCGGTGCTGGGCAGCGTCGTCGTGACGGTCGGATTCTGGCTCACGTGGGGAGAGCTGCCCCCGGCGGCGGCGGTGATGTTGGCTCTCACCGTTGCGGGGTTTCTGGTCTGGCGCAGCTCGACGATCGCTGCAGTCTGGGCCTGGACGACGTTGCTCCTGGGGGTAGAGAGTTTGAGCTGGCCCATCGTGACGATGGTCAGAATCCGGCTCTCAGGGTCGGAGCCGAGTGAAGAGCAGATGGGGCTCATCCTGACGTCGGTGCTCTTCGGCCTGTTCTCCGCCATCTTCTGGATCACGTTCTCCTACGGGATTGTGAAATGGATGAGGAAAGGGCGGGAGGCCTCGGCGCCCTCAGGCAGGCAGCAAGACTCATAGCATCTCTACCGGATCGACATCGACCTCCAACTTCACATCTTTTGATCTGTTCCGGCCTTCCAGCTCCCGCAAGGTCGCCTTGACGGCGCGGCGAGCGGCCTCAGCGTCACGCGATTTCACCAGGAGCTGCCAGCGGTGTCGCCCTCTGAGCCTCGGCACGACGGACGGGATCGGACCGAGCACCGCATCGCCGTCAATGCCAGACAGCGAGGCTGATGCATCGCCACGGTGCTGACGGAGCAGCCTGGCCCACTCCTGGGCTGCGCTCTTCACGCATCCAGGATCGCGACCGGACACGGACAGGCTGATGAGGCTCGTGAACGGCGGATAGCCCAATGCCTTTCGCAGCCCGACTTCTCGATCATAGAAGATCGCCGGCTCACCGCGACTGATCGCCACAATCGCGTGATGACCCGGAAAATGGGTTTGCAGCAGGACACGACCGCCGCGCTCGGCGGATCGGGCCAGAGCCACCGCGTCGGCCAATACCTGGTAGCACCGCTCGGCAGACCTGAAATCCGGCAGATGAAGCCCGGCGTCGGCGTGCGGCACCCCAACCAAGCCGACCGGTGGCAATGGGGATCCTTGAAACAGCATCTGAGTTCCGATCAGGATGTCGAACTTCCCCTCGGCTGTTTGACGGCGGATGGCCTCGGCCTGGCCACTGGTAAGGGCAGTGTCTCGGTCAAGCCGCCCGATGCGGGCCATGGGAAACAGGCGGTGCAGTTCCTCCTCAATCCGTTCCGTTCCGCAGCCGATCGGCGCCAGCGCCGTTCCTTGACAGGCCTGGCAGCGTTCCGGAACGGGCGCGAAGCGCCCGCAGTAACGGCACCCCATCCGGCGGGCCTTCTTGTAGAAAGTCAGGGCGACACTGCAGCGTGGGCAGTGCGGGGCCGTGCCGCAGTCCTGGCAGAGCAAGGCGGGCGCAAAACCCTTGCGGTTCTGGAACAACACGACGCCGGCCCGCGTCTCTATCGCGGCCTCCAGCCCCTCCAGCAGGGCCGGTGAGAAAAGCGTCCCGGGCGGGACCCGGCGCAGGTCCACGACGTGGATCACGGGGAGCGTGCCGGATTCGGCCGGGACCGGAAGGCGCACGACTTGTGGTGAGGCTCGAGTTTCCAGGGAGGGGTGCGCCGAGCCAAGGAGCAGCACGGCGTTCTCTTGCCGCGTGCGCATCCACGCCACGTCCCGTCCGTGGTATCGCGGCTCTTCCTGCTCCTTCAGCGCGGGATCATCTTCGTCATCCACGGCGATCAACCCGATCGGGCGGAGCGGCGCGAAGATCGCCGACCGGGTCCCGACCACGACATCAACCGAGCCGCTCCGGATCCGATCCCACGCCGCCGCTCGGCTCGCTGCGGACAGCCCGCTGTGCACGAGCGCGACTCGATCGCCCCACCTGCTGCGCATGCGCTCGGCCATCGTCGAGGCGCGGATGATCTCCGGCACGAGGACCAGCGCCCCGCGGCCCGAGGCAAGCGCCGACTTGACCGCGTACAGCAGACACTCCAGGCGGACAGAGGATCGGGCTTCCAGCAGAAATGCGGCCTGCCGGCCCTCGCTGATGGCTGCCGCCACGAGAGCCACATGCGCGGCAATCGGGGACTCAGGAAGCGGAACTGCCGATGACACCGTCGCAGGGGCTCGACCGGGCGTCCGCTCAGGCGCGAGGCCGACCGACTTTGGCTCTTCATGACGATCCTCTTCGCGAATCCAACCCCGGCGCTTCAAGGTCATCAGGACCCGTCGTGCGTCGGTCGCGGACGACAGCGAGCGCTTGATCAGTTGCTTGAGACGGCTGGCGGTCAACCCACGTGGAGCGGAGGCAAGGCGTGTCAGAATCGCCTTGGCGACAGGAGACAGTGTCCGGCGCTGTGTCTGTGCCCGCCCGGCTTCGGTCAGCAGCAACCGCAGGGAGCGCCGAGGCCGTCTCGGCTCCACCAACCGGAGACATTGGCCCCAGGGAGCGAGGTAGCGCTCCGAGACCAGCCTGGTCAATTCCAGCAGGCCGGGATCGAGCGCGCCGTCCGGCGGTCCGTCGCAGAGAGAGACGATCTCGCGCAAGCGACCGTTCCCACGGCCGGTCTTCCACGGCGCCGGCGGCGCGGCGGCCAGCGCCACGACAAGCCCGCGCAGTTTGCTGGCTCCAAACGGCACCAGCACCACGCTTCCGACCCGAACTCGGGGTCGCAATTCGGAAGGCACGACATAGGTGAAGGCGCGGTCGAGATGGCGGGGCACGATGACATCGGCATAGGCGGTCTCCTCGGCGGGCCGGACGGACACGGGTCGGTCAAGCCCGCTGAATGCTGAGCTCAGCGCCATGACGGCATTCTAGCAAGGGTCACTACGACTGACAATGGCGCGAGGGGGAAGCCTCGCTTGTCGGCGCGCGTGATTCCCTTGACAGAGGGAAGATGACTGCTATACTCCCGCCATGGCTGAGCGAAAATACCTGCGTGTGACCGACATCTCCTTCAAGGTCGCGTGGCGCCCGCACGGCTCCGAGCTGCCGTACGAGGAAGCCGCGGGTACCGACATCGGGGAAGGCGGCTTGCTCTTGGTGGTGACGGATCGTCCGCTTACGTTGAGGCAGGTCTTGGAACTCCGCATTGACATTCCGCCGACGCCGGTGGACAAGAGTCCGATTCCGATCCACGCCCTCGCGGAGCCGGTTTGGGTGCGGCCTACCTCGACCGAGCCTCCCCGCTATGATCAGGGCTTGAGCTTTACCCGCATTGCGCAGGCCGATTTTTCACGTCTGGAAAATTACATCCTGTTGACGAAATGGATGCGCGGAGAGCAGCCGGAACTGACGGAAAGCTAACGAAAGGCCGTAAGGCGTGAGGCGTCAGGGGTAAGGGGTGTTGGAGGGGAGGGAGCTGGGACTCGGGCCAGGCTGTTGAGCTTCTTCTTTGAAGACGAAGAGATCGCCCCGAAGCAGCGGCTCCGTCGAGCGCACAATGAGACCGGTTGCGGTGTGGTCTTCCACCGCAATGACTTTGAGCTCGGCCACCACGCGCCGGGGAACCGACAGGGACAACGGCGCCCGGAAGACCTCCAAGCGATCGCCGACCTGCAAGCCGTCCTCGCGCCCCCAGTCCAGGTAGACGACATCATATTGCGCGATCAGCGTCCGGGTGGCCTTGAGATCCACGATCATCCCAGGGCGATCCGGTAGGACACGGTCAGGCGCCGGCGGCTCCTCCGAGACGGCGGTGTAGCGCATCACGCCGTACCCGATGGAGATCGAATCGTATGACCGCACGACGCGGGTGACCGCAAGATCACGATCCATCCTGATGAATCTCACGATCCCGGCGATGCTGATGAGATCGCCGAGGTAGCGGCCGCTCTCAGGGTGGAAGACCTCCCGCTCGCGTTTATACAACGTGTAGAGGTCGCCTTCCGCATAGTCGTCGTCCGAGGCCATCCGCAAGTACACGAGATCGCCCGCTCCGACGAGCTTTCTCGCGTCGGCCACGCCCACCACGATACCATCCAGCGGCATCATCAGCCGGATGAACCCTGACGAGAAGGCCAGCGCCGACTCGCCGGCCGGAAGGCGCTGATCCTGAAGATCACCCGGCGCTGACGGAAGAGCCGCACCAGCCGCGATGCCGACCAGGAGGCATGTGAGCCACAGGACGCGCATGGAGGCCCCTAGAAAGTCTGACACGAGCTTCGGGGCGACGATAGCATACGCGGTCTTAGCTCGTCCACGGCGCGCCAACATTTCAGCGTGCCGAAGACACGGTCGGCTCACCGACTCCGGGTTACCAATTGGGCACCCGTTGCTCCGGGGCACCCATTGCAATCCCGGAGCAATGGGTCCCGGTCCCGACGAGCTAAAACGGCAATTGACACGCCGCTGCACGGCCTGTTAGCGTGAACCATGGACCAATCTCGGAAGCCTCCGGCTCAAAGGGAATCGACGCCCCAGCGTCCCGGCTCAAGGCGTCGCATCGAGACCCAGATCCACCGTCGAAAAAAGGCCAAGGCGATCCCGCCATTGGAAGCGGAGTGGGACGCTCAATCCGGCGTCCCTCCTGCAGGCCTTCGGACTCCGGCCGACAAGATGGGTCGGTCGAAAGAGGCAGACTCCTCCCTTCCGCGCCGCGCGTCCTGAGTGCTGTTCGTCGGACGCTAAGTAATTCATAAGTCAGTGAATTGTCCCCATGACCATGGGGCTTTCGGCGAGCGATTTTAGGTCTTTTGTTCGCTTGATTTGCAAAAAAATCGGGTGCTAAGATGAAAATTCGCATTGCAAGTCAACATCTTGGCGCGGGTGCCCTGTGAGCGGCTATGACCTCCTGCTGGACTATCTGAGCCGGTATTTTCCGATTCTGCTGTTCATTGGAATCGCCCTGGCGTTCGGCGTGGTCACGTTGGTGGCGAGTTACCTCGTTCAGCCGAAATATCCCGAGTCCGAAAAGCTGAGTCCCTACGAGTGCGGGAGCGAGCCGTTTTCGGACGCGCGCATGCCGTTTCCGGTGCGGTATTACATCATCGCGATGCTGTTCGTGATCTTCGACATCGAGGTCATCTTCCTCTATCCGTGGGCCGTGGCCTTCGACAAGATCGGCCTGATCGGCCTGGTGGAAATGTTGATCTTTATCGGGCTGTTCCTGGTCGCATACGTGTACGCGTGGGCCAAAGGCGCTCTCGAGTGGGACTAGACATGCAGGCGAGGGGCGAGAGGCTATGGGCGATAGGGTCTTCTCGCTCAGACCTGTAGCCTATCGCTTCGTGCCTCTAGCCTAGCGAAGCGGAACATGGGATTGATTCAGATCGGACATCAGAAGGACGGGGACAGCGGCGTCATTACGCTGTCGCTCGAAAAAGCGGTGAACTGGGCCCGGAAAGGTTCGCTGTGGCCGATGACCTTCGGGCTGGCTTGCTGCGCCATTGAGATGATGGCGGCGGTCTCCTCCCGATACGACATGGACCGGTACGGAGCCGGGGTGTTCCGCGCCTCACCGCGCCAGTCGGACCTGATGATCGTCGCCGGGACGGTCTGCCGCCGGATGGCGCCGGTGATCAGAAAAATCTACGACCAGATGCCCGAGCCCAAGTATGTGATCGCCATGGGCTCCTGCGCCACCTCCGGCAACATCTACGACAGCTACAGCGTCGTGCAGGGGGTGGATCGGTTCGTGCCGGTGGACATTTACGTTCCGGGGTGTCCGCCGACCCCTGAGGCGCTGTTTGACGGCATTCTGAAGCTGCAAGAGCGCATCATGCAGAAGCGGGTGTTCACCAAGCAACCTGAGCAGGTAAAAGCGTGAACGTAGCGCAACGCATCCAGCAGCGATTCCCGGACGGGTTCGTCAAGGCGGTGGAATGGCGCGGCGACATGGCCGTGACCGTGACGCGGGACCGGCTGCATGACGTGGCCAGGCTCCTGCACGATGATCCGGATCTGGATTTCGACTATATCGTCCATGTCAGCTCGGTGGACTGGCCGGACGATGAGGAACGCTTCGAGGTGGTGTACGAGTTCTACTCGATCCGGAAACGGCATCGCATCCGGCTGAAGACCCGCGTGCCGGAGTCGGACTGCGAGGTGGACTCGCTGACCGATATTTGGAAAGGCGCGGAGTTCATGGAGCGCGAGGTGTTCGACATGATGGGAATTCGGTTCCGCCGCCACCAGGACCTGCGCCGCATCCTGATGCCGGACGATTACACCGAGGGCTATCCGCTCCGCAAAGACTTCCCGCTTCGTGGAAAGGGATGGCGGGACACATTTGAATTTCTCAATGAGACTAAGTAGTGAGGAGTAAGGAGTGAGGGGTGAGGTGAGACTCGAAGATCAACGCCGCACGGTTTACAAGGAGGCCGACCCGCTGCACCCGGAGAGCGAGACGCTCCCGACGCTCCGAACCGAGGAGCTGCTCCTCAACATGGGGCCGCAGCACCCCAGCACCCACGGGGTGTTGAAGGTCATCCTGGAGCTGGAAGGGGAGCGGATCGTCAAGGCCACGCCAGTGTTGGGTTTCCTCCACCGCGGCGTCGAGAAGCTGGCCGAAGACGGCACGTACCATCAGTTCATCCCCCATACCGACCGCCTCGACTATATCTGTGCGATGTACAACAACTTCGCGTACTGCCGGGCGGTCGAGAAGCTGATGGGGATCACGGTCCCGGAGCGGGCCGAATACCTCCGGACGATCGTGGCGGAGGTGCAGCGGATCATCGGGCACCAGTTCTGGCTGGGCACCCAGGCGCTGGATATTGGCGCCATGACGGTGTTCTTCTACACGTTCCGCGATCGCGAGATCCTGCTGGACTGGTTCGATGAGCTGTGCGGCGCGCGGCTGACGACGAGCTGGTATCGCATCGGCGGAGTGGAACGGGATTTTACGCCCTCGCTGCTGGAGAAGTTGCGGCGGTTCCTCGAGTATTTCGTGCCCAAGATCGACGAATATGTGGTGTTCCTCGAGAAGAATCGCATCTGGCTGGCGCGGACGAAAGGGGTGGCGGTGATCTCGGCGGAGGACGCCGTCAACTTCGGCCTGAGCGGGCCGTCGCTGCGCGGATCGGGTATCGATTACGATCTCCGCAAGTACGACTCCTACGGCGCCTATCCGAGGTGCGAGTTCAGCGTGCCGATGGGGAAGAACGGGGACACCTACGACCGGTACTGGGTGCGCGTCGAAGAGATGCGGGAGAGCGTGAAGATCATCCGGCAGTGTCTGGAGCAGATGCCGGAGGGACCGATCATGGCGGAGGTCCCGAGCGTGACGTTGCCGCCCAAGGACCGCGTGTTCACGAATCTGGAATCCATGATCCAGCAGTTCAAGCTGTTCTCGCAGGGGTTCCAGGCGCCGCCGGGAGAGATCTATTGCGGGACCGAGGCTCACAAGGGCGAGCTGGGGTTCTACATCGTGAGTGCCGGCGGCGGGAAGCCGTACCGTCTGAAGATCCGAGCCCCGTCCTTCATCCATATGGGGGCGTTCGATTACATGTCGCGGGGCTACATGATCGCCGACGCCGTGACGATCTTCGGGACCTACGACATCGTGATGGGGGAGTGTGACAGATAGCAAAGACGTAAAGCGTGAGGCGTAAGGGGTGAGGGGTAGAGGAAAAGAATGGCATTGAAACCATTGACCACGCCCGACGTTGAAGCGGCCACCATCGAGCTGACCATCGATGGCAGCACGGTGACCGCCAAGGACGGGGTGTCCCTGTACGACGTGATCTCCAGTACCGGCAAGATCGTCCCGGCCATGTGCTACCACTACACCTTCGACCCGTTCGGGTCCTGCGGGATGTGCCTGGTGACGGTGGAAGGCAAGAAGGCCCCGGTCCGCGCCTGCACCGCCAAAGCCACGGCCGGGATGGTGGTGCAGACCGAGGGGGACGAGCTGTTCCAGGCGAGGAAGAAAGCGGTCGAGAAGCATCTCTCCGTCCATCCCCTGGACTGCCCGGTGTGCGATGCCGACGGTCATTGCGAGCTCCAGGACATGGCGTTTCAGCATCAGGTCACCAATCTGGCGAACGCCAAGCAGAAATTGATTCCGGAGGACACGCGCAGTTTGGTCCTGGATTTCAACATGAACCGGTGCATCGCCTGCGGCGAGTGCATCAACGTCTGCAAGGACGTGCTGATGATCGACGCCCTGCAGTTCGTGAAAAAGGGCGGCTTCACGCAGGTCGTGGCCAAGGGGGATGTCGCGCTGTCCTGCGAGTTCTGCGGCGACTGCCTGGCGGTGTGCCCGGTGGGCGCCATCACGAACAAGTTCTCCAAATACCTGTACAAGCCCTGGCAGCTCAAGAAAACCGTGACCTCCTGCAACTACTGCGGAGACGGTTGTCAGATGACGATCGAGACCAAGGACCGGGAAGTGGTGCGTATCACCTCGCCGCTGTCCTGGAAGAACAAATGGGGCGACCGGACGGAGACCGCCAAAGGCCACGGCGGGCTGTGCGTGCGCGGCCGCTTCGGATTCCAGTACATCGACAGCCAGAGCCGGCTGCGGGAGCCGCTGGTCCGGCGCGAGGGGCAACTGTTTCCTACCCCGTGGCTGGAGGCGTTGCATCTGCTCGTGGAGCGACTGGCTGCGATCAAAGCCAAGCATGGCCCTCAGGCGATCGCCGGCCTGATCACCGCCCGATGCAGCAACGAGGAGCTGTATGTCTTCCAGAAGCTGATGCGGGCGGCGATCGGAACCAATCAGCTCGACAGCAGCGCCCGGTACGGGCATCTCAATTTCGTGCGCGCGGTCCGGCACGCACTGGGTCTCGGGCGGATGACGAACAGCTGGGAGGACATGACCAAGGCCAAGGCCATTCTCCTGGTCGGCAGCAACATTACCGAGACCAATCCGCTGACCGCCGTCCGCGTGAAAGAAGCGATCCGTGTGTACAAGTCACGCGTGATCGTCGTGGATGCGGCTCAGACCAACATTGCCAAGCTGGCCTCCCATCCCCTGATGGTCAAGCCCGGGACGGAAGGGCTGCTCGCTCAAGGCTTGGTGAAATCGGTCCTGGAACAGGACCTCGTGGACGCCGAAGCCGTCGGCAAGCACCCGCGTGCCTTCGAAGCCCTGAAGCAGGCGGTTGCGGCCCTGTCCCTGGACCGCATCGCAGAGCGGTGCGGCGTCACGGTGGAGCAGATTCACGAAGCGGCCCAGGTGTTCGCGGAGGCGCCCCGGGCGATTATCTTGTGCGCCGAGGGGATCGTCCGTCGGCCGGACGGCTATCGCAATGTCCTCACTCTGATCGACCTGGTCTGGATCACCGGCAAGCTCGGGCGGCCCGGGTGCGGCATCAACACCGTCACCGAGGAAGGCAATGAGCAGGGAGCCGTGGATCTGGGGACATCCCCGGAATTTCTCCCCGGACAGGCAGGCTTCGACGACGAAACGGCCCGAGCCCGATTCGCCAAGGCATGGGGCGCGGCCTTGCCGGCAGCGGGAAGCGGTGCCGGTCTCATGGAGATCCTCGACCGGTGCCGGAACGGCCAGATCAAGGCCCTGTACCTGATCGGCGAGAACCCGCTGGCTACCCTGCCGGCGTCGCTCGATGTCCGGGGCGCTCTGCAGCGGGTCGAGCTGCTCATCTGTCAGGACCCCTTTCTGACCGAGTCCGGACGCCTGGCCCATTTCGTCCTGCCCGCCTGCACCTACGCCGAGAAGGAGGGGACCTTCACCAACCTCGAGGGGAGAGTGCTGCGCATCCGACAGGCTATGGACCCGATTGGCGAGAGCGTGCCGGACTGGCACATCATGGCCGCCATCGCGTCCGGCCTGGGGTATCCGCTGGAATACGAATCCGCGCAGGACATCCAGAACGAGATCATGAAACTGCTGCCGGGCTACTATAATCTGGGCCAGCCCCGCAAGCTCACCCCGTCGCCGGACGCCTACCTGGAGGATGGCTACGCGAGCGAGGTGGCCGCCCGTTATGTGGGAGAGACCACCCCTGACGCCTCACGCCTCACGCCTCACCGTCCGTACGCATTGACCATGGGGCAATTGCTCTACCACTCCGGCAAACTGTCAACCCAGGCCTCGGGGCTCGTCATGATCTCACCGAATAGCGGACGGCTGCACATGAGCTTGGAGGATATCGAACGATTGGGGCTGGGGTCCCGGAGCCCGGAGGGACCGGGAGGGGCGGGCGCCCGAGTCCGGGTGACGTCCGACCGCGGCTCCCTCGAGATGGGCGTGAAGGCGGATGGAAGTCTTCTGCCGGGGACCTGCTTCTTCCCGGAACACTTCAACGAACCTCCGGTGAAGGACCTCATGCCGGTCTCGGTGGATCCGGTCACCGGCGTCCCGTACTTCAAGACAGCGCGGGTGAGAATCGAAAAGGCCTGAATTGGAGAATGTGATGAGCGTCGGCGCATTGACTAAGAAGGTGCTGCGGGCGGCCCTGTTTTACGAGATCTGGGACGCCATGAAAGTGACCTTCAAACATATGTTCCACCGCCCCATCACCTTTCAATATCCCCGCGAGCAGCGGGCGATCCCGGATACGCATCGCGGGGCCTTGGGGCTCCTCCGGTACGACGACGGCAAAGAGCGCTGCGTGGGCTGCGATCTCTGCGAAGCAGCCTGTCCCTCCCGGTGCATCAAGGTGATCAGCGCCGAAGACAAGTCCTTGCCATTACAGCGCTATGCCAAGGAGTTCTACATCGACATCACGAAGTGCGTCTTCTGCGGCTACTGCGTCGAAGCCTGTCCGGTCAACGCCCTGGCGATGACCAAGCTCTACGAGTATTCCACCCACGATAAACGGACCCTCCTGTTCGATAAAAAGCGGCTGTATGAGATCGGGGATCGCTATCTCGCCGATGCGAAGCGATACCTGTATGCGCACAACCAGGAGAAGGATAGTCCGGAATTTCGCGACTATCGGTACTTCTTCCCGCAGCCGGTCCTCAAAAGCAAAGACTCCTAATCCTAGAGGATATGGTCCCTCTGTTTTTCGTCTATTTCGCCCTGGTCAGTATCCTGGCGGGGGTCCTGACGGTGGCGTTGAGAAACCCGGTCCACTGCGGCCTGGCGCTGCTGACCCTGCTGCTCCATGTCTCGGGGTTGTTCGTGCTCCTGAACGCCGAATTCCTCTTTGCGGTCCAGATCATCGTCTACGCCGGAGCCATTCTGGTGCTGTACCTGTTCGTGCTCATGCTGCTCAACCTCAAAACCGAGGAGCGGCACCTGCACCAGCGCTACGCCATTACGTTGGTCGCCACGTTGGGCATCTTCGGCGAGTTGTTGCTGCTGGTGCTGCGGTCGCCGTTCGGCGGAGCCAAAGGCGATGCGCCCACATCGGCAGTCCTGGAAGTCGGCGGCAGTCAGGCGGTGGGGCTCAAGATGTTCAGCGACTATGTCCTGCAGTTCGAGATCGTAGGCATCTTCCTGCTCGGGGCCATCATCGGCGCCGTCGTGCTGGCGAAGACCCCCACCATTTCGGACGAACGACCGTGAATATGGTGCCATTGGCCGCATACGTAGTGGTGAGCGCCGTGTTGTTTGCAACCGGCCTGATCGGCGTGCTTATCCGCCGGAATTTCATTATCGTCCTCATGGCCATCGAGATCATGCTGAACGCCGCCAATATCAATCTGGTGGCGTTTTCTCACTACCTCGATTCCATGGCCGGCCAAGTGGTCGCGCTGTTCGTGATCGCGATCGCCGCCGGCGAAGCGGCTGTCGGCCTGGCCATCATCATCGTGGTGTTCCGCGCCAAGATTGCGACGAACGTGGATGAGATCAACGCGCTACGATGGTAATGGCATTTGAGCTTCTGGTCCTCGCGGTCCCCGCCCTGCCTCTCCTGGCGGTCATCCTGAACGGCCTGTTCGGGAACCGCTATTCGCATCGCGTCGCCTACTGGCTCGGATGCGGCTCGGTGGGCGTCTCCTTCCTGTTCGCGCTGGGCATTTTCGCCGAGATGCTGGCCACCGGCGCCACTCGCGAGGTCGTGGCCTATCCCTGGATCTTCGGCGGAACCCTCACGGTCAACCTCGGTTTCCTCATCGACCCGCTGACCTGCGTCATGCTGCTGGTGGTGACCGGTGTCGGGTTCCTCATTCACGTGTATTCCATCGGGTACATGCACGGCGAGGAAGGCTTTACGCGGTTCTTCACCTACATGAACCTGTTCATGGTCTCGATGCTGCTGCTGGTGATGGGGAACAACTACCTGGTGCTGTTCATCGGGTGGGAAGGCGTCGGCCTGTGCTCTTATCTCCTGATCGGGTACTACTATGACCGCGTGTCGGCCGCCAAAGCCGCCACCAAAGCCTTCGTGGTGAACCGGATCGGCGATGCCGGCTTCCTGCTGGGCATCTTCCTGGTCTTCGTGAATTTCCAGACGCTGGACTACACCACCGTCTTCGCCCGGGCCGGGCAGCTCTCGACCGGGATGGCGACCACCATCGCGCTCTGCCTGCTGGTCGGCGCCATCGGGAAGTCGGCCCAGATTCCGCTCTACACCTGGCTCCCGGACGCCATGGAAGGCCCGACCCCGGTCAGCGCGCTCATCCATGCCGCCACGATGGTGACGGCCGGCGTGTACATGGTCGTGCGGAACCACGTGCTCTATGACATGGCTCCCCTTGCACTCTCCACAGTGGCTTGGATCGGCGGCGGGACCGCCCTGTTCGCGGCCTCGATCGGTCTGGTCCAAAACGACATCAAGCGCGTGCTGGCCTACTCGACGGTCAGTCAGCTCGGCTACATGTTCCTGGCGTGCGGCGTGGGCGCCTACGCCGCAGCGATTTTCCACCTGATGACGCACGCCTTCTTCAAGGCGCTGCTGTTCCTGTCGGCCGGCTCGGTGATCCATGCGCTGGCCGGCGAGCAGGACATCCGGCACATGGGAGGTCTGCGGGCCAAGCTCCCGCTGACGCACCTGTCCTTCTTGACCGGGACCCTGGCGATCGCCGGCATCTTTCCGCTGGCCGGTTTCTGGAGCAAGGACGAGATCATGGCGCACGCATTCGTCCACGGCCATTACGCCCTGTACGGGCTGGCGGCGCTCGGCGCCTTCCTGACCGCCTTCTACATGTTCCGGCTGACCTACCTGACGTTTTACGGCGAAAGTCGCGTGGAGCCGCATGCCGCCGGGCACCTCCACGAATCGCCGTGGATCATGATGGGGCCGCTCATCGCCCTCGCGACCCTGTCGGTCATCGGCGGCTTCCCCGGCGTGCCGCCGGAAGCCGGCTGGTTTCACCGTTTTCTCAATCCCGTCGTCGGCACGACCGGCCCGGCGGAAGCGCATGAAGGATCCACCGGCCTGTTGCCCACCCTGATGGGAATCGCGACAGCGATCGCGCTGTCGGGGTGGGCCCTCGCGCACTACCTGTACAAGATCAGACCGGCCGCCGCCCATGAGCTGGCCGACCGCACCCCGCGGATGTACCGTACGCTGTTGAACAAGTACTACGTGGACGAATTCTACGATGCGGGGGTGGTGGAGCCCCTGAAGCGGCTCGGCGCCGTGTGGGATTGGTTCGATCAGAGAGTCATCGACGGCGTGGTGCGGGCCGTGGGCCGCCTCACGGAAACCAGCGCCGCCTTCAGCACGCTGTTCGAGACCTATATCATTTACGGCTCCATCAATATTATCGGCTACTCCAATCATCTGGCCGCCCGGGTCTTGCGCAGGCTTCAGACCGGCATGGTCCATCATTACGCAGCGATCATCGTGGCGGGGCTGTTCCTTCTCGTCCATCTCCTGTGGGTCTGGTGGACCGGATCCTCGTCCGTTGGCCTGGCGGCCCGGTAAGCCCATGCTGCAAGAACTGACCTACGGCTTTCCAATCCTGTCCCTGCTGATCTTCCTTCCCTTGCTCGGGGCGATCGCGCTCTGGCGCCTGGAAGACGAAGACCTCATCAGAAAGTCCGCCCTCAGCGTCGCCGGACTGGAGTTGGCCTTGGCGGCCGTCCTGCTCCTGGATTTTGTCCCGAACACCCCGGCGATGCAGTTCTCGGAGCACCTGCGATGGGTCCCGCCGCTGGGGATCAGCTACCACCTCGCCGTGGACGGGATCAGCGTCCTGTTCGTGGGGGTCACCGCCTTCCTCACCGTCTTGATCGTGCTGTACTCCTGGGACACGGTCAACACGCAGGCCAAAACCTACTACATCGCGCTGCTGGCCCTGGAGACGACCGTGATCGGCATTTTTGTCTCGATTGACCTGATCCTGTTTTTCGTGTTCTGGGAGCTGATGCTCATTCCCAGCTACTTCCTGATCAAGCTGTGGGGCGGAGGGAGGGAGCGGCAGTATGCGGCGCTCAAGTACGTGCTGTACACGCTGCTGGGCAGCGTCCTCATGCTCGTGGGGCTGGTCCTGCTGGACCTGAACTACCACGACTGGGCGGTGACCCATCACATCGAGCCGTCCTACACCTTCGATTTCCTGCAGTTGTTGACCGTGCCGATCCCCCTGGACCGACAGGTGCTGATTTTCTGGCTCATCTTCTTCGGGCTGGCCTTCAAGGCCCCGGTCTTTCCGTTCCACACCTGGCTCCCGGACGCGCTCGTCGAAGGCCCGATCGGCATGGCGGTGGTGCTGGCCGGCATCAAACTAGGCACCTACGGCTTCATCCGGTTCAGCCTCCCGCTGCTGCCGGAGGCCTCGAGGCACGAGGGCGTGGTGGCCATCATGATGGCTCTGGCGCTGGTCGCCATCCTGTACGGCGCGGTCATCGCGTTGGTGCAGCGGGATTTCCGGCGCCTGCTCGCCTTCAGCAGCATCAGCCATCTGGGCTTCGTCGTCTTGGGACTTTTCGCCCTGAACTTCCACGGGCTGCAGGGCAGCCTGCTGCAGATGATCAATCTGGGGTTCACCACCGCCGGACTGTTTTTCGTGGCGGGGTTCCTGTACACCCGCCGGAACGGCACGGATCTCGGGGGCTTCGGCGGCCTGGCGCGGCAGGTGCCGCTGCTGGCCACGTTTCTGCTGATCATCGGGTTGGCATCCATCGGGTTGCCGGGCACGAACGGGTTCGTCGGGGAATTTCTGATCCTGCTGGGCGCCTTCGAAGCGCATTGGATCTACGGCACCGTGGGCGTCATAGCCGTGATCCTGGGCGCGACCTATTTCCTGTGGTACTACGAGCGCGCCATGTTCGGCCCGCGCCCGCCGAGTGGCTCAACCGCCGTGCAGGGGCAGGACAGCCTGCTCGACCTTACGCAGCGCGAATGGCTGATCTCCGTAGCCCTTTCGGTCATGATCTTCTGGATCGGCCTGTATCCGTCGCCGTTCCTGCGCATCATCAACCCGTCCATCCAGGCCCTGGTGGAACGACTCGACATCGAACAACCGTTAGGCGTCAGGCGTCAGGCGTCAGGCGAAGTTCAGGCTTTTACCCCTCACGCCTCACGCCGGGGACCCATTGCTCCGAGAATGCAATGGGTGCCCCCTCACGAGAAATAATATGAGCGAGTACACGTTACTGGTGGTGCTGTTTGCGCCGTTCCTGGGGGCGGTCGCGCTAATCTTCGTCCCCAACCGCCAGGCGCTTCGGGTCCGGCTCGTCGCGGCGATCTCCTCCGGGACCTCGATGCTGGCCGCGTTCTACATGTTCTTTACCTATGACACGACCCGGGGCGGCTTCCAGTTTGTCCAGCGATTCGAATGGTCCAAGGAGCTGGGCATCGCCTTCTATCTCGGGGTGGACGGCATCGGCACTCCTCTGGCGCTGGCGACATCCATTCTTCTGTTCGCCGGCATCTTCATCTCCTGGCACATCACGGACCGCACGAAGGAATTCTACATCTTCCTCCAGATTCTCGCGGGCGCGACGATCGGGGTCTTCACCTCGCTCGACCTGTTCTTCCTGTACTTCTTCTACGAGATGTCGGTGATTCCTATGTATCTGCTGCTGGGCATCTGGGGCAGCCACACCAAGGGCTATCTCGACATGAATGACCCGGAGGGGCAGCGCCAGCGCGACTCGGTCGGCTTCATCCTGAACTTCGGGAAGAACAGCAAGGAGTACGCCGCCATGAAGCTCACGCTGTTCCTCTCGGTCGGGGCCGTGGTCGCCTTGATGGGGATTCTGTTGATCTACAAATTTTCGGGCCTGAACACCTTCGACATCGTGGTGCTGCGGGAGCACGCGAAGTTTTCCGGCACGCTCGGCACCATCATCTGGCTGCTGGTGTTCTTCGGGTTCGCCTCGATCGCGCCGCTGTGGCCGCTGCACTCCTGGTCGCCCGTAGGCCACGCCGCCGCGCCGGCCGCGACCAGCATGCTGCACGCCGGCGTGCTGATGAAGCTCGGGCATTTTTCGATCATCCGCATCTGCTACGAGATCATGCCCGATCTGACCCGCGAATTGATGCCGATCGCGGCGATTCTCTGCATCTTCAGCATCCTGTACGGCGGATTCGTCGCGTTCTACGCCCGGGATACCAAGTACGTGATCGGGTACTCCAGCTCCAGCCACATGGGGTACGTGTTCCTCGGCATGGCTGCCCTGGACTACATCAGCCTGACCGGCGCGGTGCTGTACATGTTCGCCCACGCCTTGGCCACGGGCATGCTCTTCGCCATGGCCGGCTGGGTGTACGACCAGACGCATCTGCGGGACATCCCGTCCCTGGGCGGCCTGGTGAACCGCATGCCGTTCATCGCGGCCTGCTTCCTGGTGGCCTGCATGGCGTCGGTGGGCATGCCCGGCACCGTCAATTTCATCGCCGAGATCATGATCCTGGTCGGAAGCTGGAACAAGTATCCGGTGCAAGTGATCATCGCCGTGCTCGGGATCGTCCTGACGCTGGCCTATCTGTTCCGGATGATGCGAGGCGTGTTCTACGGCCCCATGCCGGAAGAGTACCGCCACAGCCAGGACGCCATCACGTTCGTGGACCGGTTCCCCTTGCTGCTGATGATCGCCTGCAGCATCACCTTCGGCATATTCCCGGGTCATTTTTATGATGTGATCCGGTCCAGCGTAGATCCGCTGCTGGCGAGGATCGTGACCGTCGCACCCTTGGTGTCCCAAAGCATAATGCCATGACCTTCGATCTCGCCCTGACCACCTCCGATCTGGTGCTGCTGCTCCCCGAGCTGCTGCTGACCCTCTGGATCTGCGTGGTGCTGATCGTGGACTTTGCGGTGCCGCGATTGCCGCAGAACGCGCTGGCCCACCTCAGCGTGGCGGGCCTGGCGGCCGTGCTGCTCGGCCTGATCTGGCTCGATGCGGTCGGGATCACCGGCACCTTGTTCAGAAACATGTTCGCGCTGGATCGGCTGGCGATCTTCTTCAAGATCTTCGTGGTGGTCTCCACCATCCTGGTGATCCTCGCGTCGGTCGATTATGTCCACCGCTTCCGGTTCTTCCGCGGGGAATACTACTTTCTGGTCCAGATGTCGGCGCTCGGCATGATGTTCATGGCCTCGGCCAACGATCTCCTGTCGGTCTTCGTGACGGTGGAATTCTCCACCTTCGGCTTCTACGTTCTGGTGCCCTATCTCCGCGACGATCTGCGTTCCAGCGAGGCCGGCCTGAAGTTTTTCATCCTGGGCGCGTTCGCGGCCGGAATCCTGGCGTATGGGCTCAGCCTCGTGTACGGCGAGACGGGGAAGCTGGTGTTCTCGGATATGATCCTGTCCGAGCCGACCCCTGGCCTGATCGTCGGGTACTTGCTGATCTTCGCCGCCCTGGGATTCAAGATCGGGGCGGTGCCGTTTCACGCCTGGATTCCGGACACCTACCAGGGCGCTCCGACCCCGGTCACCGCGTTCCTGTCCATCGCGCCGAAAGGGGCCGCCTTCGCCATCCTGATCCGGATATTCTTTGTCTCGCTGGCTGCCTTCAAGCCGGCGTGGGTCCTGCTCATGGTCGGCGCCTCGATCCTGTCCATGACCTACGGGAACATCGTGGCCATCGCCCAGCGGAATATCAAGCGCCTGCTGGCCTACTCCGGGATCGCCCAGATCGGGAACATCCTGATCGGGCTGGCTGCCGGGACGAAGATGGGCAGCGATGCGATCCTGTTTTATCTATTGACCTACCTGTTTGCGAACCTGGGAGCGTTTGCGGTGGTGATCGCGGTGGGCAACCTCATCAACAGCGACGAGATCGAAGACTACAACGGTCTGAACCGCCGGTCGCCGTTTTTAGCATTCGCCATGCTCGTCTTTCTGCTGTCGCTGGCCGGCGTCCCGCCGCTGGCCGGATTCATCGGCAAGCTGTACATCTTCCTGGCGGCTGTCAAAGAGGAGCTGTACACGCTGATCGCTGTCGGATTGATCAACATCATCATCTCCATGTACTACTATCT
>CAYZKG010000020.1:0-15998 GCA_964478915.1 uncultured Nitrospira sp.
AGGCCTCGACCTCATCCCCGCTCACGTCGGCGAGCATCTTCCCGTTGATCTCGACGCAGGGGGACAAGCGCTGGCCCGACTTCTGCACCATCTCGTTGTAGTCCGTCGGATTGTTGGTGATGTCTCGATCTTCGTACGGCAGCTTATATTTCTGAAGCACCGCGCGGACCCCGTCGCTCCATCCGCACACCGGCTTCAGATACGCCACGATTTTTATCTCAGCCATATTTTCCTCCTTCTTCCCCTTCTTCCATAGTCCAACCGGTGCGTGGTAGGACAATTAGCGACTTTGCCGAAGGAGCGGGGGTACCCACCGAGGCTCCGAAGAGGGGGAAAGCCAGTACTGACCACCGCACCACGGTCGCAGACCGTGGCGACGGGAATACTTGGAAGGCTTCCACTCGGCGGAGCCCGAAAGGGTCGCTCCTGGAGGCTCAGGAAGCGAGTGTCCTACCACGCACCGCGTTAAATTCCCCAGCCGCCGCTCACGTGAATATTCGCACCGTTCACGTACCGCGCCTCATCGGACAGCAAGTAGCGCACGGCCGCCACGGTGTCGCCCACCTCGCCGACGTACCCCGCCGGAATCCGTTTGACCATCCCGGCCAACTCGCCGGGCGGCGCGCTCCCGGAGTCAATGAAGCCCGGAGAGATGGCATTGGCGGTCACGCCGTAGGGAGCCAGAAGCTTGGCTAAGGTTCGCGTCAGGATCAGCACCCCGACTTTCGCAATGTAGTGGGCGGTGATGTCGGGCTGGGCGATCATCTGGTCGGCGTTCGCCATGCTGAAGGAGATGATCCGGCCGTACTTGCGGGTTTTCATCCCCGGCGCAGCGGCCTGCGCGAGGTAAAAGATCGGGTGCAGGTTGTTGGCGAACATCTCGGCCCAGCCTTCAGGAGTCTCCTCGAAGAGGTTGACCCGGTGATAGGGCCCGGCCCCATTGATGAGCGCGTCGAGGCGCCCCCAGGTCTGCTCCACATGCCGGACGAGATTGCGGGCCGCGACGGGGTCCGAGACATCGCACCGGATCGCCAGCGCCTTGGCCCCCCGCTCGGTAATGGCCTTACTGGTCTCGGCCGCCTCCCGCTCGCTGGTCCGATAACAAATCGCCACTGACCAGTGCCGGCTGGCCAAGTCCAGGGCCACCGCCCGCCCGATGCCGCGAGCGCCACCGGTGATCAACGCGACTTGTTGCGTTCCGTCGGCTGCCATGCCGTCAGCTTTCTTTTTTCGGTGAACCAGCAGGAGCTGCTTTCGAGCCGCTCTGGGCGCAGACGACTCGATTCCGGCCGAGAGTTTTCGCTTGGTACAGCGCTTCGTCGGCGATCCGGAGCAGGTCGCTCACGGAGTTGGCATGAGTCGGGTAGCTTGCCACCCCGATGCTGATCGTAATGTGGTCGGGCGCCGCCGGGGCGAGCCGTTGCAGGGAGAAATCCGCGACGGCGATCCGCAGGCGCTCGGCGACGACCGTCGCGCCGTTGACGTCCGTTTGCGGCAGCACCACCGTAAATTCCTCGCCGCCGTACCGGACCAGGATGTCGCTGCTTTTGAGCGTCCGGTGCATGACCGACGCCACGGTCTTCAGCACGGTGTCTCCGACGTGATGCCCGAAGGTGTCGTTCACGGTCTTGAAATGGTCCAGGTCGATCATCAGCACGCTTAAGGTCTGGCGCCGTCGCCGCTCATCCGGCAGGACCATCTTCCCCAGGATCTCGTCCAGAAAGCGCCGATTGTAGGCGCCCGTCAGCTCATCGACCAGCGCCCGCCGCTTGGCCTTTTCGATGTGCTGCAGGTGTCCGATCATCGGAGTGGCCACATTGATCAGCGCTTCCACCCACTGGCGGCTCTCTTCGGCCCAGCAATGGGTCTGTGAGCTGACGAGATGGACCACCCCGATAGTCCGGCCGCCGATCACCAGCGGCACGCACCAGTAGGCGCCATCCTCGTTATTCGAGATGCTGAACTGGCAGGTGAGGTCCTGGCGGATATCCTCGACCCGATATTCCCGGCCTGATCTGATCACCGGACAATTGAGCGGCTCGTTCCAGACCGGATAGGAGTCCACGACGAGGTCCTCCCGTTTGGGAGCTGTCCACACGATCTCGAGGCGGTCTTCGGAAGCGTTAAGCCGAAGGATCAGGATCTGTCGAAGCGGGAGCCCGCGCTGCAAGGTATGGCTCAGGATGCGGTACACCTCCTCCTCCGAGGTGGCCTGCTGAATGGTCTGGCCGATCTTGTGAAGGTCCAGCAGGCGGTCGGTCAACGACTGCAGCGCGTCCGCCTGGCGTTGCAGCTCCAGGCTCCGGTTTCGTTGATTCGCCTCGATGGCCTCATGCATTTCCCAAAATTGCTGCCACAGCACTCGGACCTCTTCCCCCATCGCCTCTTCGGTCTGTTTCGGGATGGCCGGCGCTTCTGCAATCTCGCCCTTCCCCTGGGCGATGTCGCGCATCTGATGGGTGAGATCCCGCAGCGGGCGAGTCACCACGCGGCGACTTCCGAGAATCACCAGAGCCATGATCACGACGCCAACCCCCAAGCCTCCCATGAGCAGCCACAGCTGGTCCTGTCTGGCCCTTTGCAGCGGCGCTTCGATCGGGATGCTGACCTCGATGGCCCCCATGAGGTCGTTCAGACGGAAGTTGTGCTTGGGACTGTCCGGATGCGCGTTGTGGCAGTCCACGCAGCTTTGGTGCACGGCCCGATCGGGTGCCAGAAACCGCATGACCGTGGCCCCTCCGACGGTATCCCGGCGACCATAGATCCCTTCACGAGGGCCGTGTATTAAGCTCTCAAAGCCCTCTTGCTGGAACACGTCTGAGATGCCGTTCGCCTTGTTAATCGGCCAGGGGCTCAGCAGCTTCGTACGGTAGTCGGCCCGCGTGCGAGCCACCATATCCGTCACTTCGCGGAGGAACGTGGCCGGCAGCGGAAAAGCGTTCGGAACGCGGTGGTAGTCCACCTGTAGCTTGGCGTTCATCTTGAGGAGCCGCGGCACCACGACGGACGCATAGTATTCTCGGTCAGCCTTGATCTGCGTGACGAGGGCGGTCGCGGCATGGGTTGCATCAGCTTCCACGAGCGCGATCCGTTGGCGGCCCGGAAAGAACCAGGCCACGGCCACCAGGAACAGCAGGAGCGGCGGGGTAATCAGGACGATGAGCCGCATGCTGACCGACCAACCGGGCCTCCCATCGCGGATGGACGTGGTTTCCTGCTTGGCTGGTTTCTGGTCAGTGGAGCCCACAGGGCCTCCGCATCAGCATCTCACTTATGGAGGGGTAGAGCGGACTCGCTCCCCAAAAGCGGGACCGGCGGAGCGGGATCGGAGTCTGGCGGCCAGGAGCCGGAGGACGCCGGCAGTCCGATTAGATAGACAAGGGGCAATGGATGATGGACTATGGGTCTTAGGCTTTGCACCCTCTTGTTTCTTGCCTTTTGCCTCTTGCCTATCGCCTATAGCCTCTAGCCCGGCTTCACTGATCAGAGCGGTCAGGTCCTCGATCGTATCGATATCACGTTCAGGGGACAACACGGCGGCATCGAGGCCCAAATTTTGCGCTTTTTGCATCGTCAGGTCAAACACCCGATCCGTAGACCATGGCACCCCGCTCCACAGCTCGGGTACGGGATGTTTGAGCCCGATCAGATAATAGCCGCCGTCCGTGGACGGACCGAGCACCAGATCGTGCTCCTCGACCAGGGCGAACGCCTCGGCATAGACCGAAGCCGGAATCGACGGCAGATCGGTCCCGGTCAGCACCACGCGCCGGTAGCCCATGCCGAAGACGGCATCAAATGCATGGCTCATGCGGGCGCCCAAGTCGTCTCCGGTCTGAGTCAGGAGCCGCACGCCTTCGCGCTCCGCGAGGATCTTGAAAAACACGTGCTCAGCGGATGGCGCGCAGGCGATAAAGCGATCCCACCCCCACACTTCCCTCCCCCTTCCAAGAGGGAGGGTGAGGGAGGGGGCGCGTGTGCGCTCCAGCACATCGAGGACCAGACTGCCATGCAGGGTTGCGGCCTCGTCCTCCGTCAGCGGCGGACAGAGCCGCGTTTTGACCTGGCCGGGAATCGGCGCCTTGGCAAAAATCACGAGCGCGCTGAAGGCGCGTTCGGGGCTAGAGGCTCTATTCGTATGTTTCCTATCGCCCATTGCCCATTGCCTCTCGCCCGCGTACGCTACCGCACTGCGCTG
The DNA here is from genome assembly GCA_964478915.1 of uncultured Nitrospira sp. Taxonomy (GTDB): domain Bacteria; phylum Nitrospirota; class Nitrospiria; order Nitrospirales; family Nitrospiraceae; genus CAYJUM01. The sequence goes on from CAYZKG010000020.1 coordinate 4,199, forward strand.
TACAGGTGCGCTAAGCGGCGCGGGCTGACGCCCATCCAATACAGGAGCCGGAGTGCCCACATAAGGATGATCGTGCGGATGGGGCCATAGGTGTCCCAGCGGCGGTAGGATGTCACCACCTTGGCGTGGAGGGCCGCGACGCGCCCGGTGGCTTTCAGTCGCCGGCTGAATTCTACGTCTTCCATCAGCGGCAGATCGGCAAATCCGCCCAGCCGCTCGAAAACCGATCGCCTGACGAAGATCGCCTGATCTCCGGTGCAGATGCCGGTCAGGCGGGAGCGCAGGTTCATCAGCCGGCTGACCAGCCAGCCTATCCCGACATCTCGCTCGAACCGGACATCGAACCGGCCGCCGACGCACGATACGTCCTGCAAAGCTCCTGCGATCTCGGCGCAAGCTTCGCCGGGTGGGCTCGTGTCCGCGTGCAGGAACAGCAGGATCTCGCTCCGGGCGGCGGAGGCGCCGGCATTCATCTGGGTCGCGCGCCCTGCTGGCGAAGCCAGCAGGGCGAGGCGAGGGGCTATAGGCGATAGGCTATGGGGAGGAATTGCCCATTGCCCATTGCCCGCAAGCGATCGAACGATCTCGAGGGTGCGATCCTGGCTGCCGCCATCCACGACGATGATCTCGTCGAAGGCCGTTCCGGCGAGGCGTTTCAGGAGGAGCGGCAGATACCGTTCTTCATTGAGGACCGGAATCACCACGGTGATGGTCATGTGTTTGGCTCGTCACAATCGTGCGGGCGTTCCGGGACCCATTGCTCCGTGCTGCAATGGGTGCCCAGGTCGAAGCCCATTAATTTGATATTCGCTGACGGCTGAAAACTGAGGGCTACTTCTTTGGCGTCTTGAACATGAAAAAGGCCACCATCGCAATGGTGGCCCAAAAGATGATCTGCTTGTGCCAGAACAACACCTCGCCGAAATGGAAGAACGCCAGGGCCAGGACGATGGACGCCGCCATCACCACGTACTTCACGGTGAGGTGCTCGATCGCGGCGTGAGCCCAGATCGCGGTCCCGGCAAAGTACAGCAGCACCGGCACGATATTGATCTCGAATCCGCCGCTGATGGACAGGAGAATGCTGAGAAATCCGGTGAAGATCATCGCCACCCCGATCAACAGCTCCGCCGTGGTGAGGTGACGATCCTCGGTGACGCCGGAGTCCTGGTCCCGGGAGGGCCGGGACGGATCGGGTCTGCCTGGAGTCGGGCCAGGGTCTATGGGATCGGGAGGCGCCACGATCAGGATTTGAACTGCTTGCTCAGGGTTAAGCCTTGCTGCTGATAGGAAGAGCCGAGCCCGGCGCCATACACGTGGATCGGCGGCTCCATCATCTTTTCGTATACAACCTTGAAAAAGGTTTGTCCATCGTGGATCAGAAAGGGCACGTCGTGAGGGCGGACCTCCAGGACAACCGGCGTTCCCTTCAGCTCGCCTCGGCCATAGCCGAAGCCGGGGTCGAAGAAGCCCGCGTAGTGGGTGCGAAGCTCCCCGCAGGCCGCTTCGTATGCCACCATCTCGGCCGCGTGGCCCGCGGGCACGCGGATCCGCTCCTTCGAGGCCAGGATGTAGAACTCTTCCGGTTCCAGCAGCAGACTATCGTTCCGGTGCCGCCGGATCGGTTCCCAGAAGTCCAGGGCGGCATAGTAATTGATCCTGGACAGATCGATGACCTGGCTGTTTTTCTTGGCTCGGTATCCGATGATCGTGTCGCGATCCTGCTCGCTGCCGTGCAGATCGATCCGGAGGAACAAGCCCTGGTCGGTCCGTAGCTCCTGGCTGCTCACCGGGGTTTCCGCCTGAGCGCTGTCGCGGTGGTGATAGAGCAGCGCGTCGCTCATGTGCAGCGCGCGGAGACGCGGATCCGGGACCGTCGCGGAGCCTCTGACCAGACGGAGCTGATTCAAGGACATCCCTGTTTTGACTCGGATGGTAAAGGAACGGGGCACGATCTCGAGATACAGCGGTCCGGCGTAGCCGGCCCGGATTTCATCGAACCCGATGTTGAGATCGGTGATGACGCGCGTAAACACGTCCAGCCGGCCCGTCGTGCTCTTGGGGTTGGTCCTGGCCCGCAGGCTCTTCGGGAGCCTGAGGGATTCCAGCAGCGGCACCAGATAGACGTGCCCTTTTTCGAGAATCGCTCCGCCGGTGAGGTCCATCTCGTACATCACCAGGTCGGACTGGTAAAAATCCAGCACATCCAGCCGTTGTTTGATCTCCGACCGCTCCGGGAGAAAGCTGCTCAGCAGGCGGTAGGCCTTGGTCCCAAGCCGAAGGTCGAGGCTGGCGGGCTGGACCTGGCGATCCTCGATCGGCATGTCCGCCGTGATCACCTGGTCGGCAATGAGCTGCTTCAGCCGTTGATAGGGGAGGATGCCGTTCATGCCTTAGCTCGTCGGGACCGGGACCCATTGCTCCAACGGGTACCCGTTGCAGTTCAGGAGCAACGGGTGCCCAGGTCGAAGCCCACTGTTTTTTACAGGTCGTCCATGGCTCCGTCGCCGCACGCGGTGAAGTTGGGATGGGCGCCCACCATGGGTAGCTCCCGCCGGCTCCCCTCACCCTCCCCTCTCCCATCACCCGTTGCAACGGACCGAGCAACGGGTCCCCGGGAGAGGGATGCGGTGAGGGGAGGCTGCGGGTAGTGAAAGGTCTTGTTTTCATAATTCTTCAGCACGGCGCCGTCTTCGTCCAGATGCAGCAGGTAATCGGGCAGGATCGGAATCTTCCCGCCGCCGCCAGGCGCGTCGATGACGAAATGCGGGACCGCCATGCCGCTGGTGTGGCCCTGCAGGCTCCGGATGATATTCAAGCCGGTCTCGATCGTGGTGCGGAAATGGTTGGTGCCTTTTGTGAGATCGGCCTGATAGAGATAATACGGCTTGACCCGGGCGAGCAGCAGTTGGTGCACGAGCCGTTTCATGATCTCGGGATCGTCATTGACGCCTTTGAGCAGCACGGTCTGCGCCCCGAGCGGCACGCCGGCGTCCGCCAATTGGCCGCAGGCCGCTTTCACCTCCGGCGTCAGCTCATCCGGATGATTGAAATGGAGGTTCATGTAGATGGGGTGATATTTCTTGAGAATCTCGCAGAGCCTGGGCGTAATCCGCTGGGGCAAGGTGCCCGGAACCCGCGACCCCAGGCGAATCAGCTCCAGATGAGGAATGGACCGCAACGCATTGAGGATCCGCTCCAGCAGGTCGTCCGGCAGCAGCAGCGGATCACCGCCGGAAAGGATCACGTCCCGCACCTCGGTATGCGCCCGCAGATAGGCGATGGCGCGGTCCAGTTCCCCTTTTTTCAGGAACCCGGGTTTCCCCACCAGTCGTTTCCGCGTGCAGAACCGGCAGTAGACGGGGCACTGATTCGTGACCATCAACAGGACGCGGTCCGGGTACCGGTGCACCAGATGGGGCACGGGGCTATCGAGATCTTCGTCGAGGGGATCATCGGGGGCGTCCTCGTCTTCGATCTCGGCGGGGTCCGGCACCATCTGCTTCCAGATCGGATCGCCTTTTTCCTTGATCATCGCCATGACCGTGGGGGTGATGCGCATGGGATAGTCCCCGACGATGGCCTCGATCTCCTTCGGATCCACGCCCAAATGATCAGCAAGGTCCTTGGGCTTGACGATGCTGTCGGCCAGGATACGTCTCCATTCCTCCATAGGTTCCCGGTTCCTCCTATTCAGTCCCACTTCGTTCAGCGCTGTTGGCGTGCCGCTCATCCAGATAGCGCAAGATGTCCCAGGTGTCGGTCAACACCGCGTCGCCGTCCACCAGGACGGGGACATAGTATTGCCCGGACACCTCAAAGACCTGCTTGCGCATCGGTCGGAAGTCCGACACCACCACGTCATCATACTGGATGCCCAGGGTGGCCAATTTCTCCCGAACGATCGCGCACTCGGGACACCAGTTCACGTGATACAGCATCATCACTTCACCCCTCACCCCTCACGCCTCACGTTTCACGGTTGTTGCGCAGGGCGCCATGATGGCGTCCCGCATCCCATGGATGAGTTTTTTCTCCGGGGAGCAGGCGGTCGCGAGGACTCCGGCCAGCTCCGCACCATGACCCGTGACGAAATAGTACGGCGAGAGCCGCACGCGGCCGGCCATGGGCAGGACATCATCGGCGGCAGGATCGTAGTACGCCAGGCTGAATTGGCGTCCTTTGTGAAACTCTTGCAGGACGTGGGGGGTCGTCGGGAACGCCGCGAGCGCCGCCTCCAGCGCCGCGGCCCATTCTCCTTGCGGCAGGTCGTGCCCGACCGAGACCCCGCGGCTTCCCCACGCTAATGCGGAAAATCCCGACGGCTTGATCACGAAGCGTCGGTCCTTCTGGGAGGCGCTCGCCACATCCCGCCAGTCGGCGACGGCGTGGCCTCCGACGCGCAAGTCCGGAATGACGGCAGAGGGCGGGACCGGGCGGGGATCCAGCACCCAGGTCCGCGGCATCAAGCGGCGGAGCAGCAGGAACGTCTCGTCCCCCAGTTCCCGGCTCCAGAACGAGGCCAGCAGGGGATGGTGCAAGAGCGCGAACGCCAATTTTTCCTCGAGCGCCGGCTTGAACGGCGGCGTGATCACCACGCGATCCTTCTTCGCGCCGTACATGAACAACTCGGATTTCGGGACGTTTTTGAGGTCAAACAGCTCGAAGAACCGGTACAGCACCGAAATCGGTCGCTCGCCGGACTCCGTGTTGACGAGCAGCGCTTCCTCCGTGAACCGCACCTCCCGCGGCTCCACGCAATGGACCTCTAGCGCGTTCTCGCGAAGGTGCGCGGCCAGCCACGCCATCTCCGGCCGGTAGGATCGGGACTCCTCCGAGACGACAATCGCCATCGCCCCTGTTGGCATCCCCGTCGGACCCGGCGCGCTCTGCAACTGACGGCGCAGCATGTCGGCAAACCCCGTCACGATGCCGTTCGCTCCGCCCACGATCTCCAGATGCGGGTCCTTGAGAGAGGCATAGGCACGAGACAGGCATCCGGTCAGGCCGATGCCACCCGGCACGCTATCAAGCTCCGTGATGACCAGATCCGACCCGTTGGACGACGGCTCCGGGTCGATGGGAATGATGTCCGGCCGGATCACGGCTGGGACGAGGTCGCGAAACCGCTTCATCCGGCTGTACGTCACCAGCCAATCAGGCTTGCCTTGGTCCAGGTAGCCATGAACCCAGGCCGGCTGGGTGCCACGGACGCTCTCCAGATAGAGGCGGTTCAACACCCGATAGAACGACAGGAGCCGGTCGCCCAGTGACCGAAGAAAGGCCACCTGCTCTGCAGTAAGTGGAAACGCGTCGGGGCTGATGCGCCAATGAGTGGCCAAGCCGGTATCATCCGCAGCAGACTCTTTCCCGGGCTGCCGATAGATCCCGTCCCGGATCAGCGTGTCTCGGATGAGGGAACAGCGGTGGCGGGCATCCGTGCCGGTGTGATGTGGTGTCGCGCTCGCGAGGGTCAAGGGAATCTCATCGAGGCGAGGGGCCAGAGGCGAGAGGCACGAATGCCCATAGCCTCGGGCCTCTTGCCAGTTCAGAAGTGGTCGTGATCGTAACACGGCCTCTTGCATCCATACAAGAGCGTCGGCGGCGCCAGACCTGGGCATTTCGCGACGGCGCTTTCTTGCCTCATCACGGTCCGTCGGCGTATGATACGCACGAACCTCGCATCAGCCAACAGGGTTGCGGCATGAGCCAACGGGACCATCTCTCGCCGAAGGGACAGGAGGTCGCGGTCGATCAGTACCGCATCAAGACGGAGCCGTTCTATGCCGAGGTCAACGGCGAGATCGGCCTGTTCACCGTCGCGGCCACAAGCCGGATGCCGATCATGCTGAAGGGACCCACCGGCTGCGGGAAGACCCGATTCATCCAGCACATGGCATACCGGCTGGGACGTCCGTTGATCACGGTCGCCTGCCATGAGGACCTGACCGCGTCAGACCTGGTCGGGCGCTACCTGCTCAAGGGCGACGAGACGGTCTGGGTGGACGGCCCGCTCACGCTCGGCGTCAAGCACGGGGCGATCGTCTATCTGGACGAGATCGTGGAAGCGCGGAAAGACACCACCGTCATCATTCATCCGCTGAGCGATGACCGGCGCATCCTGCCGATCGAAAAGAAAGGCCAAGTGGTCGAGGCGGTGGACGAGTTCATGCTGGTGATCTCGTACAATCCCGGTTATCAAAGCGTCCTGAAGGAATTGAAGCAGAGCACCAAGCAGCGGTTTCTGGCCATCGAGTTCACCTATCCGCCGGCCGACATTGAAACGCGCATCATCGAGCAAGAGGCCGGCGTGGATCGGGATATGGCGGCCCGGCTCGTGAAGCTTGGCGGGAAGGTCCGCAATCTCCGGAACCACGGGTTGGAGGAAGGGGTCAGCACCCGGTTGTTGATCTACGCCGGCGAGCTGATCCGCCAGGGTGTCCCGCATGCGCGCGCCTGCGAGGCGGCCGTCATCCGGCCGATCACGGACGATCCGGACATGCAGCGCAGCATCCAGGAGCTCGTCAAGGCCATTTTCTGATTCGCCACTGCTCTCGTCTTCCCCTCCGATCTCACCAGCGCTTGGAACGCCGCTGGCCTCTCGCGGTAGAATACATCCCCGGAGCTCAGGATGGATCTGATCCAGATCACACCGCTGCCGCAACTCGTGCCGAGTCGCATTTGTCTGAGCTGCGATGTCTGCTGCCGCTTTCCCGAAGCGGACAGCTTCCTGCGGCCGTATTTCACCGCGGAAGAGATCGGGTATGCGATCGCCCGCGGGATCGATCCCCGGCACTTCCCGAATCCGGCGGGCGGGCAGGTGACCGTGGTGCCCAACCCCGCCGGCCAGGGGTACATCTGCCCGGCGTTCGATCCCAGCACGTCATACTGTCGCATCTACGATGTTCGGCCTCTGGACTGTCAGCTCTATCCGTTCACGGTGATGTGGAGCCGGGACGGAGCTGAGGTGGTGCTGGGCTGGGATGCCAAGTGCCCGTTCATGGGCGAGACCGCTCCGACCGATAGCCCATCGCCTCTGGCCTCTAGCCTGGTCGGCTATGCCGAGCGTATCGCCCGACTGGTCGAGCGCGAGGAATACCTGGGCACCTTTATCGAGCATCCTGCGCTGGTGGCTCGATTCCAGGACGATGTGACCGTGATCAGAGTCCTGCCTCGTCTGACCGAGCGGCTGGGACGCCGTCCGCCCATTCTGAAGCCATTGACACGGGATGATTGGGAGCGGTGGACAAATGCCTTGGCGCAGACCGGAACGGCCCTGTCGGCCTATCACCTCGCGCCGCATCTCGTCTGGCGATCGCTGTTTTCGTATTTTTGGGCTGAGCTGGGCGGTTGTCTCTGCCTGTTCGCCGAGAATTCGGACGGCGTTTTTATGCCTCTCCCGCCTCTCCCCCTTCGCCTCGCCCCTCACCGGGACCGGGACCCATTGCTCAGAGCGTGCAATGGGTGCCCCCTCTACAGAATGCAATGGGTGCCCCGCCTTACTGAGGCCATAGGGCAGGCCATGAAGATCATGCGGGAGAGGAATCACCGGTCCGCGGTCACGCGCATTGAAAATATCCCGGAAGAGCTCAAGCCGGAGCTTGAAGCCTGGGGATATCGGCTGACCGCCAAGGACCGGGATTATCTGTATCGGGCTTCGGATCTGGCGAATCTCAACGGCGATCGGTACAGGTCACAACGGGCCGCCTGCAACCGCTTCGTCCGGTCACATCAATTCCACTACGAGCCGTATCGGGACGAGTATCGTGAGGCGTGCCTGACGCTGTTCGCCGACTGGGCGGCGCAGCAGACCGCCAGGCCTCTCGACGAATCGGCGCGTCACATGCTGCGCGATTGCGAGGCGGCCCACCGGGAAGCGATGGTCTGCCACGAGGCGCTTAAGCTGATAGGGCGGGTGGTGCGGGTGGACGGCGCCATTCGCGCCTACACATTCGGCTACGAACGCTCCGCGTCCGTGTTTTGCGTGTTGTTCGAGGTGGCCGATCGGGCGATTCCCGGTCTCGCGCAGTTTATCTTTCGGGAAGTCTGCCGTGAAGGCGCGGAGCGGGGCTATGCATTCATCAATACGATGGACGACTCAGACCTTCCGACATTGGCCCGGTCCAAGATGGCGTATCGCCCTGTCAGACTGCTCTCCAGCTATATCGCCACTGAGCGGTGATCCGCTTCTGCCTTCCGCTCTATAATGCAGATCGTTTTCGCAAGAGGTGGCGAGTCGCTCACTTTAAGGAGGATGCCATGTTCGTTCGCGATGTCATGTCCACCGGCGTGCTGACGGTCAAGGCAACCGATACCGTGCGCTCCGTCGTCGTCAAGATGCTGAGCCGGCGCTGCGGCGCGATTCCAGTGGTGGAGGATGACAACTCCCTGGTGGGCGTGGTCACCATCCGCGATATCCTGCTGCCGCTGTACCCGAACTACGGCGATTATATCCATGACAACGTGCACAGCCGCGACTTCGTTGAAACGGAGGCAGGCTACGCTGGAATCCTTGCAAAGAAGGTGAAAGAAGTGATGAGTACCAATCCGCTGACCGTGGCGCCCGAAGACGCTGTCCTTCAGGCAGCCTCCTATATGGGGCTCAAGAACTTCCGGCGTATTCCCGTGGTTGAAAAAGGGAAGCTCGTGGGGATGGTCAGCATCGGCGATATCAACCAGGGGCTGTTCTTCGCCCAGCAGCCCAGCTCATGAGGTCTCTCATGGTGACACAAACGAACAGGTTCGCGGTCGGGATCGCAGCGGTCCTTTTCCTCTTTCTCTCCGGGTGCGGCAGTCTCCTCCACCCGCAAGCCGGAGAGTTCTTGGCACAGGCGCAGGGTGCCGGCGACCAGGCATCAAGCGGGGTTCAGACCATCGTCAATCTAACCACGATGCTTGACGCAAGCGTCCAGGCGGCTCGGAGCGGACAGAACTATGAGGCCGCGCTGGACAGGCTGCACGATCAGTTTCACGCTCTTCGGAAGGCGTTCTGTCTTGTGACCGAGGCCCAAGCCGCGACCACGGCGTATGCCAAGGCGGTCACGATCAGACGCGAGATGCGGACTGTCTTCCACCGTCTGTGGAAGTTTCGTGAGGACTCGACGCTGCGGGAGGTCCACCTGGACCTGTTTGCCAAGCGGCTCCAAGAGCTCCGTGAGACGGTCCAGGCGATCAAAAGCTAACTGAGTCAGCGACCGCTACGACTCCTTCTTAATTTGCTCGCTCAGGTAGTTCTCCAAGCCCACTTGCTTGATGCCCTCGAGCTGCGTTTCGATCCAGTTGATGTGCTCGTCCACGCCCTTGACCATGTCTTCAAGCAGGTGCCGCGTCGTGTAATCGCCGACCTTGGCGCAATGGGCGATCGCGTCGGTATGGAGCTTCAACATCTCGTGCTCGGATTTCAGGTCAGCCTTGAACTGCTCCGGGACCGTCTCTCCCACATTGACCGTTCCCAGGCGCTGCATGTTGGGCACCCCTTCCAGATAGAGGATATGCTCGATCAACTTCTCCGCATCCTTCATCTCGTCGAAGCTTCGCTGCTTCACCTTGTGGTGGAGCCGCTCGTATCCCCAGTTCTCGCACATTTTGGCGTGGACGAAATACTGATTGATGGCGGTCAGGTCGGCGGTCAGAAGCCTGTTCAGGTGCTCGATGACGCCCTCTTTCGCTTTCATAGCGGTGTCCTCCGGTGAACAGCATGAGTTCCTGTAAGAAAATTATCCGGCCGCTCTGATCAGGAGTCAACACACCGGATTTCTGTATGGATATAGGGCAGGGGGAGCGACGGAGGGCGGTCAGGATCGACGGATCGGGCAGGAGGGCTATCTGACGCTGATCGGTGTCTCGCTTGTGGCCAGGGCGACGAGTTCATCAATGTTGCGGAGGCAGCGCCCGCAACATCCCTCCTGGTCAATGCCGAGCGCGGACGCAAGCGACTCACAGGAGAGGAGACCGGCCTGGCCGGCGCGCCGCACATCGGCTTCGGTGAGCCCTTTGCACAGACAGACATACATGAATGAGTCCTTTCTAATCGAATACGATAGTGATAACCATTCTCAACAAATATCATTGTAGGCTCTTCTTCTCAGGCTGTCAAGAAAAAATTCTGCGGCCTTTCGGAAGAGGTTGATCCCGTGACGAACCTTTGCCATACTTGGCCGAAAATCACCGTATTCACTAGGAGTTAGTTGGGTGGGACACGGAACCGAGCCGGTCGATCCGATCGTGCAAACTGCCGAAGGCGTCCTGCTCACGGTCTCCGTCCAGCCGCAGGCCGGCCGCACCGAATATGTGGGGCGCCACGGCAAGGCATTCAAATTCCGGGTGGCGGCGCCTCCCGTCGAAGGGAAAGCGAACGAGGTGCTCTGCGCCCATCTCGCCGAACGGTTCACGTTGCCGAACAGCGCGGTGGAGATCCGGGCCGGCCACGCCTCGCGGCAGAAGCGGATCCTGCTCAAGGGCGTGCCGGCCGATCGAGTCCTGAAGAGCTTGGCCTCCGAGACGGCCCTGGCCCCTCGCCTCCATCAAGTCAATGTCTCCAACGGGGGTGTGCCGAAGCTGCCGGTGGCCGAAGCCCGGATCACTCTGCAGGGCGTCGCCGGCGACCGTCAGCGCAACCGCAAGGTCCACGGCGGGCCGGACCAGGCGGTGTGTCTGTACTCGCTGGAGGTCATCGAGGCGCTCAAGGGTGAAGGCCATCCGATCGCGCCGGGCTCCACGGGAGAAAATCTCACGCTGGCCGGACTCGAGTGGGACCGCATCAAGCCGGGTGTCCGCTTGCGGGTGGGCGAGAGCGTGCGCCTAGAGGTAGTGAGCTATACGGCGCCATGCGAGCACAACGCTCGCTGGTTTGTGAGCGGGAACTTCCTGCGGATCTCCCAGAAGCGGCATCCGGGCTGGAGCCGGGTGTACGCGCGCGTATTACAGGAAGGGCTTGTGCGCCAAGGTGATCCTGTGGTGATCGAGGTAATAAGTGATGGGCGATAGGCGATAGGCTATAGGTTTTCATCATCTACCCATAGCCCTTTGCCTATGGCCCATAGCCTGGATTGAGGAAGATGATGGAGCGCGTGCTCGAGCCGGAACTCATGGATGATCCCGAGCAGGCGCGCGCCTATGCGCAGGCCGATTTCGCCGAAGAGAACCAGGGCTTCGTCAACCGGTTTGTGGATACGTATCCCCGTTGGATCGAAGGGCGAGTGGAAGGGCATGTGATAGATCTCGGCTGCGGCCCGGCCGACATCCCGATCCGGCTGGCGCGGGCCCTGCCGAAATGCCGGGTCACCGCGGTGGATGGCTCGCGGTCCATGATCCATCTGGCTGATCGGGTGGTGCGGGAAGCGGGGCTGGCGGATCGCATTGCGCTGCGATGGGAACGGTTTCAGGAGCTGACCTTGCCGGAGCCGGCCGATGCCGGCATCTCCAACAGCCTCGTGCATCACCTTCGCAACCCGTTGCAGTTCTGGTATGCGCTCAAGAACCTGGTCAAGCCCGGATCGCCGGTCCTGGTCATGGACCTGCTGCGTCCGGAGTCGGCCGAGGCGGCGCAGGCCATTGTGGAGACCTATGCCGCCAGTGAGCCGGCGATCCTGAGGCGGGACTTTTATAACTCCTTGCTGGCGGCCTTTACGGAGGATGAAGTGGCGGCGCAATTGGCCGAGCTGAACCTCAGCCGCCTCATGGTTGATGTGCCGGACGACCGCCACTGGGTGGTGTACGGGCCTATCTATTAAAACGGCGAGGCGTCAGGCGTGAGGGGTGAGGGGTAAGGGGAGCGTCATGCGTGAAGCGTATGACGAGA
>CAYZKG010000020.1:16098-18121 GCA_964478915.1 uncultured Nitrospira sp.
GAGACGAAAGACGCGCGACGAGATACGGGAGACGAAGGAGAATCGGGTACCGACTGTGAAGATCTGGATAGTGACGACACTCGTAGTCGCGGGTCTGATGGGATGCGCCGGCCCGAAGCCGGTCCTCTATCCCAATGCTCACCTCCAGAGAGTCGGGCCGGACGTCGTCGAACAGGATATTGACGAATGCCGAAAACTGGCTGAAACAGCCGGCGCTGCGCCTGGCGATCGGAAAGGCGCCAAGGTGGCGGGTAGTACCGCCGCCGGGGCCGGCATCGGCGCGGCCGGCGGTGCGGTGGGCGGTGCAATCCTGGGGGCCCCGGGCCCCGGCACGGCCTTTGGCGCTGCGGCCGGAGCCACCGGCGGATTCCTGCGCGGGCTGTTTGGCTCCTCGAAACCCAACGAGGCATACAGGCGCGTGGTGGATCGGTGCTTGAAAGAGCGGGGGTATGAGCCGGTCGGCTGGGAGTGAACGGTCGGGGTACGGCAGCTTCATCGCTCCGTGCCTCCCACTCTGCTTGTGTGGGATGAAACGTAGGGGGTTGGCGGTTGGGAAGCTGCCGGCGGCGCTACTCCGCCGCCTGCTGGCCCGTGTGAACCGGGCGCGCCGGGACCGGCAGCTCCTGGTCGGCCCAGACATCGGCCTGGACGCGGCTGCCGTCACGCTCGGGAGCGCCTGCCTGGTGCTCAAGTCCGATCCGATCACGTTCGTCTCGGAAGACATCGGGACCTATGCGTTGACGATCAACGCGAACGATCTGGCCACGATGGGCGCCACGCCGCGCTGGTTCCTGGCGACGGTGCTGCTGCCGGCAGGTGCGACAGCCACCCAAGTGTCCCGCCTGTTTTCACAACTTGGCGCGAGCTGCCGACGCCTTCGAGTGACGCTGGTCGGGGGCCATACGGAGGTCACCAACGCCGTGACGCGGCCGGTGGTGGCGGGGTGTCTGCTGGGCGAATGCCCCAAGGGCCGCTTGCTCACCACGGCGGGGGCCAAGATCGGGGATGCCATCATCCTGACGAAAGGGATTCCGATTGAAGCGGTGTCCGTTCTGGCGAGGGAGCGGACCGCACGGATCAGAAGACGGTATTCAACTTCTTTTCTGAACCGGTGCCGGCGCTATCTGCACGATCCGGGCTTGAGCGTCGTGCGAGATGCCGAACTCGCCCTGGCGGTCGGCGGCGTGCACGCCATGCACGATCCGACGGAAGGCGGGCTCAGCACGGCGCTCTACGAGCTGGCGGAAGCGGCCAAGGTCGGCGTCCGGGTCGACGAACGGGCGGTCAGGGTCCTCCCGGAAGGCGCCCGGCTGTGCGCCCACTTCGGCATTGACCCGTGGGGCGCGATTGCTTCCGGCGCGCTGTTGGTCTGCGCCTCCTCGGCACGGGCGGCGGCCATCGTCAAGCGTCTGACGGCGAGCGGCATCGAGGCGAGCCGCATCGGCACCGTCATGCCACCCCGGTATGGGGTCCGCCTCGTAAGGGATGGACGGTCGCGCCCGGTTCCGCGCTTTCGCGTTGACGAGATCGCCAGGCTGCTGGAGAGCGGTCACAACGCGAAGCAGCCGTAGAAATCGGCCAGCAAGCACTGCATCCGCAGACAGCTCCGCTCCAGTCGTTTGATATCGTCCGGGGTCGCGGTCGTGGGATCCAGTCGCTGCAGCCAGCGAACATCCGTCTTGAACTTCATCAGTGAGAGGAGAGACGTGCCGGGAATTCTGGTCTCCCACTCGGCAGCCTGGACGATGAATGGACGCAGGCTGGCGATCTCATCCGGCACCTCCTCGCGCGCCGGCTCGAATCCATACGGCTTGGTATCCCGATCAATGCGTTGAGCCATCTGCTGCAGCCAGCGGACCGTGGAGGCCATCCGCTCGTAGTGCAGCGTGTCCGGGAGGTCCGAGGGCTGGTGGTACCGGGGCGTCCGGCCGGCCGACAAGAACAGGTACGGAACCGACCTGTTCCGGAACGCATCGTAGTCGCTGAACGACACGCGGCCCACCACGGGGATTTCCTCGATCAG
>CAYZKG010000020.1:18221-20422 GCA_964478915.1 uncultured Nitrospira sp.
TCGGCTCCCGCCGCAAAGATCACCTCTTGCAGCGGCTGCCAGTGCACGCCTCCCATGAGGTCCATGATGATCACAGCCTGGAATCGGGACGGAGAGCCGACCTCGGATGGAAGATGATCGATGAAGTGCTGTGAGCCCATGACCGAGGTGCGGATGTACGGTGGCTCCTCGGCATTGAACGTCACAAACAGGACGGAGTAGTGAGACAACGGAGCCAGGGTCCGGGCAGTCTCCAGGAGAATGGCGACCGCCGATGCATTGTCATCCGCGCCGGCATAGACGCGCCCAAATGACTCCCCCAAATGGTCGTAGTGCGCGCCGATGAGCAGCCACCGCTCCGCGCTGGGATCGCGAGCGGGACGGAACCCCATCAGGTTGTCGCCGAGGGCCGGCGAGATGCGCTGGCCGTATCCCCGAAGGCTTGGGAGAGGCTCCAGCCCCATCTCTTGAAATTGACTGATGAGATAGCGGGCGGCCGCGTCGTTTCCCGGAGTGCCCGGCTTACGACCCTTCAGCGCGGGACTCGCGAGGTACTCCACGTGCGACCGCAGGCGCGTCGCCAGCTCGCTGGTGATGCTCAGGCTGCGTGGATCAACAGCGGACATGGAGGCGGCGTACCCGGTGATGATAAAGATGACGAGAAGCGTTGCGGCGGCCGCCGCGCTCGTGACAGCCGACCATTGCGACATCACCCTCCTCTGGCTATCGGCACACCGGGACCCATTGCTCCCCGGGTACCCGGCCATCAGCTCCACCTGCGGCGTGGGCGTAGTTTACAAGCGCCGGTGCCTCCTTTACAATCGCGACTTTCTGCAGACCAGAGGTTCGTATGGCACTACACGACCAATTACTCGCTCGCTTGACGGACGCGCTCGGTCGGTCGGCCGCCGAGCACCTCATGGCCGACTTCCGAGAGCTGGCCGAAAGCGACATGGCCATCGTGCTGGAGCTGCTCGACGAGCTTCATCGGGTCTCCGCCAAGGTGGCGCAGGTGGCTCTGGAGGCATTGCCTGAGCTGCAGCACCGCGCGGGGGTGGCGGTGGTCGTGCCCTGGTTGGATCTCGGGGTTGCCGTGGCCGAGTCCTCAGGCGCCGCCGGCTTGAAGTATTTCAAGGAGACGCCCCTCCTCGTGGGATTGATTGACTCGCTTCCGGCTCGTCGCCAGGTGCTGACGGTCGCCCTGGAGCTGGCCGAGACCAGTCCGAACGTCGCCTTGGACTTCCTTCGAGCCGCCCCGGAGCTGCTCCCGCTTCGCCCTGCCGGCGAGCTGGCGGCCTGGGCCGAGATCGGACAGGAGCTGGCCCGCTGGGATTACGTGCTGGGGATCGAATTCTTCCGACAGATGCCGGCGATCGCCAGGGTGATCCCGCTCGAGGATGTCCGCGCGTGGGTGGAACTGGGCATGAAGCTGGTGACCCAGAACAGCCTGGGGAAGACCGACTACGTGGGCACGTTGGAATTTTTCCGCGCGAGCCCCGGCCTCCTGGGCGACGTGGAAGGACCCGATGTCCGGCGGCTGATCGTGCAGTTCGGATCGGCGCTCGCGCAACAGACGCCGTCAAGCGCCACGGCGTTTCTTGCTGAAGCCCCGAGGCTCCTTCGCAGGATCGCCCCCGTGGAGTGGCAGGTCCGCATCCTGCAGTACGGCATCTTGCTGGCCGAGCGCGATGCCGAAGCCAGTCTCGCCTACCTGCGCCGATGTCCCGAGATCCTCGCGGCGCTCGGAGATCACGCGCAAAGCGACCGGTTTGAGGACTGGTTCCGGGGCGGGATGGAGACCCTGGAATACAGCGCCGAAGGCGCGCGAGCCTATTTCGCGCTGGAGACCAGGAAAGCGCTCGCCTCGGTCGAGCAGGCGCTGAGCGGGGTGCCTCTGCGGCAGGTGGCTCGATCCCTCAAGCTGTTCGCCGAGGCCTTGTGCGGCGTCGAGCTCGCGATCCGCTCCTTGCCGGAATCCGGAGATGACGCGATGCGGCCGGCCGTCAGCCCAGACGGGCGGGCGATCGCCCTCCCGGCCATCATCCGGCGCTACCCGACCTGGGAAGAGAACAGACGACTGTATACCGTGATGGCGGCCCATGAGGCGGGACATCTCGAATTCGGGACCTACGACCTCCCGCTCGCGCGGCTACAGGATCTGATTGAAGCCGTACGGCTTCGGTATAGTCCCTCACCCCGACCCTCTCCCATGGCCCATTGCA
>CAYZKG010000020.1:20522-28047 GCA_964478915.1 uncultured Nitrospira sp.
GAGCAATGGGCGCCCCGGAGAGGGGGAGGGAGAGGGGCTGGTTGTCCGGACGCTGGCGGAGCTGTTTCGACTCTATCCCCAGCCGGGCCTGATCCGGGACCTGTGGGCGCTGCTGGAAGACGCCAGGGTGGAATGGCGCCTGCAGCACGAGTATCCTGGCCTGCGCCAGGACCTCGCGGCGCTGGCACGGGAGGCGGTCAAAACGCGGTCGCTGACGCATGGGCTGTCGGTTCGGGAGATGGTGGTGGACAGCCTCCTGCTGCTCTCGACCGCCGAGCCGGGCACCGTATGCATTCCGGACGCCATCGCCGACGTGGTGGCACAGCTCTGGTCGCTGTGCCGGGCAGTCCTACGCGAGAACGCGACGGTCGAAGAGACGGTCCGCGTGGCCGATCAGGTCTATGTGGCCATGGATCGCCTGCTCACGGCCGTCGCCGATGCTGAAAGCTCCGAAGGGACCGGTGCGGCCCGGGGCGAGATCGGCGCAGGGCCGCCGGCAGCGGAAGCGCTGGGCGGCGCCTATCGGGCCGTCACCAACTGGGCCTACCGCGGAGCGATGAACCCCGCACTGGTGCGGGACCGGACCCGTGCGGAGGCCGATCGGCCCGATCAGGAGATCGCGTCGGAGGCCACGCGGGGAGTTCGAGAGCAGAACGCGGACTTTCCGGCCTTCAGCGCCGGACCTCCCGCCGGTGAGCGGGAAGTCGTGCCCGATGACACGGTCCGCCCCGGCCCCCCGAGGTCGGTGATCGCAGACTTCTTAGCGGTCGGCGAAGACCGATCCGGTCGGGCCTCTGCCACGGCAGGCGAGCGAAGCTTTCTATACGACGAGTGGGATGGCACGATCAAAGACTACCGGGCCGGCTGGTGCCGGGTCGTGGAGCGGTATGGTCTCGAAGGCGGGTCGGAGTTCGTGGAGGCCACCCTGGCTGCGCATGGCCCGATGGTCCGTTTGCTGCGCCGGTATTTCGAGAGTCTCCGGCCGTCCGGCCTCCGGCGGCTGTATGGCCAGACCGACGGCGAAGAGGTGGATCTCGATGCGGTGGTGCGACTGACGGCTGATCGTGCGGCCGGGATCGAGCCCTCCGACCGGCTCTACGCGCGCCGGGAGAAACGCGAGCGGGAGGTGGCCGCCGCCTTTCTCGTGGACATGAGCGGCTCCACCAGCCGCCGGCTCCAGCCGGAAAGCGGCACGGTGCTGAACGTCGAACAAGAGGGGCTGGTCCTGCTGTGCGAAGCGCTGGAGGCCATCGGAGACCAGTACGCCATCTATGGCTACTCGGGGCAGGGCCGCCATCACGTGGATTTCGTGGTCCTGAAAGAGTTCGATGAGCCGCGGGGCGGGCGTCCCGCCCAGCGCATCGGCGCGATGGCGCCGCTCCAGCAGAACCGCGATGGCGCGGCCATCCGTCATGCGACCCGAAAGCTGCTGGCCAGACGGGCGCGCGTGAAGCTCCTGGTGCTGATGAGCGACGGGAGACCGCTGGATGATGGCTATGCCGACGAGTATTCCCTGGAGGATACGAAGATGGCGTTGCGGGAGGCGCGCATGCAGGGCATCGATCCGTTCTGCATGACGGTAGATCGCGATGCCGACGACTACCTCAGGCGGATGTACGGCGATGTCCGGTTCTTGATCATCGACCGGGTCGAGGCGCTGCCGGAGCGCCTCCCACGCCTGTACCAGCGGCTTACAACATGAGGCAGGCCTAGGCTATGGGCTATAGGCAAGTGGCAAGACGCAGTTTTCCAATCACCTATAGCCTATCGCCTATTGCCCATTGCCCGGTGTCAATTGGCTTATAGTGATTGATGGCTGAAGGGCCAGCGAATCGTACTGTGCCTCAATGGCTGCATAAACTGTTCACCGGCCATCAATACCCGTATGTCCGGCGGCAGGCGAAATTCGCCCGGCCAAACGTCAAGCCTGGTGAAGAGCGGGCTGAGCCGACGGCCGAGGAGATCGAGGCGAAATTCTGGGAGATCTACCCGCGCTGCTCCGTGAAGATCCTCGAAGAGGTCAAGAGCGGCATGATCGTGAATTTTGTCGAGCTGGGGGCCTATGCGCCGGGAGCGTATCAGGAGCTGGTGGCCAGTCCGGAGGCGTTCCTGGCGAAGACCTACGGCAAGAAGAAGATCAAGGTCAATTTCTATGACGGCGAGAACTTCGTGTGCACGATCAACTTCAAGGTCGGCGGCTGGACCGGCCACGACGGACATTGAAAGATTTGGTGATCTGGTGATTGTGTGATTTGGTGAAGTTTTCCGAGGCCGGAGCAATCACCAAATCACCAAATCAACAAATTCCGGGGGGGGATATGGCACGACCGAAGATCACGGTGGTGGGTGCTGGGAACGTCGGGGGGGCCGTGGCTCAGCGGCTGGCGGAGCAGAACTGCTATGACGTGGCGCTGGTCGATGTCGTGGACGGCATTCCGCAGGGCAAGGCGCTGGACCTGATGCAGGCCGGGCCGGTCTGCGGGTATGACACACGGGTCGTGGGCTCGACCGGCTATGAGGAGACCGCGGGATCGGCCCTGGTGGTCATCACCTCCGGCGTGCCGCGGAAGCCCGGCATGAGCCGGGACCAGTTGCTGGAGACCAACGCGGGCATCGTCCGGTCGGTCGTGCAGGAAGTGACCAGTCGGTCCCCCCAGGCCACCCTGCTGATCGTCACCAATCCGCTGGACGTGATGACCTACGTGGCCCACAAGGCCAGCCGGTTCCCCAAGAACCGCATCCTCGGCATGGCCGGCGTGCTCGACTCGGCCAGGCTGCGCGCCTTCATTGCGATGGAATTAAATGTCTCGGTGCGGGACGTCCAGGCCATGGTGCTGGGTGGGCACGGTGATTCCATGGTCCCGCTGCTCCGGTACACGACGGTGGCGGGGAGACCGATCAGCGAGTGTCTCTCCAAGGAGCGGCTGGAAGCTCTCGTCAAGCGCACCCAGGGCGGCGGCGCGGAGATCGTCACGCTGTTGAAGACCGGCAGCGCCTTTTACGCCCCCTCAGCTTGCGCGGTCGAGATGGTCGAGGCCATCCTCAAAGATCAAAAACGCATCCTGCCTTGTGCGGCCCTGTGCGAAGGGGAATACGGCATTCACGGCCTCTTCGTGGGGGTGCCGGCCAGGCTCGGCGCCGGCGGCGTCGAAGCGATCGTCCAGTACGATCTCACGTCGGACGAGCGCGCGGCCCTGGCGGCCTCCGCGGCCGAAGTCCGGGACTTGTGCACCGCTGTTGATCGGATTCTCAAAAAATAGTGTTGCGTGTTGAGTTGCAGCTCCTTCAAAAACCCAACTCAAAACTAAAAATTCAAAATTCAAAACTAAAAGAGAGGGCCCGAAGGCCCTATCCGGCGATTTTCGGATAGGCCGGAAGGCCCTCAAGTCTCTGAAATCAGGCCAGGATCAGGCTCTTTCGCCTTGACGTGTCGCGCCCAATAGCCGTATAGTAACTGCTCTGTTTTTCCGAGCAGCTCACGTCCAAACGGCTTCGAGAGGCGCGACGGTGACCGCGACAGTGCCACGAGTCTTATACGAGCTCGACGGTCCTCCCTGGGATATCCAGGGCTATGTGCGCCGCGGCGGCTATCAAGCGTGGCGCAAATGCCTCAAGGATTTGACCCGGGACGACATCGTCGCCGAGATCAAACGCTCGGGGTTACGGGGACGCGGCGGCGCCGGATTCCCGACCGGCATCAAATGGGACAAGGTGCTGCACCATCGGATCAAGGAGCGCTACTTCGTCTGCAACGCGGGCGAGCATGAGCCCGGCACCTTCAAGGACCGCTACCTCCTGAAGCATTATCCGCACCAATTGCTGGAGGGATGCCTGATCGCGGCGCATGCCGTCCAGGCGAAAGCCTCCTTCCTCTACATCAATCACGAGTACGAAGAGGAACGCGCGAATTTCGAAAAGGCCTTGGCGCAGGCCGAGGCCCAAGGGTTCGTGGGCAAGAACATCCAGGGAACCGGCATCGATCTGGAGATCGAGATCTTCTCAGGGCAGGGGAGTTACGTTGCCGGCGAGGAGACGGCGATGCTCGAGTCCATGCAGGGCCGCCCGGCCATGCCCCGCCAGAAGCCGCCGTTCTATCCGACCGACTTCGGGCTGTACGGAAAGCCGACGCTGGTCAACAACGTCGAGACCCTGTGCAACATCCCGTGGATCCTCCTGAACGGAGCCGGATGGTTCACGCAGGTGGGGACCGAAAAGTGTCCGGGGACGATGCTGTTCTCGCTCAGCGGGGCGGTGGCGAGGCCGGGGGTCTATGAGTTGCCCATGGGCACCCCGCTCCGGACGCTGATCGAGCAGTGCGGGGGCGGCGTACCCGGCGGCCGGAAGGTCAAGGCAGTGTTCCCGGGCGGACCGTCCTTTGCCATGGTCACGCCTGACCAACTGGATCTGCCGATGGATTTCGACTCGCTCAAGAAGGCCGGGACCGGGCTGGGGTCGGCCGGCGTGATCGTGGTGGACGATGCGACCTGCATGGTCGCTCAGACTTTGAAGTTCTCCGAGTTCTTCAAGGCCGAGAGCTGCGGGCAGTGTCCGCCCTGTCGCATGGGCACCATCAATCTGTCCACGCTCATGGCCAAGATTGAAAACGGGGCAGGGACGCAGAAGGACCTGGGTAGCCTCCTGCAGCTCTGCGGGTTCGTCAAAGGAACGGGGTACTGCACGTTGGTCACCGGCGCGGCGGTGCTGGTGCAGAGCAGCGTGCGGCTGTTCCGGGAGGAGTACGACGAGCACGTGCGGCTGCAGCGGTGCCCGTTCAAGCCGGCCCCTGTCGGAGTGGCCTGATGCCGAAAGTCACGTTCATCCATCCGGAGGGCAAGAGCGGCGAGGTCCCCCCGAACACCACGTTGCTCGAGGCGGCGGAGTTGCTCGGCTTTCCGCTGAATCATGATTGCGGAGGGAATGCCTCCTGCACGACCTGCCGCGTGGAAGTCCAGGGCGGCGGCGATAACCTGTCGGAGATCGATTTCGACGAGCAGGATCTGCTGGACCGTGAAGCGCTGACAGAACCCTATCACCGCTTGGGGTGCCAGGCGCGGGTCTGCGGCGACATCGTGGTTCGGGTCCCGGAGGGCAAATGGGACGCCCGGCAGGCCGAGGATCATCAAGGGGCGGGGTTCGAGATCTAGACAATTGCGTGAATAGTGTATAATGGCCGCATAAGGAGGAGGAGACGATGGTCACATTGAGTCCCAAGGCGGAAGAGAAGATCAGGGAGCTGATGCAGGAAGAGAAGGACACCGTCGGCCTGCGGATCTATGTCCGGGGCGGCGGATGTCACGGCTATCAATACGGCATGGCGTTCGAATCCAAGCTGTCCGATGACGATACGGTCATCGAGAAGGGCGACGTCAAGCTCATCATGGATTCGCAGAGCGCCCCGCTGCTCAGCGGCACCGAAGTGGACTACGTGGATAGCCTGCAAGGGTCCGGCTTCGCGATCAAGAATCCGAACGCCAAGACCACCTGCGGGTGCGGCAGCTCGTTCAGCGCCTGAGCTGCGCCAGGCCGGAGTGTTTGTACGTGGATTGGGCCGGGCTCGTCCATGAAGGTGGACGACACCGGCCTTTTCCATTAAGAGAGGCAATGGGCTTCGACCTGGGCACCCGTTGCATCTCCTGGAGCAACGGGTGCCCAGTCCTCAGTCCTGAAACTGGGTTAGCGAGAATGGAATGATGGAACGCCGTCGCAGGGCACCCATTGCATCATCCGGAGCAATGGGTCCCGACGAGCTAAGAGCGGCACAGGCCAGCGTGACCCGTCGGTATCGGTTTGCCGCCGCCCATCGCCTGCATTCCGACCGGCTGTCGGCCGAAGAGAACCGGAGGCAGTTCGGGAAATGCAACAATCCCAACGGGCACGGCCATAACTACGTCCTCTTCGTCACCGTCACCGGAGCGATCGATCCGGGAACCGGCTGCGTGACCGACGTGGGCAAGCTGGACCGGCTGGTGAGCGAGACGGTGGTCGCGCGGTTCGATCACCAGGACCTGAATCACGATCCGGCCTTCGCCGAGCGCACCACCACGGGCGAAAATCTCGTCCTGCTGATCTGGGACCTGCTGGCTGGCCGGATCCAGGGCGGGCGCTTGGAGAAGATCGGCCTGATCGAGACGCGAGATAACTTTTTCGAATATGCCGCTTCGATCGACCGCGGGATCCGGTCGAACAACGCGGCCGCCGGCAAGGAGCTTCATGCGACGGCACAGTCACAATGAAAGCGGCGTGGGCGTCAAGAAGGTGACGGTTCACAAAGTGGAGTCCAGGGGAGACGGCCGCCCGTCTGAACTGCGCGATCTCGTGGAACGCCTGCTGGTGATTCTTGGGGAGGAGCCACAACGCAACGGCTTGGTGAAAACGCCGGCACGGGTCGAGAAGATGCTTCGGTTCATGACCCAGGGGTACAACCAAGACATCGACCATCTCCTAAACGGCGCGCTGTACCCCATCGAGTACGACGAGATGGTGATCGTCAAGGATATTGACTTTTTTTCTCTCTGCGAACATCACCTCCTCCCATTTTTTGGTCGGTGTCACGTCGGCTACCTGCCGAATAAGCGGGTGGTGGGCCTGAGCAAGATCCCGCGGGTGGTGGATGCCTTCAGCCGGCGCTTACAGGTTCAGGAGCGCTTGACGGTCCAGATCGCGGAAGCGCTCCAGTCGAAGCTCAAGCCTCATGGCGTGGGGGTCGTGATGGAAGCGCGGCACCTGTGCATGATGATGCGGGGAGTGGAGAAGCAGAATACGATCGCGGTGACCAGCGAAATGCTGGGCGTGTTCCGCAGCCAGCAGCAGACCCGGGATGAGTTCCTCAAGCTGATCAGACGCCAAGGTGGCTCTGACGCCGTCTGAGCCTCTTTTACCTCCTTCCCTCCTGGAGTGTCTCCAGAAACGAGCGGACCGCCGCGTTGAACGCCTCCGGCTGTTCCAGGTTGCTCATGTGCCCGGCGGATGGGAGAACCTTGAACCGCGCGCCCGGAATCGCCTCGGCGATGAGCCTGTTCTCGGCGACGCTGGTCAGCGCGTCCTGCTCGCCGACCAGGACCAAGGTCGGGCAGGTGATGCCCTTGAGCAGCGCGACCGAATCGGGCCGGTCCGCGATCGCCGTGAGGTCCCCGACGATGCCGCTCACCGGCGCGCTCAGGATCATGCTTCGGAGGGTCTCGACTAAGGCCGGCTTGCTCTGATAGGTATTCGGCGCGAGCAGCTTGGGAAGCATCTCCTCCACGACGGCTTTCGCGCCTTCCCTGGCGACCCGCTGGGCCAGTTGAGAGCGCCAGCTCTTCCGTTCCGGCGTGTCCGCCTCCGCCCGCGTGTCGGCCAGAACCAGCCCTTGGACCCGCTCAGGGTAGCGCCGATACAGAGAGAAGATGAGATACCCGCCCATTGACAGCCCCACAAAGACCGCCTGACGGATCGTGAGATGGTCCAGCAGGGCGAGCACGTCCTCGGCGAAGAGGTCCATCGAGTACCGCCACGCTGGTGCATCGGACTCACCATGGCCGCGCAG
>CAYZKG010000021.1:0-26755 GCA_964478915.1 uncultured Nitrospira sp.
CCCGGACGCGCGCCAAAGTGGCCCGCGCCGGTTAACTTCGGCGTTAGGCGCCCCACATGAACCCGCGACTCTGGCGCTTCAAGCGAAGTCGGTCCAGAGTCTGAGCGACGATCGGGCACGGAGGAGATGGTTCACATCGTTCACCGTTCCAGCCTACCGTTCCGGATGGCGGGACGCGATCACGGCGTCCGCAAACGCAAAGAGCGACTTCCGTTGCTCATCGCTGAACGCCAACAGCAAATGTGTCTCGGTGGCGTGCATCAATCTGAGGCTGAGGAACGGCTCTTCACGCCGCTTCTCCCGGTTCTCCCACACCGCATCAATGAGCTGGACCTTGTCGAGGTCGCTGACCGACACCACATCATACCGGAAGTACTGGTCTCCGATTACGATGTCGAAGAAGACGTGCCCTCGCGTGAGAGCCAGCACGTTGAACCTCCCCTGCTCCTCGTATCCTTCCGGAAGATACCGATTAATATGAAGCGCCACGATCTTCCGGTCGCCGATGGCAAGCTGGATCTTTTCCTTCAAGGCCGGATAGTCGATCTGGAGCGCGCGCTCATCCGGCCCGGTCGCAGCGAGCGCGGCCGCTTTGGTCTTTTCAAACAGTTCCGCCGCATTCATTCCTCCCGTCATAACATTCTCCTTCTCCTTAGCTCGCTAAGAACGTTCGCTCGAATCGGATGCCCCCTGCCTCGTCGAAGATCTGCAGCCGCAACGTCGTTCCGTCGATCCAGAGCTTCCCAAAGTTGGAAAACCCGCCCGCCTCATACAGCACGGTCGGGCTAAACTCGGGATTCGGCGGTGTCGGGAGGCCCGGCCCCGCCGACAAGGGCCCGCAGATGAACTCATGAAAATCCGTGATCCCGTTCCTGTCGGCGTCGTACGCCTTGATCTGGACGAAGTGCACGTCCGTAGCCAGCCAGATCACGTTGCGGATATGGCGTTCCAGAAGGGCGCTCACGATCATGCGCAGCTCAGACTGGAATCCTGTCCCATCGGGGCCCGGCGCCCAACTGTCGTTGCCAGGCGCCTCCAGAGTACCCGGTTTCGGATTCGACAGCGGAACACTGGTGGCGATGAGTTTCCAGGTCGCTTGGGACGCCATGAGCCCGTCGAGCAGCCATTTGCGTTGCTCGGCTCCCAGCATCGTCTTGCCCGGACGGTCTGGCTCCGCATTTCGGTGCCGGTATTGGCGAGTATCGAGCAGAAACAGCTCCAGATCGGCGCCGCGACGGATCCGGCGGTATAAGCGGTGCGGGTCCTCCGACGTCATCCCGATCGGCCAGTATTCACGAAGGGCACGCCGGCCGACAGGCATGAGAGGCTCATGGAGGCCGGCAAAGTTGTTCCTGACCTCGTGATCATCCCACATGACGTAGACCGGGACGGCGGCAAGAAAGCGCTGGAGCGCCGCGTCTCCCCGTTGGTACCGATGCTTGGCCCGATATTGCGGGAGCGTGGTGGCGATGAAGTCGCTCCCCGGCTGGTTCGGAGGTGACGGACAGCGATCATCACTGTACATCAGATCCCCGAGCAGGATCGCAAAGGTCGGCGTCTCGCGCAGCATCCGATCGAAGATTTGATATCCGGCGCTGTCCGTCCGGCACTGTTGCTGTCCTCCCAGGTCTCCGCCCCAGACCAAGGTCAGCTGCTCCGGCACATCGGGCAAGGCTGCTGTCTTGAACCGGCCTGCGGATCGGGCTTGAAGCGGAGCCTCGTCGCCCACAGCGCCGGTCAACACCTCGTACCGGTATTGCGTCCCGGGCACCAAGCTCTCCAGAGGGACAGTGAGTGTAAAGTCCTGCTCCGCGCTCGTACTGAGGACAGATGAGCGTCCCAACCGGCCGGAGTCAGCGTTTCGGGACGCCGTCGTCCACTCCCCTTCCGGTGCCCACACAACCTGAGCACGAGCCGGCCTGTCCGTGCGGAACCACACCAGCGCCGAGCGACTGATCACATCGCCTGTGGCCACGCCCTGCGCCAGTAGCGCGCCGCCGGAGGTCATGGATTCGGCAAACGGACTTGAGGGCGGCAGGTCTTCCCGAACGGCCGGGGAGCAGTGTGACAGGACACTGAGCAAAGCCGGGAGGAGAAGGGCCAGTCTCTTGTTGAAGAGGCTTGGCACACGTTCACAGATACCGGAACGGCTCTCCTGCCGTCAAGCCGTCGCGGGTTGCGAACGCTGGGGCACTCCGGCATACTGGCCGAAGAAAATCATGGAGAGGGGGTTGTATGCGGGAGCAAAGTTGGAGTGACCAGAGCTGCTTGATCGAAGGATGCAAGGCGCGCCCTTATGCCCCGGCCGGGACCGGCTCACTGTGCAAAGAACACTTCGTCACCTTCGTGACCTGGCGCCGTCGGAAAGGGCCCGCGATGTTCAGGACCTACGGCGCCATGACGATGGAGGAGCGGGACGCCGTCGTTGCTGAATGGAGCGCAAACATCAAGGTGGAGTAAGGACCGGGGAGCCGTGGTGGTGAATGATCCGCCACCGGTCTCCGATTTTTTCATAGAGATTGGTAGCCAGCACCCGACTCTCCTGAAGCGTCTCGTCCCGCCCGCTCGTGATATTTTCCGTACAGATGACCCACGCCACGTCCCCGGCCACCTGGATCTGAATTTCGGTCAACTCGAACTTCATGGAGAAGGTATTGTTGAAAATGACCACCCAGGAGTCGCGCACAGCCGGCCAGCCCACCCGTAAGTTCCACCCCGGATGAATGCAGGTCACATACTCCTGCTGCGCCCAGATGCGATCCATCCGGGTGATATCGAGGCTCTCAAATGCCTCGTAGAACTCGGCATTCGCCCGCGTCACCTCAGCGATTTTTTCTTTCAGCATAGGGTTTTCCTCGCCAGGCGGACCCTGGCGGCCATGATACCCCTCGTCTGAGTCGTCGACAAGCCGGTTTTGAGGAGGGATAATGAGCCCGGGATGGGAGCTGCACGTCATGGCCCGTGCGCTGATCGGAACCTCCGGGTGGGCGTACAAGAGTTGGCGGGAACGATTTTATCCCGCGAATCTTCCGAGCCGCCGGTATCTGGAGTTTTATGGAAGAGAGTTCCCGACGACGGAATTGAACGCTTCCTTCTATCGCCTTCCTTCCCCCCAGACCTTCCGGAACTGGGCCAACCAGGTCCCGGACAGGTTCGTGTTTGCGGTCAAGGCGAGCCGCCTCCTGACCCATATCAAGCGTTTGATCGATGTCGAGGAACCCTGGACCGCCTTGCTGAAGTCAGCTTGTGAACTCGAACACCGGCTCGGCCCTATCTTGCTGCAGCTTCCTCCGAGTTTCCGTCTGGAGTTGACTCGGCTGGAAGCCTTTTTGGAGATGGTACAGGGTGGCTCTGCACAGGCTGCTCTGCGGCTGGTGTTCGAGTTTCGACACCAATCATGGTTCAGAAAAGAAGTCTACCGGCTGCTGGAGCGCTACGGAGCAGCCTTATGCATCGCCGACTCCCCGCGCTACCCGAGGGAAGATGTGGTCACCGCCGACTTCGCGTACTTCCGCTACCACGGCCGCTCACAATTGTTTGCCTCCAACTACTCCAGGGTGGAGCTGACCCGCGAAGCGCGGAAGATCGAACAATATCTCCAGGACGGGGTTGAAGTCTTCGCTTATTTCAACAACGACGCGCGCGGTTACGCGGTCCAGAATGCCCACACCCTGAAGATGCTCCTCAAGGCGTAAGGGAGCGTTAACCCAGCGCGCCATCGCCTTGCTTTAGCCTGATCGTCTGGCATACCGGGCGGATTGCCAATTGACCAGCCAGACGCCGGCCAGGATGAGCACAATCCCGACGAGCTCCTTGATGCCGATCCGCTCGTGCAGCAGGATGGCAGAGAGGAGCAGCGCTGAGACGGGGATCAGATTGACGAAAATGCCGGCGCGGGCGGGACCGATACCCTGGACGCCATACAGCCACGCTTGTTGGCC
The DNA here is from genome assembly GCA_964478915.1 of uncultured Nitrospira sp. Lineage (GTDB taxonomy): Bacteria > Nitrospirota > Nitrospiria > Nitrospirales > Nitrospiraceae > CAYJUM01. The sequence goes on from CAYZKG010000021.1 coordinate 3,942, forward strand.
GAGCGCTGTGGCAAACACAATCAGATAGCCGATCGCAAGCCAGTCGGCGAGCGGCACGGATTGGAAGCCGGCAAGCATCACCTTTTGATCGATTCCCAGCAGGGGGATTTGCAGCAGGATCGAGAGCGCCAGGGTGGTCCAATTGACGGTCAATGGTGAGAACCGCTCCATGCTCCGTCGCCCGCCGATGGTGTACAGCGCCCAGCTCACCAAGCCGAGGACCACCAGGATCCCTCCCAACCACGCCTGGTGGGCCGCGGAGCTTCCCTCTTCCACTCCAGAGACCAGCGCCACTCCCGTGAAGGACACCGCGCATCCCGCCCACACCGTCCTGAACGGAACATCCCGGATCAACAGCGAAGACAGAAACGCGGTGATGGCCGGACTGGAGCCGATGATGACTCCGGCCACTCCGGCGCCGATGTACCGCAGGCCGAACAACGTCAGCAGGTGATTGCCCAGGACTCCGAGGCCCAACGCGGCAAACACGGCAATATCCCGCCCTGCGAACTTGACCCGTCCTCCTTCTTGCCACCACCAGAGCGGAATAAGGATCGCTAACGCGCCGAGCCCGCGGATGACCGAGACCTCGACGGCCGAAAAGGACCCGAGCGCCATCTTCTGCCCGACGATGGAGCCGCCCCACACGATTGCCGCAGTGGTCAGCGCCGAATAGGCTTGGAGGGGAGATGGAGGGGCCATAGGGTGGGTCGGGCGTATAGCAGTCACCGATGCGTCGGCCAAGGGCTTTTTGGCTGTCAGGCGACCCCTAACGCGGCATTCAGGCGGGACAGCAGCGCCGGGGTGGTCGTGAATTCCGCATCCACTTCGATCCGGGACGGCACCAACAGGGTCGTGTGGAACGAGATGTCCCGGATCGGGAGTTGGAGGCCAGGCTGATCGGGTACCACGAGTTCGACCGCTTCGACCGATTTGGTGATGGAACCGGTATCTTGAGGACCATAGGCTGCGACGACGGCCCTGAGCAGCCCAGCCACTTGCTGGTTGGCCTCCCCGATCTCCAGCAGCTCGAGCAATGCCTTCACCACCTCCTCGCCCTTCTCCGAGAGCGTGAAGTTCTCGAGCCGCTCCTTGCGCCGTAGCACCAGAAGGTCGTTGTCCAGATCCTTGCTGAAGGCTCCATAGGCATACCGAAAGAACTCAAAATGAAAGCCCTTGAGCCGCTGGCCGAACATCTGAAGCTCGCTGAGAAACACGAGCTGCTGGAGCTTGACATCCCCCAGAAGCCCATGCGGCTCGGCGAGATGGAGGAGATACAAGAGCAAGGCGCGGTCGATCGTGATCTCGTGCGCTTTTCGCATGGGCGGCGACGGTGACTTGCGCACCGCTTGGTTGCACTATAGTCTGTCGCCCGTGGACCGTCAACGCGGGCCGGCGCAACCCTTGACCCCTTGCACGGTTTTAGTCTTTAATGGTTCACCCCTGCTGACGAGAGATGATGGCCAAAGCCGCACAAGAAATTGACGTTCTGAAAGAGCATCTCACGAAGCATCAGCTCAAGCTCACGCGCCAGCGCGAGCAGATCCTGAACGTCTTCCTGAAAATGGAGCATGTGACCGCCGAGCAAATCTACCGGATGCTCGCGAGGAAAGATCCGCACATCGGTCTGGCCACGATTTATCGCACCCTGAAGCTGCTCTGTGATGCCGGACTGGCCCAGGAGCGCCACTTCGGCGCCCAGACACAATTCGACAACGTGTCGCACAAAGGCCACCACGACCATCTCATCTGTACCTCCTGCGGGAAAATCGTAGAGTTTGAAAACTGCGATATTGAGCGTTTGCAGGAAGAGGTCGCCCAGCGGAACGGGTTTGTCATCCAGACCCACAAGCTGGAGCTGTACGGGCTATGCGCGAAGTGCCGTCATTGATCTCGGCGGGTTTTTTTGCTATCATATTGAGAGCACGAATCAATTTCATTTTCATCATGTTACGTTTGGTAGATCAAAGGATTACGTGATCTCTCGGCTCACGCGACTCTTCATCATCCCTGCGGCGCTCTCCCTCCTCTGGGGCTGGCTCGTTCCGGCTGCCCCGCTCGGTGCGTCGAACGAGCGGCTGGTCGTCTATTCCGGGCGCGCCGAGCGGCTCATCAAGCCGGTCCTTGACGAGTTCCAGAGCCGGACCGGCATCCAGGTGGATCTCTTGTCGTCCGGCACGACCGAACTGGTGAACCGACTCCAGGCGGAAGGGCCTCGGACTCCCGCTGACCTCTTCATCACCAATGATGCCGGAAGCCTCGAGCGGGCGCGGGAGCTGGGGCTGCTCCAACCCATTTCCATGAAGGAGATCGATCAGGCGATCCCCGCTTCCTTCAGAGCCCCGGGCAACACCTGGGTGGGCCTATCGGGTCGCTATTGGATCCTGGTGTACAACACCGGGCAGGTGAAGCCCGATCAGATCAAGTCAATTCTTGAGTTGGCCGATCCCCGCTGGAAAGGCAAAGTTGCGATCCCCAACGCCGGAAGCGAGTATCTCCAAGCCGGCATCTCGGTGATCAAAGCGGTTCATGGGGATGAACGGACCCAGCAGTTTCTGCAAGGTCTGAAAGCCAACGCCGGCACCAACGTTTATGGGAAAAGCTCCCAGATCGTGGAAGCGGTCGCCAAGGGGCAGGTGGCCCTCGGGGTGGTCAATCACTACTACATCTACCGGCACCTCGCCACGCAGCCCGCCGCCCCGATCGCTCCGCTGATGCCGGACCAGGATGCGGGCGGCATGGGCGCGATCTTGAACGTGGCGGGGGTCGGCATCGTGAAATTCAGCCGCCACGTGGAACCGGCGAAACGGCTGGTGGAGTTTCTGGTGTCGCCGCCCGGTCAGAAATTGTTCGCCGACCTCAACAAGGAATACCCCTTGAATCCGCTGGTCAGACCGGACCTGGCCCTTCCGCAGCCGGAAAAGTTTCGGGCCGCCACCGTTTCGTTGGCCCGGCTCGCCGAGCTGCGCGAACCGACGATGCTTCTCATCGAACAGACGGGCCTCCGATAGTTTCATGACCGCCCTCGCCTATCGCCAGCCCTTCCCCGCTTCGTTGTCCGCTTTTGCCGTGCTGGCGGCTGGACTTGTCAGTCTGCCTCTGGGCTACCTGGGGTATCTCGCCGCATCCGCGGATCCCGCGGTCTGGAGTCGGTTATGGCAGACGCGCATTCCCGAGCTTCTCACCAACACCGCAGCACTGGCTCTGGGCGTGTCGATCGGGACACTGGTCCTGGGGGTCTCGCTGGCATGGCTGGTGGTCCGCTTTGAGTTCACGGGCCGCCGGTTCTGGGAATGGGCCCTGGTCCTTCCACTGGCGATGCCGACGTATGTGCTGGCCTATATCTATGCTCACCTGCTTGAGCCCGGAGGCCCCGTGGAGCAGATTTGGCGCGGCCTGGTCGGGCCCGAGGCGTCCATCTTTTCGCCGTACAGCTATACCGGGGCGACCTTGGTCATGGTGCTCGATACGTTTCCGTTCGTGTATCTGTTGGCCCGGGCCGCCCTCCTGAACTTCAATGTCTCGTTCGAGGAGATTGCCAGGGCTTGCGGCGCTTCCCGTCTGAGAACCCTCTTGACCGTCACCCTCCCGCTGCTGCGTCCGGCGATTGTGGCAGGGTTGTCCCTGGTGATCCTGTATGTGGTGTCCGACTTCGGCGCGGTCTCGCTGCTCCGTTACCAGACCTTCACCTACGCCGTGTACCAACAGATCACCGCCCGATACGATTACGGGGCCGCCGGTGTCTTGAGCCTGCTCCTCGTCATACTGGCTCTGATCTTCCTGGTCACGGAACGCTGGTTCAGGGAACAAAGCCGCTTTTACCAGACGACGGGACGATACCGCACTCCGCAGCGGAAGCACTGCGGCCTTCTGACCGCCTTCTGGATCACCGCGTATTTGGTCGTGGTGCTCGGCATGGCGTTCGGCGTGCCGTTGCTGCTGCTCATCCGGTGGAGCTGGGCTGCGGTAGCCGATGGCATGGTGGACGCTCGCTTCCTGGGCTTCATCCTCAACAGCGCCATGCTTTCCGGGCTGGCCGCCACCCTGGCAGTGTTGCTTGGCACGCCGCTCGCCTACCTCGCGATTCGTTGGCCTTCCAGACTGAATCTCTTCTGCCTCCAAGCAGCCTATGCCGGGTACGCGCTGCCCGGCCCGGTCGGCGCGCTGGCGCTCCTTGCCTTCTTCTCGCAGATAGCCCCCATCTGGTACGGGACCGTCGCGGTGTTGATCATCGCGTACATCGTGCATTTCCTGCCGGCTGGCCTGCAGACTATGGAGCCGTCGCTGCAGCAAGTGGCGCCCAACTTGGAGGAAGCCGCTCGCAGCCTGGGGCTGGGACCGATCCGCACGCTCCGGGCGATCACCCTGCCGTTGGTGAAAGGCGGCTTCATTGCCGCGTGGGTCCTGATGTTCTTGCAAAGCATGAAAGAATTGCCGGCCACCCTCCTCCTCCGTCCGGTCGGATTCGACACGCTGGCCGTTCGGGTGTGGCTGGAGGCCAGCGAAGAATACTATCAGCTCGCGGCCCCGTCGGCGTTGCTCATCGTCATGATGGCGCTGCCAGCGCTGGTCCTGCTCGTTTCCAAAGACTGGCGTGCGGCGTAAAGGGTTGCTCATGCCCATCGACCAAGAGCAAGAAGTGCGGGGCACAACGGTGAGTTCGGACCGGCAGAGTCGCCCTACGGTTCTGGAGCTGCGCGGCGTCTCCTGCGCGTATGACCCAGGGCGTCCTGCCATCCGTGACATCTCCCTCGCCGCAAGTGAAGGGGAAATCCTCTGCCTGCTCGGGCCATCCGGATGCGGCAAGACGACCACGCTGCGGGTCATTGCGGGGTTCGAGCCGGTGACCCAGGGCGCAGTCTATCTCGAAGGCCGGCTCGTTTCGGGCCCCGGTCTGCTGGTGCCGACCGAACAACGGCGCGTCGGAATGGTCTTCCAGGAGTACGCCCTGTTTCCGCATCTCCGGGTGGCGGAAAACATTGGATTCGGGCTCCGGAACCTGCCGAGCGACCACCGCGTCGAACGTGTGCAGGCCATGCTGAAGATGATCGGTCTGAAGGACCTGGCCCGACGCTATCCCCACGAGTTGTCCGGAGGCCAGCAGCAACGAGTGGCGCTGGCTCGGGCGTTGGTTCAGAAGCCGGTGATCCTGCTCCTGGACGAACCATTCAGCAATCTGGACCCGGACATGGCCGGAAAAATGCGGGAGGACCTGCACGACTTGCTCAGGCACACGAAGACCACTGCGGTGCTCGTCACGCATGATCACGACGAGGCATTCGCCATGGCGGACCGGATCGCGGTGCTTAACAAGGGGCTGCTCGAGCAGTGCGACACCCCCGAAGCGATTTATCACACGCCGACAAGCCCCTTCGTCGCCGATTTTGTCGGGCAGGCCGATTTCATACCAGGAACGGTGGAAAATGGACGGGTCCTGACCGAGATTGGTGAATTTCCGAACCAAGTCGGCTATCGAGGCGGAGCCAAGGTCGTGGTGATGATTCGTCCCGACGATGTCCACATCGTGCCGTCCGAGAGTTGTGCGGCCAGCATCGTCGCCCGGCAGTTCCGAGGCTCTGAAAATCTCTACACGATCGGCCTGCCCTCCGGCCACGTGGTTCACAGCAGCGAGCCTTCCACCAACGTCTATCCCGTCGGCACTCCCGTTGAACTCCAAGTGATCGCGACCCATACCGTGCTCTTCGATCAGGATGTCCACGCCATCCCTCCACCGGGGCGATCTCTCTGAAACCATGACCGTGCCTATGCTAAACTGGCCGCCCTTAGGCCAAAATTTTCCCATTGACACCTTGGGCTAATATTGGTATTGATATTCATTGTCAAATTCAATTATATAAACTCGATGGGGATCGCGTCGCCGTGGTCCTGATCTACAACCAAGGGTAAGAAAATGGACGCGCTTAAAAATCTCGTGGATTATGGTGTGATCGGTGTGTTGCTGGGGCTCAGCGTGTGGGCGTTTGCCGTGGCGATCGAGCGCTGGCGGTTCTATCGCCGGCTGGATTTGAGCCGGTTCCCGAACCAGCAGGTCTTGCAGATCGCCTTGACCAAACGGCTCGTCGTCATCGGGACGGCGGCGGCCAATGCGCCGTACATCGGGCTGTTGGGCACCGTGCTCGGGATCATGCTGACCTTCCACACGATGGGCACGTCGGGCACCATCGCGGTCAGCACGATCATGATCGGTCTGAGTCTGGCGTTGAAGGCCACCGCGGTGGGGTTGCTCGTTGCCATCCCCTGCGTCGTGTTGAACAACGCCTTGCGCCGGCGAGTTGCGGAATTGATGACGGCCTACGAGGTCCAGCATGGATCGTGAACTCGATCAGATCAACGTCATTCCCCTGGTTGACGTCATGCTGGTGCTGCTCGTGATTGTCCTCACCACCGCCACGTTCATCACGACCGGTCAGATCCCGGTCGATCTCGCAAAGGCCAAGGAAGTGAGCGACCGCCGGGATGTCCCCCTGGTGATCACGCTCACCGCGGACGGCCGGCTGTACCTCAATGATCAGCCTGTCTCCCAAGGGAGCTTGAGGATCGTCATGAACCCGCATCCTCGGGATTCCCAGGTCATCGTTCGGGCGGATCGGGTCACCGTGCTGGAACGATTCGTCGAGTTGGTGGACGAGGTCCGGGGGCTTGGGTTTCAGCAGGTCAGCCTGGAGGTCGTGCGGCTGTGAACCTGGTGTGGGAAACCGATCGCGACCGGCGTCAGTATGCGCAGAGCTGGGCAGTCTCGCTCATGGCCCACGGCATCATCCTCGGCGCGGCTATCGGGTTTATCGCGGATCTCAAATTCATTCCCCCGGAGGAACGATTCAGGTGGGAGGTCTCTGTGGTGGAGCCCCCGCCTAAACAGGTCGAGGAGACTTCTCAACCCCAGAGCAACCCGGCTCCCCCGCAACCGAAACAGATTGAGGAGGTCCAGCCGCAACAACAACCGGTGATCCAGAAAGTGCAGCAGGTCATCAGGCGTGAGATCAAAGAAACAAAACCGCTCGAGCAGCTCGCCAGAGCGGCGACCGAGACCGCGCAGGTCGTCACCAGGACCGCCCAGACAGTGATCCAACACGCGCAAACGGTCGTCGAATCGGCCCCCGTGACCACGATGACCGCCCAATCGGCCGTCCAGACCCCTGCCGAGGTGGAGGCTCCGGCGATCACCCAAGCTCGCTCCATCGTGGGATCGCCAGCCGCCGTGCAGGGGCAGGTCACGGAAGCCGCTGTGAAGGAACTCAATGCGCGACCGGCGAGAGGCCCGGAGCGACCGATTGAACAAGCATCCATCAAGGAACTTCCGGTTCGCGCGGCTGCCCCGACACGGCCCGATTACGGCTGGCTCATGGAGGCGCTCTGGCGCCAGGTGGACAGGCTCAAGCGCTACCCTCACACCGCGCGGCTCAACCGCTGGGAAGGCAAAGTCGTGGTGCGGGCGGTGGTCAGAGACGACGGCCAGGTGATTGATCTCTCGGTCGAAGAAAGTTCCGGCCATACCGTCCTGGATCGTGACGCCTTGGAGATCCTGAAACAGGCCTCACCCCTGAAACTGAAATACCCGCTGGGGCAATCGCAAGTGGTCGTCCACGTGCCGATCAGTTACAAGCTGCAATGACCCTCTGGAGGAGTCTTTCATGAAGTGCAGAGCGATGATCGTCGTCATAATCGGTGTAATTGCGGTCTTGATCGGTACGTCGGTTCCCACGGGGTGGCTGGAATCGGGCATGGCGGCTGAGAAGGGCAAGAAAGTCGAGATCGAAGATGTCAGCGTGGCCGAAAAGGTCAAATGGGCGAAGGCCACCAAGGTCCCGCTTGTTGATGCTTTGAAAACGGCCCTTGCCCATACGCCCGGGCAGGCAATCGAGGCCGAGCTTGAATCCATCGATGGCCGCCTTGTGTACGAGGTGGAGATCGTGACACCCGACGGCAAGGTGGTGGAGATCTATATTGACCCCCAGACCGGCAAGCTTATTGAAGCAGGAGGCAAACAGTGAGGCCCAAGACGACAACGCGGCCCGTGTCAAATGGACAGTACGTCGCCATCGTGCTCTGTGGCATTTTTTCGCTAGGTAGTCTTCTTCTCAACACCGCCCTGGCCCAGACTAAGGGTGAAAAGCACTTCAACGCCGTGGTGACGGACACGCACGGTGTCGAGACCGATGTGAAGAACATCCTGTTTTACTGGGAGGAAAAAGTCAGCGAGACCGCGTTCGTGCCCCACGAGCTGAAGCAGGTGCCGGTGAAGCGCGGGGCCGCCACGGTCAACGTCCGATTCGAGAAGATCAAGCAGATCGAGATCAAGCCGGCCCCGGACAAGGAACACAATCCCGTCCTGGCCATCACGCTGACCGACGGCAAGACCGGAGAATTTGCCCTGGCCATGCCCGGCAGCTTCAAGGGCGAGTCGGACTTCGGCGAAGTGGAACTCCCGGCGGCCGGCCTCAAGAAGATCGTGTTCAAATGAATTTGATAGTTTCCCACCCCAGCATTCCAGCCTCGGCCAGGCACACCACGCACAGGTCGAACTGGAAGCGTCTGTCTATTCAACGAGGACAATAAAACCAACAGGAGGAGGCACCCATGAGTTGTAGTGCATTTAAATTGAGAATGAGAAGCATAATTATTTTTATTTTCATAACCGCGTGTTTTGCGCTCCCCGCTTATGCGGCCGACCCTGCTCAACAGGCTATCGGCCCTGTGGCGCAAGCCTCCACGGCGCCCCCGGAGCAGCAACCGCCCGTGGGGCCGGAGGCCCCCCCGCCCCCCAAGGAAAAACCGATCAAGGTGCCCCTTACCGAGGTGATCGGCACTGCGCCGGAGGCATTGGAACATATTCCGGGATCAGGCCGGGTGGTGACGCAAGAGCGGCTCTTTCAAAACCATCGCTTCACCATCAACGAGGCCTTGCGCGAGGTGCCGGGCGTGAATATCCGGGATGAGGAAGGCTTCGGCATCCGGCCCAACATCGGCATCCGGGGTCTGGATCCCACACGCAGCCGAAAGATTCACATCATGGAGGACGGCGTGCCGATCATGCTGATGCCCTATGCCGACCAATCCTCCTACTATTTCCCGCCCCTGTTCCGATTCGACCGGATCGAGATCCTGAAAGGGAGCGGGCAGCTCCTCTTTGGGCCGCAGAACATCGGCGGGGTCATGAACCTGATCACCCGCATGCCGCCGACCACCCCGCAAGGCAATTTCGAGTTCCGCGGCGGGAACCTGAGCTACATCAACACGCATCTGGACTACGGAGGCATGTTCGGCAAGGCCGGCTACCTCGTGGATGCGACGCACTTCCAAGGTTCGACTCCACGGTTCTTCAACAATGACTCCAAAGTGGACGATCTGACCTTCAAGACGGTGCAGGAGATCAGCGAACGCGCGGCGATCACGGCCAAGGTCAACTACTACGGCGAGAAATCCACCCTCGGCTATCAAGGGCTGACCCAGCGACAGTTCCAGCAAGATCCGCACCACACGCCGTTCACCAACGACAATTTCGACATCAGGCGGGTCGCGGCCCATGTGGCTCACCAATATGAGATCAATCCCAATCTCACCGTGACTACTAATTTCTTCGGCCACTACATCTCGCGGGCCTGGACCCGACAGATGCAGGACGCGGATGGCCTTAATCCCAGCACCTGCACCGCCACCGTCAGCAGCACAGGCTCCTTGAGCGTCGGCGGCGGCTGTGTCACCGGCAACAATCTCAATGCCAGCGCGGTGCTGGCGCTCCCGTCCCAAGGTCGGTTCACGAACGACCGGAAGTACTGGGTGTATGGGGTGGAGCCCCGCGTGCACGCCACCTACAAGCTCCTGGGCTTCGAGAACGAAGCAGACTTCGGAGGCCGGATCACCTGGGAAGAATCGGATCGCAAACAGATCATTCATCTCACGTCGGGTATCGGCCAGAGCTGCCCCGGCACCCAGACCGGCTGTTTCGGAGAAAACAATCTCCGCCACACGACCGCCTATGCCCTGTATTTCCAGAACCGGTTTTTCCTGAATGAGAGGATCATCATCACACCGGGCTTCCGGGTGGAGAGCATAAATTACGATCAACAAAATCGGTTGGCGAACGGTGGCAGGGGCTCTTACGCCAAGACCTGGATCGCCGAGGTCATGCCGGGCATCGGCATCACATACAACCCGGTGAAGGAATACACGATCTTCGCCGGTTTCCATCGAGGATTCGCGCCACCGCAAATTTCCGATGCCGTGCAAAACGACCGGGTCGTGGATCTGGATGCGGAGTTGAGCTGGAATTACGAATTGGGCGTACGTGGCAACCCGACCCATTGGGCAGGCTTCGAGCTGACCGGCTTCCGGATGGATTTCCAGAACCAGATCGTCACGCAGTCGGTTGCCGGCGGGGTCGGCGCCACGAACACGAATGCCGGGCGCACCGCCCACACCGGCCTGGAAGCCGCCACGAAACTGGACCTCCTGGATATGGCCACCGGACGGAATCGTGAGCAGGATGTCGTTTTTGACGTGAATTACACCTGGGTGATCCAGGCGGAATTCAGAGGGAGCCGGGCCAGCAGTATCACAGGAAGCGCGCTGCTGGCAGGAGAGGCGGCCTCATTCAGCACGGGCGGGAAACGGCTGCCGTATGCCCCGGAGCATCTCTTGACTAGCGGCCTGTCCTACATCAACCGACCGGTGGGATTCGATACCCGCGTCGAAACCCAGTGCATCAGCGACATGTTCGGGGACGATCGCAATACCGTGATTCCGACGCCGAACGGGCAGCGCGGGATCATCCGCGGGTGGTGCGTCATCAACGCTGCGGCCAACCAGTACGTCAAGCGGTTGAACACCACGTTCTACGTGACGGGCAAGAACATCTTCGATCAACTGTTCATCGTGGACCGAAGCCGGGGAATCTATCCGGGGCTGCCGGCGCTGGTCCAGGCCGGAGCGAGATGGACGTTCTGAGCGCAGGCGAGGCACCCCTCGACTGGGCTCGGGGCCCTGAGCTTGTCGAAGGGTGAGGCGTGAGAGGTAAGGAGTCCAGGAAAGCGGGGTCATATGGGACCAGCGGCCAGAAGGCGGGATGCAAAAACCGGCCACGACGACGAGGTGCGTTGCGGTTGCGGTCAACTCCTGGCCCGGTGGACACCCGGAGGGCTGGAGTTGAAATGCAAACGGTGCAGGAGGCTCGTGACGATCTCCTACCCCGAGCTCCGAACAATGGCGGGATCCGACTCGCAACGACCATGAATCCAGAAGGATAAGGCTCAGAACAACAACGGCCAGAGGACCCTGCGTCCGGAGCCCAAGGCTGCCAGTAGTCTTGGGCTCTTTTTTTACCGGTAAAACACAGCAGGGAGGGAAGCATCATGCATACCTACCGACAGGGCCCAGAAACGCTAGAGATTGCCTCGGTTGCCTTCTCAGAGAGTGGAGTGGTGCTTGAGTTGATGCAGACTATCGAGCGATATCATCGGCCGCTGCGGCTCCATGGGAAGCGGACCGCTCTCTATGGCGTCGCCTTGGCGGACAAGATTGCGTTCCATGACGTTGAACGCGTTGATCTCTACCGAGCCGGTCTCCTCCATGACATTGGCAGGTTAACGCTTCCCGGTGAGCTTCTGAACAAAGACGGCCCTCTCACGGCCGACGAATATGCGCTGGTTCAGTCCCATCCACGGGCCGGCGCGGAGTTGCTCAAGCCGTTTTCGTTCCTCCGCATCCCGGCCATCCTGATCGCCCATCACCATGAGCGCTGGGACGGCTACGGCTACCCATACGGGCTCAGAGGGAACTTCATCCCGCTGGGATCCCGGATTCTGGCCGTAGCGGATACCTTTGACGCGCTGACCTCAGAGCAGCCGTACCGTCCGTCCCATGACGTGGAGTCGGCGCTTCGCCTCCTTCAGGTCGTCGCCGGCTCACAGCTCGACCCATTCTTGGTTGCGCAATTCGTTCAACTGGCGCCGGCACTTTTTGACTCGGTCGCCAGCGGGCCCGGCGCTGAAAGCATCGACTGCGTTGGGGCGGGCCGTGCCCCCTGCCCCGGGCGGGGCGCCTCTGTTCCTCCGGGCCCCCCGCCCTCCTCTTCTCAACAAGATGGGTTGGATGGCTTATCGAAAAAAAGGAGCGTCACATGGGGAGAGTGATTCGAAGCGATGGGCGAATCCTTTTAAGGGGTCATTTATGAAAATTCGGGAGTGCCCTCGGTGTCAGCAGCACAGTCTGGTGTCAACCGGCGCCTTTTGGGCCTGCGCAAGCTGCGCCTATGCCATCACGGGAGCAGCGTTGATCATCGACCAATCGGCCGCCGACCTGAAGGAGCGACAGAGGCCCTGTGATGGTCAAGGCGCAAAGGGCCTTCCTTAGTCGCCACATTGGAGATCACCTATGAATACACGACGTTCTCACGCGTTGGAAGGAGAACTTATTGTCCTCATTAGCGTTGCTGTCTCGCTCGGCATAGTCGCCCTGAGCATCATCGGCTGGTTCCTGTGGAATGTGGTGGTGTTGATCATCGAGTCCGTGTCCGCCATGAACCCTAGCGACTTGCCATAGGAGAGACACAGTGAAACAATTGATAAAGAAGATCCTAGCGTGCTCACGGGTGTTGGCGATGTGCCTTCTCGTGGTTGTCTGTTCTGTAGGCATGGTCACAGCCGAGGAATCAGCCGAACCGGTTGACTGGGATGTGCTGCCGAACGGGTTGATTGAGGTCCAGTATGACCGGAACGGAGACGGCGTCCCGGATCACGTTACCTTGCATCAGATTACTTGGTCGGGGTGGACCAGCCTGCCAGTGGCCGACCTCACTGCGCAAGCCCGCAACGATGGTGAATGGGTCTTCATCGTGGAGTATGACCAGGATCGATATGTGTACCTGGCGCAAGCAGAGCCGCTGTTCCTTGGCGATGATGCTCAGCAGGACGGCCGCTGGGTCGCCGTGCCTTCGTCTTGTCCCCTCTGCGCCCGATGAAACACGTCGTGATCATGGACGGATGACCGACTCGTCAAACGTCCAGACACGTCGGCTCTACGATGATTCCTTCTTGATCTGCTCGCTCAAATAGTTCTCCAGCCCGACCTGCTTAATCGTGTCGAGCTGGGTCTCGATCCAATTGATGTGCTCCTCTTCCTCCTTGACCATATCCTCCAGCTTGTGCCGCGTCGTGTAATCTCCGACCTTCGCGCAGTGCGTGATGGCTTCTCTCACCAGACGGAAGGCGCCTCTCACTTCAGCGCTTTTTACCGTAAAGGGAAGCGTGCTAGGGGGTGAGCGAGGGCAAGGGGAAGGACTTCAGCCGGCTTGCTTGTAGCTGCATTGGGGGCAGTGCTGAGTCGTCCCGGCCTGTTTGCTGACTTTTTCCACAAGAAAAGGAGCCTTGCAACTCGGGCACGGCTTATTGACGGGCCGGTCCCAGAGTGCAAACTTGCATTCCGGGTACCGGCTGCAGGCATAAAAGGCACGGCCTTTGCGGCTTCGCTTCTGGACAAGGTCGCCCCCGCAGCCGGGCTCGGGACATTTCACGCCCAGCGACAGCGGCTTGGTGGTCTTGCAGGCGGGATAATCCGAGCAGGCCAGAAACTTCCCGAACCGACCGCGCTTGATGACCATGGGATTGCCGCATTTTTCGCACTTCTCGTCGGTCGTCTCGAGCTGCCTTTCCACGATCTGGATATCCCCTGCCTCATTCCGGGTGAATTCTTTGGTGTTCTTGCACTCGGGGTAGCCGGGACAGGCCAGGAAGTGACCGTGCCGGCCCCACTTGATCACCATCAAGCGGCCGCACTTTTCACAGGGGATGTCGGTGGGCTCTTCCTTGCCCTTCAGCCCCTCCATTTTATCTTCGGCGGTTCCCAGGTCCTTCATGAAAGGGTCGTAGAATTCCCTCACGGTCGAGACCCAGTCCTTCTCGCCTTCTTCGATCTCATCCAGCTCCTGCTCCATCCGAGCGGTGAACTCCAGGTCGAAGACGTCGGGGAAGTGGCTGACCAGTCGCTCGTTCACCATGCAGCCGAGCTCGGTCGGCTTGAACCGCCCCTCTTCCTTCTCCACGTAATGGCGCTCCTGAATCGTGGAGATAATGGAGGCATAGGTGGAGGGGCGGCCGATCCCTCGTTCTTCGAGCTCCTTGATCAGCATCGCTTCGTTGTAACGAGGTGGCGGCTGCGTAAAATGTTGCTTGGAGACAAGGCCTTGTCCCTCCCGCTCCACCACGGCCAAGCGCTCCCCGACGGAGAGCGCCGGCAGTTGCCGTGTTTCATCCTCGGCTGCCTGATCCTCCTGCTCTGGCGCAGACGCCGCCCCGGCCTGGCCGGCCCCGTCCGTGCCTTCCGTGTACAAAATCGTGTACCCGGGAAATTTCACCACCGTGCCATTGGCCCGGAAGCGGGAGCCGTTGGCGGCGATGTCCACGCGGGTCACCTCCAGCAGGGCGGCAGTCATCTGTGAAGAGACGAAGCGGTTCCAGATCAACTTGTACAGGAGATACTGCTCCCGCTGCAGAAACGGCTTGAGCCGTTCCGGGTCCCGGGCCACCGAGGTGGGCCTGATGGCCTCGTGCGCCTCCTGCGCAGCTTTCTGGGTCTTGTAAATGTTCGGTCTCTCCGGAAGGTAATCGGCGCCGAACCGCTCCCGGATGAATTCCCTGGCCTCCCCCTGCGCATCGGCGGCGATCCGGGTGGAATCCGTCCGCATGTACGTGATCAGACCGACCGGCCCTTCCTTTCCGATCTCGACTCCTTCGTAGAGTTGCTGAGCGAGAGTCATGGTCTTTTTTGGGGTGAACCGCAGCTTCCGCGCAGCTTCCTGCTGCAAGCGGCTGGTAATGAACGGAGCAAGCGGATGACGTCGCCGCTCTTTTGTTTCGATGGCGGCCACGCTGAAGGAGGCGCCTCGCAGGGCCTCCAGGAGGCGATCGGCCTCCTCTCGGTTCCGGACCGAGGCTTCCCGTCCGTCGATTTCGTAGAGCCGTGCTTCGAACGGCGGGGGGGTCGCGCCTTGAAATGCGCCGGTGATCGTCCAATACTCGGTGGGACGGAACGCGTCCCGCTCGGCCTCGCGCTCACAGATCAGCCGCACCGCCACGGTCTGAACCCGTCCGGCGCTCAGCCCGCGACGGACCTTCTCCCAGAGCAACGGGCTCAACTTATACCCGACGATCCGGTCCAGCACGCGACGGGCCTGTTGGGCATTGACTTTTTTGATGTCGATCTGGCCGGGCGACTGTAACGCCCGCTTGATGGCGCCTTCGGTGATCTCGTTGAACAGGACCCGATAGACCGGCCTCCGCTTCCCCTTGCCGTTCAGTTCCTCGGCAATGTGCCAGGCAATCATCTCGCCTTCCCGATCCGGATCGGTCGCCAGGAACACCTTGTCGGCCTCCTTGGCCTTTTTCTTGATCTCGGCCAGGATCTTGGCCTGATTGCGTTCCTTGCGGCGGATCACGACGTACTGGGGGCTGAAATTCCGGTCCACATCCACGCCGAGCTTGCTTTCCGGGAGGTCCTTGACGTGTCCGACCGAGGCCAGGACGGTATAGCCCCGTCCAAGATATTTGGTGAGGGTCCGGGCTTTTGTGGGCGATTCAACGATAATTAAGGATTTGGCCATTGCTTCTCCTGATGAATTCCGTGCGGTCTTGTACCGACTGCAGCATGATACCGATGATTCGATCGTGTCAACATTATATCCGAATGTACGAATGACCTGGCAACTGACGGACGACTCCCTTCAGCTCCATGGACAGCAGCAACCCCGTCACGTCGCCCGGGGAGAGCCCGCTTCGCATAATGAGATCGTCGATATGGATCGCGTCGTAGGCCAGCAAGGCGTAGACCGCCGCTTCCCCCTCGGAGAGCGGCGTCTTGCTCACAGCCGGATGGAGAGGCCGGCTCTGCAGGCGCTCGCGGAACGGTGCGTCAAGCTGCGGAAGCAGCTCTTCGATGATGTCCTCCACGCGTTCCACCAACTTCGCGCCCTGTTTGATCAGCCCGTGGGGGCCACGACTCGTCTCGGCCTTGACAGACCCCGGGACGGCAAAGACCTCGCGACCCTGCTCGAGTGCCAGACGCGCGGTGATGAGCGAGCCGCTCGGAATGCCGGCTTCAGTGACCACCACCCCTAAACACATCCCGCTGATGATCCGATTGCGCCGGGGAAAGTGGGAGCCATGCGGAGGCGCTCCGAGCGGCAATTCGGACAAGACCGCGCCGCTGGATTCGATCTCTCTCCGGAGGCCGGCATGTTCCGGCGGGTACGTCTGATCCAGCCCGCAGCCCAGGACCGCCACGGTCCGGCCCGGGGCGGAAAGAGCCCCTCGATGGGCCGCGGCATCAATGCCGCGAGCCAGACCGCTGACCACGGTCAATCCTGCCGTCGCCAGGCCCCGGCAGAGCTGCTCGGTGAACACCCGACCGCCCGGGGTGGGATGTCGGGAGCCGACGACGGCAACAGCATGGTGATCCTCGGACCGCAGGCAACCACTCATGTAGAGCACCGGCGGCGGATCATGAATGGCTTTCAGCCGAGGGGGATACAAGGGATCGAGGTAGGTCACGAGCGACAACCGCAGACGGTCAATTTGGGCCAATTCACGATCAATCTCCCGGCTGGTTTCCGCCGCCGGCCCTCGCCGGACGGCCTCGGCCACGGGGGACGGAATGCCCGCGCGCGCGACCAACTCCTCCGTCGAGGCCGACTGCGCCGCCTGTGGAGAGCCAAACACTTCAACGAGTCGTCGCACGCCTGCATCGCCCAGGCCCGGAACGGCCCGTAGGGCCAACCACGTCCGTGCGGGATGTGCCTTCACCGTCGGCCTGTCTCTTGCCCCGATACGCAACGCTCCGGTCTGGCCCGCCATCACAGCACGACGAGGTCATATTGCTCCAGATGAAGCGTCAGGTCTGGCTTGACAATGATTTTTTTGTTGTACTGCCGCTCGAGATCTTCAATCTCCTGATACTCTTCCTCCAGCAGCACGTCAGCAACGCCGGGATGCACTCCGACGACGATGTTCTGCTCGTCCGGCGAGCTGCCGATGCGCCGGATCTCCCTGAAAATGTCGTAGGCCACCGTCGTGGGGGACTTCGTATAGCCGCGCCCTTCGCAGTAATGACACGGTTCGGACAGCGTCCGCAGCAAGTCTTCCCGGACCCGTTCGCGGGAGATTTCGATCAGGCCCAGGTCCGAGATACGGGAAATCCTGGTGCGGGCTTTGTCGCTGGCCATCGCATCCACGAGAGCCTGGTACACTCTCTCGCGATTCTTTTCCCGCTCCATGTCGATGAAATCTATGATGATGATCCCGCCGATGCCGCGGACCTTGATCTGATGGGAAATCTCTTTGACCGCCTCGAGATTGTTTTTCAGGATCGTCTCTTCCGGGTCGCGCTTCCCGACGTAGCGCCCTGTATTCACGTCGATCACCGTCATGGCCTCGGTGTGGTCCACCACGATGTGGCCGCCCGACTTCAACCAGACCTTCCGGCTGAGCGCCCGGGCGATCTCCATCTCGATTTCCAGGTAATCAAACAGCCCTTCCTCTTTGTCATAATAGTGAACCCGGGAAGTCTGTTCCGGCAGGAAGCGGTGAACGAAATTTTTGACGGCCTCGAATTCCTGCTTCGAGTCGATGATCAGGCGGTCCACCTTCTTGGTAAACAGGTCGCGCACCACCCGAAAGGTCAGGCTGAGATCGCTGTGCAGCAGGCTCGGAGCTGTCTGCTGGTCGCGCTTCTTAAGGACCTCCTGCCAGAGGACGTTCAGGAACTCGACGTCCGAGCGGAGCTCCTCTTCCTTGACACCCTCGCTCACCGTTCGAACGATGTAGCCGCCTCCCGGCTTGCGCAGCCGTTTCATCATCTCCTTCAGACGGGCCCGCTCTTCGTCTTTGGCGATTCGCCGAGAGACGCCGACATGGTCCACATTGGGCATGTACACCAGGTAACGACCCGGCAGTGAGACATACGAGGTGACCCGAGGCCCTTTGGTGCCGATGGGGCCCTTGGAGATCTGGACCATCAGCTCCTGCCCCATGTGAAGCAGTTGCTCGATCGGGCGTGTCGTCTGCCGACGCGGCCTGGGTAGCTCAGGACCTTTGTCGTCCTCTTCGCTGTCCACGAGCGTGTCGCCCGGCTCGGCCTCGATGCACAGATCCGAGACGTGCATGAATGCGGCGCGGTCCATCCCAATATCCATGAACGCCGCCTGCATGCCGGGCAAGACTTTCACGACCTTGGCTTTGTAGATATTGCCGACGAAGTCCTTGCTCTTGGCCCGGTCAACATAGAGTTCCGTGACCACTTTGTTGTCCAATACCGCCACCCGGGTCTCTTCCCGAGTGACATTGATCGCAATTTCCAACCCCATAGCTTCTCCTTCAACAGCAAGGCGAGGGGCACGGGGCGAGGGGCAATAGGACCCTGTTGCCTATAGCCGCACGCCTCGGGCCGAATTTATCAGTAAAACAGCGTGAGGCGACGTCGTTTGATGTTCAACAACAGTCCGAGCGCCGCCATCGTCGTCACGGTCGCCGTGCCGCCATAACTCATCAGCGGCAGCGGGATGCCCACTATGGGCAGCATGCCGGTGGTCATGCCGATGTTCACCACGACGCAGAATCCGATCATCGCGATGATGCCGGTTGCCAGAAGAGCACCCAGAGCGTCCTTGGCCTTCATGGCGATCTCCAGAGCCAACATGACCAGGGCCAGGAACAGCGCCAGGAGACCCAACGCGCCGATGAATCCCCACTCTTCCGCGAACACCGAAAAAACGAAGTCCGTGTGCCCTTCCGGCAGAAACTTCAGTTGACTTTGCGTGCCGCCGTGCAATCCTTTGCCGAGCAACTCCCCGGAGCCAATCGCAATGCGGGACTGCAGGCCATGATACCCCTTCCCGGCCGGATCATAAGCCGGATCGGCAAAAGTCAGGATCCGCTCACGCTGGTAATCGTGAAGCGATCCCCAGACGCCTTCCCACATGAACGGGAACAGCATGAGCGAGAAGAGGAACAGGAGCCCGAGGGCTTTGGACCGCACACCGACGATCAGGAGCATGGCCGTATAGATCGCCAGCACGATGAGGCCGGTTCCGAGATCCGGCTGTTTGAGGATCAAGAGCAGACCGGGGGCCACCACAAGCGCCGGCAGCACCACGCGCTGGAGCCAGCCCTCGCGCGGCTGATTCGCATAGTAGCTGGCCAGCACCAGAATCAGCACGAGCTTGGCGAATTCCGACGGCTGGAACGCAACTGACCCGATCTGGATCCAGCGCTGGGCTCCCCGGCTCGTCTTTCCGGCAATCAACACAATCGCCAGCAACACGATCACGATCCCGTACAAGCCGTATGAGAACCGGCAGATCTTGTGATAATCGAAGGCCATCATGCCGGCAAAGGCCAGGGCCCCGATTCCGATCCACATGAGCTGTTTCACGTACAACGGCAAACCGGGACCCGCTTGGTCGCGCGTCACGCTGTAAATGGACAGCACCCCCAGCAAGAGGATAGCGACCATCACCGCCAAAAACCGCCACTCGAAGCTATCGAGAGCCCGGGTGTCTGTCATGCGATCAATCATGAACATCCCGCATGGCCACCGTGGCGCCGGCGCGGGTCCTGTCGTCGGCAGTCAATGGCTCACGTGGGCTGAGCCTCATGAACGCCTCGATCATCTCTTTGGCGAGCGGCGCGGCAGCCGATCCGCCGTGCCCCATATGCTCGACCAGGACGGCAACGGCGATACGCGGCGCATCTACCGGGGCATAGGACACAAACCAGGCATGGTCGCGCAGCTTCTTGGGTACCGGTTCGTTTTCATGCCCGGGCCTGAGCGAAATCATCTGAGCAGTTCCTGTCTTTCCGGCGATGCTCACCAGAGAGGAGTGCGCACGCCGGGCCGTCCCCTGGGTGACCACCCCTTCCAGCGCATGGCGAATCAGCTGGAGGGTTTCCGGTTTGACCGGAAGCCGGCTATCGGGGACACGCGGGAATTCCTGCGTCCGGCCCGTGGCACGCTCGGCGATGGCCCGGACCACATGGGGCCGGAACGACACGCCGCCGTTGGCCACCGTCGCGATCAAGTGCGCCATCTGCATCGGCGTCACCGTCACGTAGCCCTGGCCGATCGAAGCAGAGATAGTCTCTCCGGGCAACCAGGGTACCCCTCGGCTCTTTTGCTTCCACGCCTCGGACGGGACAATGCCGGCACGCTCCGAAGGCAGTTCAATGCCGGTCGGGCGTCCCAGACCGAATTCGTCGGCATACGAGGCAATCGTGTCGATTCCCAATCGTTGTCCCACGGTGTAAAAGAACACATCGCACGAGTCGATGAGCGCCCTGGTCACATCCAGCACCCCGTGCCCGCCCTTCTTCCAGTCCCGGTACAGGCGGCGTCCGAATTGGTAGCCGCCACCGCAGGCAATCCTGGTGTATGGACTCAGGGTGTTCGTTTCGAGGGCGGCCGCTGCCAGCACGATCTTGAACGTCGAACCGGGCGGATACTGGCCTTGGGTCGCTCGATTCGTCAACGGGCTGCCTTCGTCTTGGACGATTTGGGCCCACTGCCGCGGCGTCAGATCGTGGGACAGGGTATTGGGGTCGAACGTCGGACGGCTCGCCAGCGCAAGCACTTCACCGGACGTCGGGTCGATCGCGACGATGGCGCCCGCCTCTCCGCCCAACAAGCTCTCGGCCACTTCCTGAAGGCGCAGATCGATCGTCAAGTACAGGTCATTTCCTGCCTCAGGTTGCCGTACCGATACGGTTCGCTTCTCCCGCCCCACGGCATCCACTTCGACGAGCTTCTGCCCTTCACGGCCATGGATAAACCGATCGTAGGTATTTTCGATGCCGTATTGACCGACGACGTTCCCCTGCCGGAGGTCGGCAAATTCCTCTGTGGCAAGCTGCGCTTCCGACACTTCCCCGACGTACCCGATCACATGTGCGGCGACAGAGCCGGCCGGATAGTTGCGTTGAGACTCCGGCTGGATCACCACACCCGGCAAATCAAGCCGGTGGGCTTCGATGATCGCCGCCTCTCTGAGAGTCAGACCGTGCTTGACTTTGACTCGGCCGGCTCGGCCGAGCAACTTTTTCTGAAGCCTGGCCTCGTCGAGACCGCTCAGCGCCGCGAGTCTCTGGATCAGCGCTGTTCGATCGCGGACGTCCTCCAGCGTGACGTACAGGTTGAACGTCGGGACGTTGTTGGCCAGCAGAAGCCCGTTTCGGTCATAGATCAACCCGCGAGCCGGTTCCAAAGCCACCGGCCGTATCCGGTTATTTTCGGACAGGTCCCGATAGTAGTCCCCCTCCTTGATCTGGAGGTACCAGACGCGGAGGCCGAGCAGAATAATGACCAACAGCAGTCCGATCTTGAAGAAGGTCATCCGCTTGTGAATCTCGCGGAGATCTTCATGCTGAGTGCTGCTTGTGGACGACAGCGGATTCACGATTTTCCCAGGGTTCTTCCCTACCGCAGTCCGCCGAACGCGCCTGTTTCACCGAAGATGCTGTCAGGCCGAACCCGGCGGGCCAGCAGCCAGAAAAGCGCAGCGGCCACGGTCAGATCGAAGGCAGTCTGAGGCAGCAGCACCGAGCCGATGGCATGGAACATCTCGCCCAGGCCGTGGTCGGCACGACTCACGCTCAGAAACATCAACCCCGACAGCAATGACAGGAAAAGCATGACAATGAGCACGGAGCCGAGCCTGGAACTGCCGAGGCGTTTGCCGGCCAGCCCAGCCAGGAGACCGATCGCCCCCTTCGTGATGAGATTCAGCCCCGGCTCACCGGCCGAAAACAGATCCTGCACGAACCCGAGCGCCAGACCCAGCAACATCCCTTCCACCTCTCCCGCCAGCAATCCGGTCAGGCTCACCGCGATGAGACACAGGTCCGGTCGAACTCCTGCGACGGCGACGTACTGGAGCCACGTCGCCTGGAGCGGGACGAGGCCGACCAGCAGGAGCGCGTAGAGCAGCGGCTTCATGATCTCTTCTCGCTCGACGGGTCGGCCGGGGTCAGGGGAGTCGGAGACTCGCTGGACGACGTGATGACCAAGACTTCTTCCAACCTGGAAAAATCCACCTCCGGAGCGATTTCAGCCGATTGGAAGAGATCGCCTTCCGCCTTATCGATGCGCGTGATCGCCCCAATGGGGAGACCTTTCGGAAAGCCGCCCGTCAAGCCCGACGTGACGACGCGGTCACCGACCCGTACGGTGGACAGCAGCGGCACGTATTTGATGCGGGCGAGACCTTGTGCCGTTCCTTCCACGATGCCCTCATCCCTGGTGCGCTGGATCAGCGCAGTGATCGCGTTGCTGGGGTCGGTCAAAAGCAGCACCATGGAGGACGAGGCCGTGGTCTTGACCACGCGCCCGACCACCCCCGTGGGGGCGATCACACCCATTTCCTCCCGGACGCCATCGCGCGTCCCCTTGTCCAGGACCACCGCCCGGTACCAGTTCGTCGTATCCCGCCCGATGACCTTCGCCACAACGGTTTGCGGGTATTGGTGTTCCCTGAACTCGAGCAAGGCCGCCAGCCGCTCACTCGCGCTGGCCAGTTCGCGGAGCTCGGCATTTTGGGCCCGTAGCGCGCGGATCTCCTGACGCAGCCGGCGGTTTTCTTCATGGACCTTCCGCAACGCGAGATGCCCTTCCCACACGTCTCGCACGCTGCGGTCCAGCGCAGCCAATCCCTCGACCGGCAGGGCCAACACCTGCCCCAGGGGTGTCGCCAGTGTATGCAGGAAGCCGCGGCTCTGCTTGGGGAGCACAAAGAACGAGGAGAGCAGGAGCGCGAACAG
>CAYZKG010000022.1:0-25919 GCA_964478915.1 uncultured Nitrospira sp.
TCCTTCTCCGCTCGGTTCTTGAGCCAGTCCACGTTCAGGTCGGACAGCCCTTCGATCGCGTAGGTCGGCGCGACGGACCAGAGCAAGGCAAGCATGAACACTATTGCTCTCATAACTTGATCCCGGGTTTGGGGACGTAGGAGAGCGCCTCCAGCTCAGCCGTCACCATCGGGCCGGCCGCCGGATCCGCTTGGAGCTTGAAGGAACGCACTTCCGTCAAGCGCGGCAACTCCTCCAGCATCCTGAGATAGTCCGCCAGCTCACGGAATCCGGCTTTCAGTTCCAGGTGGATGGCCATGGCCAGATAGTCCTCATGATCCGTGACGGTCTGCGGCCGGACGGTCGTCACCTCGACATCGGTCGCTCGGGCGACCCTGGCCATCTCTTCGAGGACCGGTGAGATGCGGCTGTCGGTCGGCTGCAGGGCGGCCGATGCGCCGGCCGAATCGGCGGCAGCTATCGGATGCGCGGCGGTGCTCGGCCGCAGCCGATCCAACGTCGCCTGCAAGGCCACGAGCTCCTGCTGCAGCTTGTCCCGTTCGACCTGACGCGTCGAAGCGAGCTGATACTCCGGCAGCCACATCGAGACGATGATATAGAACAGGGCCGCCAAGCCGGTCCCTGCCAGGATTTTCTGCTCGCGCGGTGGCCGCTTCTGGAGGTATTCGATGAGTTGATTGAGATTCACGCTGCGCCTTTAAGCTTGCCGACCATCTCGAATGCCACGCTGCCTTTCTCCGCCGAGCCGGTCCGCTGCGCATGGGACAGGTGCGGATGGCTGAACATTTCGGATCGCTCCAATGCCGAGAGGAACACCGTGACCGCTTCATGGGACACCGCCGTACCCTTGATATGCAGCGTCCGATGGGCGGCGCTGTGGTCCTGCTCCGGCGCCGCCGGGGACGGCGACGGGGCGGGTGTCGCGTCCCCCGGCTCATTGCTCACCGAAGAGAGAACGACCCCCTCCGGCACGAGCAGGCTGATCTCCCGAAACACCCGCGACCACCGGATGCGTTTCGCCTCCAGCTCCTGCATCCGCTTGCTCTTCGCCAGTTGGGCCTCCAGGGTCCGCCGCTCCTGCTCCATGGCGTCGGTGAGCTGCCGACTGATGGCATCTATCTCTTGGGAGAGCTGCGCCTTGCTGGCCTGCAAGGCCGAAATCTCGTTATTGAGCGTCGATGCCTGCGTCAGGTTCCACCCGTACAGGCCCAGAAAGACCAGCATGAGGAACGGGATGGAGAGATATTGGGCCTGAACGCGGGGAGGAATGACCCCGGGCTCGTAGAACAGGTCCTCGGTCAGCAAATTGATGCGCTGTTTCATCCTGTCCTGAGCGCCAATCCGACGCTCGTGGAGAACCGCGACGCCATGAGGCGAAGGCGATCCGTCACGTTCGCGCCGCAATTCAGCCGCGAGAAGGGGTCGTCGAGCACGACCGGCACCTCGAAGTAGGCCGAGGCATACTCGGCAAATCCGGTCATGAGCGGCGTGCCTCCCATGAGCACCAGCTTCGTGACGGGATGATCCCGGAACTGGCTGCGGCAGTAATCGAGCGAGCGCTGGATCTCCAAAAGGCAGCGGTCCACCTCCTGTTTGACGACGTCCTGCACGCGGGGTGTCGCGCCGGCCGACTGGGAGCCCTGCGCTTCGACTTCACGGAGATCGACATGGCATTTCAAATCTTCCGCTTCCTCACCGGAGACCTGACAGACCCGTTCGATCGCGGCCGTGATCTCCTTTCCACCGAGCGGCGTGGTTCTGGTGAAGCGCAGGACCCCATTCACGGCCACGTTCATCTCGGTCTTGGCGGCGCCGATCTCCGCAAAGGCGATCGAGCCTGCGGCTTCGGGATGGGTGAGCTTCACGGCATTCAACAGGGCCAAGGGGGTGACATCCACCGCCGAAACCTTCAAGCCTGACTTCATCAGCGATTGGCATTGAGCCCGAACTGCCGATCGGTCAGCCATGACCACAAGGACGCCGATCCGCGGGCCGCCGTCTCCTTCCACTTCCCCCACTCGGAGATAGTCCAGCACCATTTGCTCGATTGGAAGCTGAACCAGCTTCTTGGCCTGCCAGCGGACCGCCTCCGTCAGCTCTTCCTCGGGCATCGGCGGGAGCTCGACGTACCGGATGATCGGCGGCGTCACGTACAGGTTCACGGCGCTGGCGCGACCGCGAAAGCGCCGGTCCCGCAACAGCGGGTCCCCATCGCGGCCTAACCCATCGGGCACAGCGCCAGAGGCGATGACCGCCCGGGCGGTGTATCCGGCGGCCACCACGTCCCAGCCCTTCCCGGACGGCGCCAACTGGACAGCCCGGATGGCGGTGGTGCCGATGTCGACGCCCAAGAGGGCTTTCCTCCGTCGACCCGTTCCGACCAGCGCTTGAATGGTGTCCAACAGTGGCATCGGACCTGATTCTACAGACTATCGCGGAAATATTATACTTTTTCGCGCTTGTAGTACAGCGGAAGTAAGGAAGTCTGCGTGAGAGGTCAGTACAGGTTGAAGCGACCGTCCACGGTGTTGAGCTGGACCGATGGACCGTTCGCGGCGACGCTCGTGAGTCCTGCACTGAAACAGAGGCGCATGGTTCGATTGGTGGCGGCGTTAATCGTGAATGGTGAGGTCAAGGTCACCGTAGCGCCGTTTCCGGCGGTACCGGACCAGATCGTGGTCCCGGCGGGAGATTGGATGGCCAGCAAGCTTCCCCCTATCCCGGTCCAGCTCACCACCGCCGTGGAGACGGTAATATTGGCCCCATTGCCGCCGGCTACGGCGTTGTTACTGATCGTCAGGTCGATACGCGAGAGCGTGCCAAGTGGGCATCCGCCGCCGACACCCGCCGTGAACGTGGCCGCCGTACCGGTCTGACCGATCGGATTCACGGTCGTGTAATAGGTCGCGCCGGTCCCGTTGGCGCTCAGATTCCCGGAGCCATCGCGGCTGTTGACGCGGTAGTAGAACGTCTGGGCCGGCGGCAACGAACTGTCGGTATAGCCGGTGGTGGGGCCTTGGGAGCTGACCAGGGTATAGGTCGTGTTGTTCGTGCTGCGGGAGACGTTGTACCCATCCAGGTCCGTCAGCGCCGTGCCGTTCGGCGGACACACCACGGCTCCGCCCGGCGTATTGGTGGTCGGGGCAGTCCAGCTCACGGCGATGCTGCTCAGGCTCCCCCGAGTCGCCGTCACGACGGTCGGTTGACATGGAATAAATGTATCGGCCGTGATGCTGAGATTGACGACGTTCGTCGTCCCCGCCCCCGGAACCACGACCGCGTCCTGGAACGGATAGTTGGTCCCGCCGAACTCCACCCGGATCTTGTGTTTCCCGATCGGGACGTTCGTGATGGTATAGCTGCCGGTGGCGTTGGTGGTTGCGGAGGCGTTCGACTCAGACCCGTTGCTGGGATAATAGACCCGGACCGTGGCAGCATTGATGGGGGCGCCGCCCGCTCCGCTGACCACCCCGGTGACATCGCCCCGAAACTTCGCGAGGACATTCCGCGTGATCGCCTGACCGCCACACGTCGTCGTCAGCACGCCGGTGGCCTGCGTCCACGAGTACGTATTCCCGCAGGCATCGGTCTTGTAGTCGTTGGGGTTCTGCGTAAACGTGCTGCCGATGTACGGCCCGTGCCACCCCATGTACTGGCCGGTCACCGGACCGGCCGCCCAGGTCGCTTCGCCGGCCTGCGTGACTAGGCGGTCCAGCGACGAGGGCAGTCCCCCGATGTCCCCCACATACCCGAAAGCCGTCCGTAGGCCGTTTTGTTGCAGGGTGTCGTCGCCGACGATGGCTTTCTCAAGCGCCACCATCTCCGCCGTGGTGGCATCGAACCGCGCCGTATCCACCGTGCTGGTCAGCACCCCCACCGCGATCGTGGCCAGGACCGCCAGGATCACGATCACCATGACCAGCTCGACGAGGGAAAAGCCGCCCTGTCCTAATTCAGCATTCAGCATCCGTCTCACGATCAACTATTCCCCCCTCACCTTGGTCCTCTCCCCCTGCGAGGGGGAGAGGGGGAGGTGAGGGGGCGACACTAGAACAGCATGCAGATGTCATCACCGCCGCATGTCGCTCCGGTTGTCTGCTTGGCGCCGTCCGGCCCATTGCTGACCAAAATCCGGTTGGGACCGTCCAACGTATAAAGATTTCCCCAGGCGTCCCGCGTGTAGTCCCCGACATTCGCGTCAATATAGGGGCCATTCCAGCCGGTCTTGAGAAAGGCATTCCAGGCCGGACAGGAATTCGGCCGCGTGACCAGGTTCGAGAGCGCCGTCGGCACCGCTCCACAGTCAATGAGATACCCGCGCATCTGGAAGGTACCGGCGGAGGCGAGGTTGGTGTCCCCGCTGATGCCGCGCTTCAGGGCGAGCATCTCATTTTTTGTGGCTTCCCGGGGGGCGGCGGTGGCGAGGTTGAACAGACGCGGGACGGCAAAGACGCCGATGATGCCCAGGATCACGATGACCATGACCAGCTCCAGCAACGTGAAGCCGTGGTCGGACCGGATCATCGTGCCTCTTCGCATGTGGCAGGCCGCCACAGTTTGGCAGCCTGCCACCATCTGGTTTGCTGCAGGATGTTCGCCGTCAAGTACAACGACTACATCAACGCGCAACTGCCTCCGGCGGTGCACCTCAGTGTGCCCTCCGGCACCGGCGTACCGCCCCCGATCGCCGTGTTGTTATACGTCCACGTATCGGCCGGCGCCGTGATGACCGGCGCGTTCCACGTCTCCGTCCCGCCGATCGCCGCGGCTCCCGAGGTCTTCGTCCATCCATCGCTGGTCTTCAGCCCCTGCTGGTCCAGCACGTTCTGGAACAGCAAGTTCGTCGCGGCGTTCGCCAAGCCATCCAGCGTGACCGGATAGCACAGCACCGTCGTGTTGGCCTGCCCGCCTGGTCCGCACGCGTTCGCCGCGCCTGCCTGGGTCGAGATGACCAGCGCGTTGGAGCGGAACACGGCGACGCCGCCTTTGACGGACGACGCCACGCCCTTTTCGGCCGCCTGCCTCGCTCCTGTTTGCAGGTTCAAAAACCGCGGGACCGCCACCGCCGACAGGATGCCGATAATCACGATCAGCATCACCAATTCGATCAGCGTGAAGCCCCGCTGACTCCTAAGGATTCTCATGAGCTCCTCCTCCCTGTTTGGCCAGTTCCGGCCATTGTGACACTCAACCGCCTCGGATGGCCCCGACCATGTTCCACCACGGCATGAAGATCGCCAGGGCCAGGAACAGGACGATGCCGCCGACCACCAGGAGCAGCAGAGGCTCCAGGCTGGCGGACAACCGGCGCACCAAAAAATCCACATCCCGGTCGTAATACTGCGACACCTTGATCAGGAGCTCCTCGAGCTTGCCGCTTTCTTCGCCGGTGGAGATCAGTTGCAGCAGGACCGGAGGAAACAGCTTGGTTTCCTTCATCGTCTCGGCGATGCCTTGGCCGGACTGCACGCGGCTTCTGATCTCCGTCACGACCTGAGCAATCCGCCGGTTCCCCACGGTGGAGCCCACGATCTCCAAGGTTTCCAGGATCGGCAGACCGCTTCGGACCAGCGTGCCAAACACCCGGGAAAAGCGCGAGAGCGCCGACTTCAGGAAAATGGCGCCGAAGACCGGGAGCTTCAGCTTGACCGTATCCCACCACAGGGCGCCGGCCGGCGTCCGGAGATACCGCTTCACCGCCACGACTGTCCCGACTCCGATGGCCGCCCCCAACCACCAATACTGCTGAAACAGATCGTTGGCCCCGATCAGGATGCGGGTGGGCAGCGGAAGCTCCAACTTCAGCGTGGCGAACATCGTCATGAACTTGGGGAGCACGAACGTAAACATGACGACGCAGGCGATGAGTACCGCCACCACGACGATTTTCGGATAGCGCGTCGCCGACTTGACCTTGCTTTTGACGTCGGCGTCATGCTCGGCCAGGATGGCCAACCGCTCCAGCATCTGATCGAGCACGCCGGCTGCTTCGCCGGCGCGGACGAGACTCACGTAGAGACCGTCGAACACGTCGGGATGCCGGGCGAAGGCCTCGGCCAAGGACGTCCCGGCTTCCAGGTCATGGCGGATGCTGGCCAGGACTCGCTGGAGCCGCGGGTGCTCGGTCTGCATAGCCAGCGCATCGATCCCACGCAACAGCGGGATACCCGCATTCACCAGCGTGGCCAATTGCCGGCTCAAGACGATCAGGTCATCCGACTTGATGGGTCTGAACCGGTCGAGCAGCTCCTGCCAATTAAACTGTTCCCGTTGTTCTTCGACGAGAATAGGGATGAAGCCCATGCCATCCAATTGCAGGATGGCCGCCTCTCTCCCATTGGTCTGCAGGATGCCGGTCTTCAAGCTTCCCGCTTGATCCCGGGCTTTATACCGAAACGCTGGCATCAGAGCCGTCTCCGTGGAATACTGGCAAACATGATAGCAAGTTCCGTTCTCTGATTAACTTATTTATTTATCAACTAGTTACTTGTCTTTATTGGTGGCAAACCTTGCTAAAATTTGCGCATAAGTGACAAACTCCGTCGTCCTCACGCATCCACTGCTTGCGACACCCGCAGAACCTCCTCCACTGTCGTGAGCCCCATCACCGCTTTGGCGATCCCGTCTTCCCGAAGCCCGATGAAGCCGTCCTTGATCAAATCCCCCCGGATGACGGTCGAGGGGACGCGCGAGATAATCTGCGCCCGAACCTTGTCCGTGACCACCATGTGCTCATAGATCGCCATGCGTCCCTTGTATCCCACACCGCGACAGGCCTGGCAGCCGGCCCCACGGACGAGCGTAATCTCGCCGTTCTGAGACAGTCCTAACTGCGCGACGATATCCGGACTCGGCGCATAATTCTGCCGGCACTGTTGGCAGATCTTCCGGACCAGCCGTTGGGCCAGCACCCCAAGGAGCGACGAAGCGATCAAAAACGGCTCGATCCCCATGTCCATGAGCCGAGTCACGGCGCCGGGCGCATCATTGGTATGGAGCGTGGAGATCACCAGGTGCCCGGTCAACGCCGCCTGGATGGCCAGTCCGGCAGTCTCGGGGTCACGGATCTCGCCCACCATGATCACGTCGGGATCTTGCCGGACGATCGAACGCAGTCCACCCGCAAACGTCAGGCCGGCTTTCACGTTGACCTGAACCTGATTGATCCCCTTCATCTGGTATTCGACCGGATCCTCGACCGTGACGACGTTCTTTTCCTGGAAATTGATGGCCTGCAGGGCAGCATAGAGCGTAGTGGATTTTCCGCTGCCGGTGGGGCCGGTGACCAGCAACAGCCCGTGGGGCCGAGCCACGATTGCTTTCATCCACTTGAGGGCTTCCGCGGAGAATCCGAGGCGATCCAGATCCAGGAGCGCCGCGTTCTTGTCCAGGATGCGGAGCACGATCTTCTCGCCGTAGATCGTCGGGAGGGTGGATGCTCGAAGATCCAACGTCTTCGACCCCAAGGTCACCTGGATCCGACCGTCCTGAGGGACCCGTTTCTCGGCGATATCGAGGCTGGCCATGATCTTGACCCGAGAGGTCACGGCTGCCTGCTGGTCGAGCGGGATCTTCATCACCTCGCGGAGCATCCCGTCGGCTCGGAAGCGGACTTTGAAGCAATCATTGTCCGGTTCGACATGAACGTCGCTGGCGCCGTCCCGCACCGCCTGGGAGATGATCATATCCACCAGGCGGACCACCGAGCCCATGTCTTCGGAGTCGGACGCCCGGCCCGTCTCGGCTTTCTTCTCAGCAGCAGCACCCGGCAACGCTTCATACTGTGGCTCGTACTGCGCTTGGGTGCCACGGCGTTCGCCTGCCGTGCGTCGATCTCCGGCCCGCCGGTCCATGGGAGGCACATAGGCGGGAGCGGCCGGCTCGGCGACCGGCTCGGCCTGCCTGTACCAGCGATCGATGGCCCCGGCGACAGCGGCAGCGGTGCTGATCACCGGCTGGACCTCAAGTCCGGTCAGCCGGGCCAGGTCGTCCAGCGCAAAGACGTTCAGCGGATCGACCATGGCGATCATGATCGAGCGCTCGGTTCTGGAGACAGGGACGGCCTGGTATTGCTTGGCCGTTTCTTCGGGCACCAGCGTCAAGAGCTCGGCATCCACTTTGGGCTGATCCAGCGGCAGGAACGGGATGCCCATTTGCTTGCCGATGACACTGATGATGTCCTTCTCGGAGACGAGACCAAGGCGGTCCAGCATCTGTCCGAGCCGAATACCCTGCCGCTTCTGCTCGGCCAGCGCCTGATCGAGTTGGGCCTGCGTGAGCAGGCCCTCGCTCATCAGCAATTCCCCGAGCATCCGCCTTTTCTGTCTGGGCTGGAGCATCCTCTTCCCCGTGAACGAATGACAACGGCCTGGAAATTGTAGTGCAGCCCCCGGAGGGTGTCAAACCCGCATCGCTTCTACTGCAGTCGGGGCCGCGCTCGTTGACAGACTTCGAAACCGTGGTCTAAGATACGACCCTGGCTCGGAGGTCGTCTGATGAGTTATACGATCACGCCGCGCGAGCTGAAGGAACGGCTGGATAAGGGAGACAAGATCTTCATCCTGGACGTCCGGGAGCCCTGGGAGTATTCCATGGCCAAGATCGAAGGGTCGGTCCTGATTCCCTTAGGCACGCTTCCGCAGTCGCTGGAAAAGCTCGACCGGAACGCCGAGATCGTGGCCCATTGCCATCACGGCATGCGGAGTGCCGACGCCGTCGGTTTCTTGCTCCAACAGGGGCTCACCAACGTGAAGAACCTGGTGGGGGGGATCGACGCATGGTCGGTACAGGTGGACCCCTCGGTACCACGCTACCGGTGATCGCCGAGCTTCAGGAGAGCTCGGCGCGGAAATATTCAACCGTCCGCTTCAGCCCTTCCTGAAGCGACACCCTGGGCTCCCACCCCAGTTGCTGGCGTAATTTGGTCGGGTCCACGACGCTCCTGGCCTGCTCCCCTTTTTTGGCCGGCCCGTGGAGCTCCTGACACCCGACGTTCGTCAGGGTGGCCAGCATTCGGAAGAGGTCATTGACGGACGTTTCGCGCCCGGTCCCGACGTTATAGATCCCCTGAACCTCTTTTCCCATCACCGCCAGATTGGCTTCCACGGCGTCTTCCACGAAGAGGAAGTCCCGTGTCTGCCGGCCGTTGCCGTTGATGATCGGGCGCTCCCCGCGGAGCATCTTCTGAGTGAAGATCGCCACCACGCCGGCTTCCCCGTCCGGATCCTGACGAGGCCCGTACACATTCGCGTACCGCAGGCTGACGTACTGGATCCCGCTGACCCGCTGATAATACTCGAGATACTGATCGCCGGTGAGCTTGCTGATGCCGTACGGTGACAGCGGCCGGGTGGGGTGTGTTTCCGGGGCCGGAAACACCTCCTGTTCCCCGTACACCGCGCCTCCGGACGAGGCGAAGACGATCTTCCGCGTGCCATGTTTCACCGCTTGCTCCAGGAGGTTCAGCGTGCCGATGATATTCGCCTGGGCATCGAACACCGGATTCTCGACCGAGAGGCGGACATTCATCTGCGCCGCCAGGTGCATGACCAGCGAAGGGCGCTCCTTCCTGAACACCCGCTCCAGTGAGGCGCTCTGAATGTCCATCTTGTAGAACCGCGCTCCGCGGTTCACATTGCGGCGCTTGCCGGTGGACAGGTTGTCCATCACCGACACTTCATACCCTTCCTGGAGCAGGCGATCGACGAGATGGGACCCGATGAACCCTGCGCCGCCGGTAACCAGAATCTTCACGGTCGAATCCGCCCCTCCGTACGAAACCACTCCACGAACCGCGGGAGCCCCTCCTTGACCGGTGTCCGAGGGCGATATCCTAACAGGCGAGTGGCCTTGCTGATGTCGGCATAGGTGATCGGCATGTCACCGGGCTCAGGGGGCAGCCATTGCAGCCGGGCTCTCTTTCCCAGACAGCCTTCGATCAGGCCGATCAGTTCCTTGAGCTCGATCGTGGCGGATTCGCCCAGATTGAACACTTCGAACGGAAACGGCCGGTCCAGGGCCGCGAGCACACCCTGGACGATGTCGTCGATATACGTGAAGTCGCGCCGTGCGGTACCGTCGCCGTAAATCGGAACCGGCTCGTCCTGCTCGGTCAGCCGGACGAACCGATGAATCGCCATGTCGGGGCGTTGGCGCGGCCCGTACACCGTGAAGAACCGCAGGCACGTCACCGGAAAACCATAGAGATGATGATACGTCGAGCACAGGAGCTCACCGGCCAGCTTGGTGGCGGCATAGGGAGAGATCGGCCGGTTCAGGGGCATGTCTTCGGAGAACGGCACGT
Source organism: uncultured Nitrospira sp. (assembly GCA_964478915.1). Classification (GTDB taxonomy): domain Bacteria; phylum Nitrospirota; class Nitrospiria; order Nitrospirales; family Nitrospiraceae; genus CAYJUM01. Next base: position 10,304 of record CAYZKG010000022.1, read on the forward strand.
GCTCCACACCGCCGTATACCGACGAGGACGACGCAAAGACGAAGTTGCTCACGGCCCGGCGCCGCGCCACCTCCAGCAGCACCAGGGTGCCCCGCACGTTCACATCCGCGTAGAGCAACGGATCCCGGAGCGACGGTCTCACCCCGGCCCGCGCCGCAGCATGAAAGATGCGCGTGACCTGGTGCGTCTCGCATAGCGCCTCCATACGCTCGAGGTCGCGGATATCGGCTTCGATCAGGACAAAATTCTGGTGTAACGTCGCTGCCGCTAGATTTGCTCGCTTGATGGCCGGATCGTAGAAGGTATCGAAGGAGTCGACGCAGGTGACACGCTCGCCCCGCGCCAGCAACGATTCGATCACGTGCGATCCGATGAAGCCTGCGCCACCCGTGATCAGGATGCTTCCGGCGCCGGCCGATGAGGAGTCCACGTTTAATTCGCGTGCAAGGGTTTGGACCAGCGCAGCCCCACCAGCACTTCGCGGTTGCCCTTTTGCCCGGGAACGGGGGAATCGAGTATCCCGACGCTCGTCAAACCCAGCCGGCCCGCGCAGGCCAGGACTTTGTCGGTCGCGGCCCGTCGCTGTCGGTCGTCCCGGACGATCCCGCCGCGGCCGACCTGTCCTCGCCCCACTTCGAATTGAGGCTTGACCAGCGCAATGACCCACGCGGGGTCGGCCAGGAACGGGAGCACGCTCGGCAGCACGATCGTCAGGGAGATAAACGAGACATCCACGACGGCAAGGTCAACAGGCTCCGGCACCGCGCTTCGGTCGAGGTACCGGATGTTCTGGCGCTCCAGCACCAGGACGCGTGGATCCTTTCGCAAGCGCCAATCCAGTTGGCCGTACCCGACATCCACCGCGTACACCCGGCGGGCCCCGCGTTGGAGCAGGCAATCGGTGAAGCCTCCCGTGGACGCCCCGACATCCAATGCCACGAATCCGGAGGGTTTCACGCCGAACGCCTCCAGCGCGGCAGCCAGCTTGGAGCCGCCCCGGCTGACATAGGGCGGCGATGCCGTCAACTCGATCGTCGCATCCGGCGCCACGAGCGTGTCTCGCTTGTCGACCGGGATGCCATTGACCTTGACCGCGCCGGCCATGATCAAGCGGCCCGCCTGCTCACGGCTGGGGACCAAGCCTCTGGCGACCAGCGCGCGGTCCAAGCGTTCCCGCCCGGAAGATTGGGGAGCCATCAGGAGGAAGGAACCGGGTGAGGGCGCCACCGGAAGCGGCAACGATTCAGGTCCCGGGCGGCAGCGATTCATCGGCCTCCTCACTCTGGAGGGTGTAGGCCTGGAGTCGCTTCTTCCCATCCTGGTCCTGAACCAGAATCTCCACCTTCCGCTCGGCGTCGTCCAGCATCTTCAGGCAGGTCTTCGATAGCTTGATGCCTTCTTCAAAGATCTTCAGCGACTGGTCGAGCGAGAGATCTCCCCTTTCCAGCTCCGACACAATCGTCTCCAGTCTCGCCAGGGCATCTTCGAATTTCAACAGCGCCACGGAACTCTCCGATTTGAGTCGACTGGCTTATTATAGCCTGGGGCGAGGGCTCGTCAAGCTGCTAGGAATCGGGGCGGACCTCTCGCACGCCACACAACAATTGACCATCGGCCAATTGCGCGCGCACCTCGTCTCCGGCCTTGACGTCAGCCGTCTGAGTCACGACCGCTCCACCCGGGACGGTCTGGAGGATGCTGTATCCCCGGGCCAGCACGGCAAGCGGGCTGAGGCTGTTCAACGCCGCGGCAAGCGAGCGAACAGCTTGACGGCGCAACGCCAGGATCCGACAGATGCCTTGCTCCATGCGCTTGAGCAGCTGAGGAACCAGTACCGCGCTGCCGCGCAGCCGTCCCAGAGGATTGGCCAGACTCAATCGGTGCCGGAGCCCGGTCACCCCATGCGTCAGGTCCCGGAGAGATTCGATGAGCGCCCCGCTGAGCCGGTGGCTCAACTCATCGAGATATTGCGCGTGCCGCTGAAGCTGCCACGTGGGATCAAACAAGGCCCGACGCACGGCCACTACTCGATGGCGGGCCTGCTCGATACACCTCCGCATGGCCGCCTCTTGCCGACCCGAGTGACTGGTCAGCGTCCTGACCAACTCTTTCAAGACAGGAGCCACCGCTTCCGCGGCTGCCGATGGAGTCGGCGCGCGGACATCCGCCGCAAAATCGGCCAGGGTGTAGTCGATCTCATGGCCGACGGCGGAGACGACCGGCACCCGCGCCGCGGCGATCGCCCGCACCACCGCCTCATCGTTAAAACACCAGAGGTCTTCCAGCGACCCACCGCCACGTCCCACGATCATCACGTCCACCTCGCCGGAGTCGCTCAGCCAACGAATGGCCTCGGCGATTCGGGGCGCCGCGCCGTCTCCCTGCACCGGCACCGGCACGATCAGGATACTCAAGAGCGGGCAGCGGCGTCGGAGGACCGTGAGGATGTCGCGGATCGCGGCGCCGGAAAGCGACGTGACCACGCCCACCCGACGCGGAAGGACCGGTAACGGCCGCTTTCGTGCCCGATCGAACAGCCCTTCCCGTTCGAGCTTTTCCTTGAGCTGTTCCAGGGCAAGCTGGAGGGCGCCGAGCCCTTTAGGCTCAACGTAGTCAAGGACCGCCTGATACTCGCCGCGCGGTTCGTACACGGTCACGTGCGCACGCACGATGACGCAGAGGCCTTCTTTCAAGGTGAACCGTAGGCGCTGAGCCTGGGCTTTGAACAGCACCGCCCGGATCTGACTGCGGGAATCCTTCAGGCTGAAGTACAGGTGGCCCGATGAAGGGGTGCGCAGATTGGAGACTTCTCCCTCGAACCAGATATCGGAGAAGATCTGCTCGAGGCGGTCCCTGATAAGGAGAGACAGCTCGGAGACGGTGAGGATTTGCTTCATTCAGGGATTCGAATTCTCTCGATCCTAATCGCCTTCCCGAGCACCGTGTCCAGTTCGATGAGCACGGCGCTGAGCACGGCCGGGCCGGAGGCCACCTCGAAGCGGCGCGGCATCTGGGTGACAAACTTCTCGATGGCCGTCTCCTTTTTGATCCCGATCACCGAGTGGATCGGGCCGGTCATGCCGATATCGGTGATGTAGGCCGTGCCCTTGGGGAGAATCTGTTCGTCGGCCGTCTGGACATGGGTGTGGGTCCCCACCACCGCCGTCACGTCCCCGTCCAGGAAATGGCCCATCGCCATCTTTTCCGAGGTGGCTTCGGCGTGCATGTCCACGATGATGGCCCGGGTCTCGGCTTTCAGGCGCTCCACCTCCCGCCGCGCCACCTGGAACGGACAGTCCAGCGTGGGCATGTACACCCGGCCCATGACCTGCATCACGGCGAGCCGCTCCCCGGACGAGCTTTCCACCACGGTGCTGCCGCGCCCCGGCGTGCCCTGTGGGTAGTTCGCGGGACGCAACAGGCGCGGCTCGTACGGGATGAAGTCCAGGATCTCTTTGCGATCCCAGGCATGATTTCCGGTGGTGATCACCGACAGCCCGAGTTCGAAGAGCTCCTGGGCAAGCTCCGGGGTGATCCCGAATCCTCCCGCGGCATTTTCACCGTTGCCGAAGACCAGATCCACCTCGTGCTGGGCCACCAGCTTGTGGAGCGTCCGGGAAATGGCCCGGCGGCCGGGCTCTCCCATAATATCTCCGATAAACAGGACTCTCATAAAGACCGGCAATGGGCGATAGGCGATAGGCTATGGGGAATTGGCTTGGCTCTTCCTATAGCCCATAGCCCTGTGCCTATAGCCTCTCGTGCTTTACTTCGCGATATTCACGAACCGGCTTTCCCGGATCACGGTCACCTTGATCTGGCCGGGATAGGTCAGCTCCTGCTCGATCTTTTTGGCCAGCTCACGCGACATGTGGGCGGATTCGATGTCGCTGACCTCGTCCTGTCGGACGATGATGCGGATCTCTCGCCCGGCCTGGATCGCGTAGGCCTTCTCGACCCCTTTGAATCCCGACGCCAGGGCCTCCAGTTTCTCCAGCCGCTTGACGTACGACTCCAGGGTCTCGCGACGCGCCCCTGGCCTGGCCGCCGACAACGCTTCGGCGGCCGCCACCAGCACCGTCTCGGGACAGATGGCCTCCACCTGTTCGTGGTGCGCAGCGATCGCATTCACCACCTTGACGTTTTCGCCATACCGCTTGGCGATGTCCGCACCGAGCATGGCGTGCGGGCCCTCCTCTTCGTGGCTCACCGCCTTGCCGATGTCATGCAAGAGCGCGCCCCGCTTGGCCAGCTTCACGTCAAGGCCCAGCTCCGATGCCATGATCCCGCAGATGAAGGCTGCTTCCCGGGCATGGTACAGGTTGTTCTGGCCGTAGCTGGTTCGGAACTTCAGCCGCCCGAGAACCTTGATGAGATCGGGATGGAAGTCCGCCAGGCCCACCTCGAAGATGACAGCCTCGGCCTCTTCGAGCATAAGCTTGTCGATGTCGGTCTTGACTTTCTCGACGATCTCCTCGATCCGGGTGGGGTGGATGCGGCCATCCTGCATCAACCGCTCGAGAGAGACCTTGGCAACTTCGCGGCGATACGGATCGAACCCCGAGACGATGACCGCTTCCGGCGTCTCGTCGATGATCAGGTCGATCCCCGTAGCCGCCTCGATCGCCCGGATGTTACGCCCTTCTCGCCCGATAATCCGGCCCTTCATGCCGTCGTTGGGAATCGGGACCACCGAGATGGTGGCTTCCGTCACATAGTCCCGCGTAATCCGCTGCACCGATCTGGCAATGATTTCCCGCGCCTCCCGCTCCGCGTTTTCGCGAGCCTCGTCGATGATGCGCTTCGCGACGCCGGCCGACTCGAGACGGGCTTCGCTCTCGATCTGGCTGAGGAGTTGACGCTTGGCTTCATCGGCGGTCAAGCCCGCCGCCCGCTCCAGGGCCTGCCGGTGTTCTTTCAGGGCCTGCAAACAGGCCGCTTCCTTCGACACCAGTTCTTGCTCCCGCCGCTCCGTAGCCATGTCGCGTTTGTGCAGCTCGGCCTCCCGCTGATCCAGCGCGTTGAGCTTTCGTTCCAGCGCCTCTTCGCGCTGCAGCAACCGTTTCTCCAGAGCCAACCATTCCGCGCGCTTGTCCTTCCGCTCTTTCTCAAGGTCCGTCCGTGCCTGAAAGAGCAGATCTTTCGCTTCGAGCTTTGCCTCCTTGATCAGGTTCTCGGCATCCCGCTCCGCCGATTGCACCAGATGGCGGACCCTCTCTTCCGCCTCCTTCCGCTGCGATTCGAACCGTTTTCTCTGAAAAATCGCATTCAGGGCGATCCCCAGCGCCGCTCCAATGAACCCGGCAACCACGTACAGCACAATCGTCATCAAAATGGTCTCCACCCCCTTCAGGATCCTGGGCGGAACAGCGTCCTGTTACGCCGCATCGATCCGATGTCCCTACGTATGGTTAGAAACGAAGGCGACGAGAGGCCGAAGCAGAAACCAGCGAGGCAAGCAAGCGGGAAAACTAGAACGTGGTCATACCGTGGGCATAGCAGAGCAACGTCGGGCGACCTCGAGCCAGAGATGGGCTCAGCCTTGTCTCAGCTTCCATTCTGACCCGCCATTTCGGCCACTTTCCAAACCATCTCAGGTCCACCAACTCCCTTATCCTCCGCCACGCGATCCTGATTCGACAACCCCGGCACGATCATGTTCGGCAAAACTCTGAAGCTCAGCTTGCTGACTCGCTCAGGCCGTTAAACTCCTCAGGCCCTCGCGCTCTCCACTAGCCCGAAAGTATATCAGGACACCCTTCTCAACACAAGCTCGCAGGTCACCGGCTCCTGACGGAATCGAGTTGCTGCTCGATGGATTCCATCAGGTCCAGGGTCCGGCGCTCGATCTCTGCTTCTCCGTGTTTCAGACGTTGTTGCGCCTGCAACAGTTGATGAGCGATGTTGAGCGCGGTCAGCACCGCAAGCTTGGACAACGTCGCAGTCTGCATTCCGCGCGCCAGCGCCTGCATCTGTTCGTCCACATACTGGGCAACCTGCTTCATGTAGTCCGCATCCGCTTCGCCTTTGATGGTGTACCGCTGGCCATAGATCTCCACGTCAATGGTCTTAGCCATGCGACTCCTCCTTGGATTCCTCCAGACCGGTGAGAAAATCCAATTCGCGTAGCGCGCGCTCAATCCGAGACTTGATGCCGAGACGTTCCGTGCTCCACCGTCGGCTGACCTCTTCTTCCTTCATCAACCGCTCCCGCATGTGACGAAGATCCTTTTCCAAGGCGGCGTTTTTGCGCTTCAGGTCCTGAATCAACTCCACCATCCCTCGAACGCGGGCTTCCAGGGCTTCGAGTCGCTCCAGGGCCATCCTTCCTCCGACGAAGAATTGACGATTGAGCCATCGTCGGATTGACGATTGAAAAACCGTCAATCGTCAATGAATCAATGGCGCACTTCTTATAGAAGCTTCAGCAGACCTTGTCAAGGGACGGAGCGGCGCAGGGAAGGCGCCCGATGCGGCGGTATTCGCGATAGCTCCGGAGGACCCGCTTCACATACTGCCGGGTTTCCTGGAACGGGATCGATTCCACGAACTCATCCACCTCTCTCTTGCCGTTTTTCTCGAGCCAGCTCAAGACGGCGGCGGGCCCGGCGTTGTAAGCAGCCACCGCGTACAGGACGTTCCCGTCAAACCGCTGCAGCATCTGAGCCAGGTACCCGGTGCCGAAGCGGATATTGGTCTCGTGGTCGAAGAGGTCCTCGCGGCTCACGCCCGGGAGGCCCTGCCGGCGAGCCATCGCCTGCGCCGTGGTCGGGAGGAGCTGCATCAACCCCAAGGCACCGGAACGCGACACTGCCCGTGGATCGTACTGGCTTTCCTCTCGGATGATCGCGGCGACCAAGTAGGGATCCACTTGGGTGCCGGCATGGAGCCGGATCCTGGGGAGGTAGCCGGTCGGATAGGCACTGTTCCACAAGGCAGGCGGCACCGGCTCTCCACCTTGCTCCAGCATCTCCCCGAAATACAGTCGAGCCATTCGGAGCGCCTGATTGTACGCGCCCGCCTCGCTCAACAACGTGGAAAGCTCAAGCGCAGTCACCCGATCGCGTGACGAGCGGTTGGTCAAGGACATAAGCTCCCGACCGACATCCTGATCCAGCCCGAGCAGTTTCAACTCGACCGCTTTCCGGTAATGCACATCCCGCCGGAGGTCCTGGCGCTCCAGGCCGGGCGCCTCGGCACCGCCGTTCCCGTCGGGTGAGACAGCGGTCACGCCGATCCCGCCGCGCGACCGGGCGAGCAGACAATAATAGGTCAGCGGAAAGCGGCGACACAGCTCCTCGTGCCGCTGGACCGCCTTCGGGTCCTGGAGTCGTTCCAAAGCCCGCGCCGTCCAGTAGAGGAATTGAGGGGCATCCGCGCCTCCCCGATCTTTGGCTGCGAGCACGGTTTGAAACGTCCGGGCCGCCTCCAGGTACTGGCCGCGCTCATACTGAATCCACCCGATGCGCCACCAGACTTCGGCGCGCTGCACCGTGCCGGCCTCAGCCTGGGCGACCTCCTTGAACGCCGCGAGGGCTTGATCGAATTGGTCATGATCGCCGTACCACGTGCCGATCAACATAAGCAGTGTGGCCTTCTGTTCGTCCGACAAGCTCAGGGTCACCGGGGACTGCCGCATCGTCAGCAACCGGTCTCCCCGGTCCTGGCGGAGATAGGCGCGGGCCAGCCAGAGGAAAGCCTCCCGCCCTTCAGCGCCGGACTGGGTCGCCAGCTCCTGGAAGACCGTCTGGGCCTCGTCGTATCGCTTCAGTCGGGTCAGGGCGATGCCCAGCTTCAGCCGCGCCTCATCCCGCTTGGGGTGCTGCGGCGCGGCCGAGAGAAACTCTCGAAACGCGCTGGCTGCGTCCTGATGCAAGGACAGGTTCAGGAACGTGAGCGCGCGCTCATAGAGGTCTTCCGCTGAAGGACGCGAGGCCTCGGGGCCAAGGGCCTCCGCCAGCCGCTCCATCGCCTCACGCGCTGCCTGAGTCTGGGGGTAGCGCACCCACAGCCGTCGGAGCGTGCTGTACCCATCAGGCTGCTTATCCCGCAACTGGCAATCGCCCACCAGGAGCAGTGCGGCGGCAGCCGCAGGGTCCTGCGGGCCTCGTGTGACCGCCTCCGCCAACCATTCGGTGGCCTTCGCGCAGTCTCCGGCTCGGTACCAGGCCTCACCGGCTCGAAAGGCCGAGCGCACTTCCAAGGTGGTATCAGGCACCATTTCGGGAATGGACTCAAACAGCCCCGCGGCTTGGGTCACATCACCCATGCGCAGCAAGGCCTCGCCTTTCCAGAGCCGAAGATAGTCCTCCAGGATCGGAAAGTCCCGCTGCGCCATTCTGAGAAACCGTACGGCTTCAGCCGGATCCTGCTCGACGAGGAGGATCCCGATTAGCAAACCCGCTCGTCTGGCCCAAACCGATCCGGGATACCGTTCCTGCACCTGCTTGAGGCGCTCAAGCCGGCCTTCAGGCACGCCAGCGGGTCCGGGCTCGAGCAGGACCCCCGCGCCGAAACAGCTCTCGGCCGACTCACAGAGAGGGTCAACCGGAGCTTGCGACGAGGACGGGACCGGAACAAGCAGGAGGATGGCTGTGACCCACCATCGAGTTAGACCGGCCACTCTTGCAGCAGGAAACATGAGCAAAATTATACCAGCGATCTCCTGCGGCGGCGACTTTCTCGTCTCCCGCCTCCTGTCGCTTTCGTCTCTCGTCGTTCGTCGTTCGTATCTCGTTGGCGCTTCACGCTTCACGTCTTGTTGGCGCCTTACCCCTTATCCCTCACGCCTCACGTCTTCCAGTCGCCTTGTCATCGGATTTCACCCTGTGTTAGGCTCACGCCATGTCGCTGACCGATACCGCACCGACAGCCGCTTCCGCCGTCCATTCGCGGCTGACGCGCCCCGTCCCCGTCAATCTTTTGTCGCTGGATCTCTGCTCGGCGGAACGGCTCGTCCAGGACTACGGCTGGCCGCGGTACCGCGCGCAACAGATGCTCCGTTGGGTGTATCGCCGCCGCGTCCGTGAGATCGACAGCATGACCGATCTCTCCCGCACGGAACGGGACGCGCTCATGCGCAGCGCAGTGATCGGCCGATGCCTGACATGCCGTATCCTCGAATCCGTCGACGGCACCCGAAAGTTCATTTTGCGGCTCGACGACGGCCTGGAAGTCGAAAGCGTGCTCATCCCTGACGCCCGCCGCCTCACCTTGTGCGTATCGACGCAGGTCGGCTGCACCCTGGACTGTCGCTTCTGCTTGACCGGCATGATGGGATTGCAGCGGAACCTCAAGGCACACGAGATCGTGGACCAGGTCCTGACCGTCCAGGACCAACTGGGGGCTGGAGAGCGCTTGACCAATCTCGTCCTGATGGGCATGGGAGAACCGCTGGCCAACCTGGAGGCTGTCTCCGAGGCCATCAGGCGGCTGACCAATACCAGCTGGGGGGTCGGCATCGCGCCACGGCGGATCACGCTGTCAACGGCAGGGCTGGCGACACGGCTCAGGGACGTGGCGGCTCTCGGAGTCAATGTGGCGGTGTCCTTGAACGCGACGACCAACGCCCAGCGTGATCGGTTGATGCCGGCAGCCAATCGGCTTCATCCGCTCGACTCGTTGCTGGCCGCCTGCCGGAGCATCTACCCGTTGCATCCGAAAGAGCAACGGGTCCCCGGTTTGCCGCCCCACCGCAAACTGACCTTCGAATACGTGCTGATCGCGGGGGAGAACGACACCGAGGAGGATGCCCGGCGCCTGGCCAAGCTCTTGAACGGGATGCGATGCAAGATCAACTTGATTGCCTTCAACCCGTTTCCCGGCAGCCCGTACCAACGACCGGCTGAGGCGGCCGTGTTGCGGTTTCAATCCGTTCTCAGAGGCGCCGGCTTCGATGTCTTGATCCGGAAGAGCAAGGGTCGGGATGTCCTGGGGGCTTGCGGGCAACTGGGACGCCTCTCTCAATCTTAACACAGCCGTGTCCAATCGATCCCTTCTCGCTACTCTTTTCCCCGCCGCCCTGCTGGCCACTGCCCTCGGCGTCATCCTCCACGCGGACGGCCGGGCGGCCGAGCCGGCCCAGATGCCCGCGGTCCAGGAACGTGTCCTGGCCAACGGGCTAAAAGTATTGCTGGTCGAAGTCCCCAAGGCGCCGGTCGTCACGGTCCAGATCTGGTATAAGGTCGGATCGCGGAACGAGGTGATGGGGCGAGCCGGCCTCTCCCACATGCTCGAACACATGATGTTCAAGGGCACGAAGCGACACCCCAAAGGGACCTTCTCACGGACGATTCGCAAGAACGGAGGCAACGACAACGCCTTCACCAGCCAGGACTATACCGCCTATTTCGAGAACCTGGCCGCCGACCGGGTGGAGCTGGCCCTGGAGCTGGAAGCGGATCGGATGCAAGGCCTGCTCCTGGATGCGAAGGAATTCCAGCTCGAGCGGGAGGTGGTCAAGGAGGAGCGCCGTCTCCGCACCGAGGATGATCCTCAGGCCTTTCTGGTGGAAACGCTGTTCGCCCAGGCGTTCCTCATGCACCCCTATCGCTGGCCGATCATCGGGTGGTTTACGGACCTCAACGCCATGACGCTCGAGGATCTGAGGCGTCACTACGACACCTATTATCGCCCGAACAACGCCACGTTGATCATCGTGGGGGACATGAAGGCGGAGACGCTGCTTCCGACCATCAAGCGGCTATTCGAGCCGATTCCGAAGGGACCGATCCCGCCGCCGCAAAGCGTCGTGGAGCCGGAGCAGCGAGGCGAGCGGCGCATCGTAGTGAAGCGGGAAGCCCAGGTGCCCTTCGTGATGGCAGGCTATCGCGCACCGAACTACACTCACGCGGACTCGTATGCGCTGACGATCCTCGAATCAATCCTGTCGCACGGAAAGAGCTCGCGGCTCTACCGGAGTCTTGTCTACGAGCAGAAGATCGCGCTCGCCGTCGGAGCCGAATACAGTCTCCTCCAGGCCGATCCCGAACTGTTCTATTGCTTTGCCGTCGTCAAGCCTGGCCAGAGCGTTGAGGAGGTCGAGCGCGCCCTCTACCGCGAGATCGAGCGGCTGCAGGCCGAGCCGCCTTTGGAGGAAGAGTTGCAACGGGCCAAAAACCAGGTGGAGGCGGCCTATGTGTTCGGCCAGGACTCGAATTTCCGCCAAGCGATGCTCCTCGGCCAGGCGGAAACCGTGGGCGCGGGATGGCGCCACGTGTCTCAGTTTCTGGAACGGCTCCGAAGCGTGAAAGCGGAGGATGTCCGGCGGGTGGCGCGGCAGTATTTCATTCCGGATGTCCGCACCGTAGGCACCCTGATCCCGCTGCCGGCCGGAGGGCCGCAGCCCGCTCCGAGCCACGCCTCGGGACAAAAGCCTTGACGGGATGAAGCGGACGCAACACATCATACGAGAGCTGCGCGAACCGGCTGTCCTCCTCGGCAGTCTCCTGCTGTGGGCTCTGGCGGCGTCCCTGGGCCACGCGACTGAGATCAAGCCGGTTCGCTTCGTCACACCCAACGGCATGACGGTCCTGGTCGTGGAGCAGCACTTCCTCCCGATCGTGCAGGTCCATGCCTTGATCAAAGCCGGCTCGGCGCAAGACCCGCCGGAGAAAGCGGGAGCGGCGCATCTCGTCGCCAGCCTCCTGGATGAAGGCACTACCAGCCGGACGGCCAAGCAGATCGCCGAGCAAATCGAGTATGTCGGCGGCCGCCTGGCCATCAAGGCGACGGAGGACATGACCACCGCAAGCGCCCGCGTGTTGACCAAGGACGTGGAGCTGGGATTTGAGCTCCTGGCCGATGTCCTGCTCCACCCCACCTTTCCTCCTCAGGAGTTGGAACGGGTCCGGAGTGAAGTGTTGGGCGGTATCCTGAGCGAAAAGGATGAGCCTGGAATGGTCGCAGCCAAGGCGTTCAACCTTCTGGTTTTCGACGGCCACCCCTACCGGTGGCCGGTGAATGGGACAGAGGAGACGGTCCCCACGATCACGCGGGAGGACATCCAGCGGTTTTACACTCGTGAATATCTGCCCAATCAGACCATCCTGTCGATCGTGGGAGACATCACCGTCGAACGGGCCATCGGGCTCGTGACAAAGTATTTCGGGGACTGGAAACGGGGAGATGCGCCGGTGCGGTCCGTGGCCGCCCCGACGCCCCTTCAAAAACCGACCGTCCGGCTCATCGAGAAAGATCTCACACAGGCCACCATCCTGGTGGGCCACCTGGGCATCAGCCGCACGAACCCGGACTTCTACGCGGTAACCGTCATGAATTACATCCTGGGAGCCGGCGGGTTCTCTTCGCGACTCATGGACTCCATCCGGGATAACCAGGGGCTGGCCTACAGCGTCGGGAGCATCTTCGAACCCAACCTGATGCCGGGGGCGTTCCTCGTCAGCCTGCAGACCCGCAACGAAAGCGCCAACCGGGCCATTTCCGGCGTGCTGGCCGAGCTCAACGGCATTCGGAGCGCCCCGGTCACCGATCAGGAGTTGGCGGATGCCAAGGCCTACCTCATCGGCAGCTTTCCGCTTCGCCTGGATACCACAGGGAAGCTGGCCGAGGTGGTCAGTCTGGTGGAGTTTTACAATCTCGGGCCGGACTATTTTACCAACTACCCCCGTTGGATCGATCAGGTCACGAAGGAAGACGTGCTGCGGGTGGCGAAGCAATATCTCCAGCCCGACCGGTACGCGCTCGTGGTGGTGGGAAAACTTGCTGAAGCGAAATTGAAACAGTGAGGGGTGAAGGGTGAAGGGTGAGGGGTTAGCGGAAAAGCTCGAGAAGCTGCGCGCGCTCTTCAGGGAGATGGGGTCGGTCCTCGTCGCCTACTCGGGCGGGATCGACAGCACGCTGGTCCTGAAGATCGCCCATGATGATCTCGGCGCCGCGGCCGTGGGTGTCACGGCAGTCTCCCCCACCCTTCCTCAAATCGAGCTGGAGATCGCGCGAAGAGTGGGAAGCGAGATCGGCGCCCGCCACCTGGTCGTGGAGACGGACCAGTTGGAGATTCCGGATTTCGTCCGCAACGACGCGGGGCGGTGCTATCACTGCAAAACCGACCTGTACTCGCTGCTGGGCAAGCTGCAGCACGAGATGGGGCTGAAGGCCATCGTGGATGGAACCAATCTCGATGACCTGGATGACGACCGGCCGGGCCTCGTCGCCGCACGGGAATGGGGCGTTCGGAGCCCGCTCGTGGAGGCCGGGCTGTCGAAGGCCGAGGTGCGCGAGCTGGCCCGCAGCCTGGGGTTGTCCAACTGGGACAAGCCGGCGGCGGCCTGCCTCTCGTCCCGCATTTCTCGCGGGGTGGCCATCACACGGGAGATGCTGTCCCGGGTGGAGCAGGCTGAGAGATTCCTGCTTCGGGAAGGGTTCAGGCAGTGCCGCGTGCGGGACCACGGCGAAATGGCGCGAATCGAGGTGGGGATCGAGGAGCTGCCGGCCCTGCTGGACCCTGGCCGGAGAGAGCGAATCACGGCCAGACTGAAGGAATTGGGGTTTCGGGAGGTGACGCTCGATCTCGAAGGATATCGGCGCGGCGGCGCCAACAGGCAGTGAGGAGTGAGGGGTAAAAATTCAGAACTCCTAACTCCTCACCCCTTACCCCTCACCTCCGATATCGCTTTCAGAGCTTCGTCGGCGAGGCGGCGATGGTCCGCGTCCGTGAGGCTTCGCTCCACCACCTTTTCGGCGATCTGCAGCGCCAGGTCGGTCGTCTGATTGCGAATGTCCTGAATCGCCCGACGTCGTTCAGCCTCGATCTCCCGCGTCGCGTCCGCTTTCATCCGCTCCGCTTCGGTCTTCAGGCGCTGCTCATTCTCTTCAAGCAGATGTTGGGCGCGTTCCTTGGCCCGGCTGAGGACTGTCTCGGCCTCCTGAGCCGCCGCGGCCAGCTTCGCCTCATACTCCCGCAGCTTGCGCTCCGCCTCGGTCCGGTGACGCTCGGCCTGCTCCAGGCTCTCGCGGATCTTCCGCTCGCGCGTCTCCAAGGCCTCGAGAATGGGCGGGAACGCAAACTTATACAGCACCCACAGCAGGACTCCGAAGGAGACGATCTCCCAGAAGATCAACGAGGAAAAGAAATGCGTGTCGAACTGTGGCATGTCAACACCGATCAGGAGGCTAGAGGCGCTAGGCTAGGGGCTATGGGGGAAACCGTTCCCGCTCTGCCCATCGCCCATTGCCTCTCGCCTCTCACCCCTTTGTTATTTCCGGAGTCCCATGATGATGAACGCGATGACCAGCCCGTACAGCGCGATCGCCTCGACCAGGGCGAACCCGATCCACATGTACTTGCCGACCCGGCCTTCCGCTTCCGGCTGCCGAGCGACGGCCTCGATCATCTTCCCGAAGATGTAGCCGATTCCGACCCCCGCGCCGGCGAACCCGGCCGCCGCCAACCCCATACCGAGCAACGCTGATGCTGCAGCATCCATCTTCTTTCTGTCCTCCTTTAAGAGCTAAGAGCTGATGGCCGGGCACCCATTGTTGCTCCGATGCAATGGGTGATGCCGATGGCTCATAAGTTAGTGCGCTTCGGAACCGTGCCCATGCAGATGCATAGCATCTCCCAGATAGACACAGGTCAAGATCGTGAAGATATACGCCTGGATGAAGGCGATGCCGACCTCCAGCGCGTTCAGCGCGATCGTAAAGGCAAACGGCAACCACCCGATCAGCACCCCGCCGGCGATGGCTAACCCGAAGAGGACAGCCAGAATCGTGTGGCCGGCGGTCATATTCGCAAACAGCCGGACTGCCAGGGAGAGTGGTCGAGCCAGTTGACTGATCAATTCAATAGGCATCATGAGAGGCAATAGCCAGGTCGGCGTGCCCGGCGGAATCAAGATCCCCAGGAATTTGATCCCGTGCAGGATAAACCCCAGCACGATGCTCATGCTGTACACGAACAGGGCGAATGCGGCGGTCACCACGATCTGGCTGGTCACGGTGTAGGAACCGGGAATCAGCCCTAGTAGGTTGGAGAACAGGATGAACAAGAACAGGGTGGCGATGAAGGGGAAAAATCGCATGCCGTCCTTGCCCATCGTATCGAGGATGATGCCGCGGATGAAGTCCACCAGGAGTTCGGCGAGGCTCTGAAGCTTGGAGGGGATGAGCTGCCGTCTGGAGGCAGCCAGAATCAGGAAGCCCGCCACCAGCGCGACCACCACCCACATCATGAGCACGGCCTTGTTCAGGGAAATATCCAGCCCGAAGAGCGACAAGTGCACAATCGGGTGGAGCTCAAAGGGATGAAGCGGATTATCCATAGTCACTCTCGATGAGGGTGGCAGGGCTGATCAAAACTGCGCGCGTTCACCGAGCACCGCCCGCGATGTAACAATTTAATCAATCTTGTGTGCGCGGTGCGCGAGCACTTGATCAGCTCTGCCGCCCTCTACTGCTTCCACCGTTGCGCGGCGCGGTAGGCGTTCAAGACGCCCGCGACGGCTCCGAGCATGAGCCCCATCACCATGCCCCAGGGTGACGAGCCAAGCAGGTAGGTGTCGGCCAGCCAGCCCAATCCACCCCCCACGATCAGGGCTGCCAGCATTTCGGTCCCGATCCGGACCGCCTGCCCCAGGCCCGCATAGAAGGGATCAGT
>CAYZKG010000023.1:0-24913 GCA_964478915.1 uncultured Nitrospira sp.
GATCGGGATGCCGAGGATGAACACCGGCGCCAGCAGGCCGAGGTCGTGGACGCGGCTGTATTGTCCGATCATCGCCAGCGCGCCCAGGATGAATCCCAGGAACAGGGCGCCCGTGTCGCCCATGTAGATTTTGGCTGGATGCCAATTGTACCTGAGGAACCCCAGCAGGCTCCCGCCCAGCGCCGCCAGGAGAAAGGCGATCGTGCTGTCGCCGTTCAAGACCGCCACCAGGAACAGAAACGCGGCGGCGATGAAGCCGACCCCGGCGGCCAGCCCGTCCATGATATCAAGCAGATTGAACGCGTTGATGATCCCGATCATCCACAAGACGGTTAATCCCAGATCCAGCCAATCCGGCAGCGCGGCGATCTCGATCCGGATCCCGCTCTTGATCAACACAAACACCGCGACCAGTTGACCGGCCAGCTTCTTCCCCGGCGAGAGGACCCCGAGGTCGTCGATCAGCCCCAGCATGACCACCAAGGTCCCGGCCAGCAGCACCCCCAGCACGTCCTGGCGAAATTCGAAGGTGAAGGCGAGACTGCTAAGAAAGGCCAGGTACAGCGCAAGGCCTCCGAGGTACGGGACCGGCTCGCGTTGCTGTTTCAGCCTGCCATCCGGGCGATCCACGAGCTGATGCTTCAGCGCCGCCTGGCGCGCCAGCGGCACCCCGTAGAGGGAAAGGAAAAACGCCAGCATGAATGTCAGCAGGAGAAGCAGCATGCTCATGTTCTCGCCGACACCAGGCAGCCTTTCGTCTCCCTGGCGGTCACACCGGAGGCCTGCGCGTAGAGGCTTACGAGATAATCCAAGTACGCCTCCATTGAATGCTGCTGCATGACCCGTTGCCTGGCCCGCTGCCCCATCAGGACCGCCTGTTCAGGGGACGCGAGCAGTCGGCTGACGGCATCAGCCACGGCGGTCGCGGTCGGGGTCACCCGGCAACCGACCGTGTCGTCCACCAGGTTGAATGTCAACCCGACATCGGTAGCCACTACCGCTGTTCCACAGGCCATCGCCTCCAGCACCGCCTGCGACGGGTAATTGTCCGTGCGCTGCAGCGACACGAAGATGAGCGCCTCGCTGAGGACCGATTCGACCCTGTCACGCCAGCCGATGTCGGTGCAGGTTGTCAGGTCGAGCTGCCGGATCAGCTCCTCGATCTCCCCCTGGAGGGGCCCGGCTCCCAGCACGAAAAAGCGTGCCGATGGAAATCGCTGATGGACCATGGCGCTCGCCTGAACGAACAGCGCAGGGTTCTTCTCGGCGACGAGCCGCCCGGCGAACACGACCCAGGGTCGCTTGGCGGAAGCCGGTCGAAAACGGGCGGTGTCGATACAACTGCCGGAGGAGACCCGCACGCGCTCCTCAGCGACGCCCTCCGCCTGCACCTCTGCCCGAACCCGGTCGGTCAAGGCGTCCACCACCCGAGCCCGGCGGAGCGCCAGCCGGTACAGGTACAGCCCGGCCCGGGCACCCACCATCGCCCGGAGGCTGGGGCAGACGACCGAGACCACAGCCGGCGGAGCGGCTCGGAGCAACTGAAGCGGCAACGCCACGTAGGCTCCGCCGAGCACGAGGTGGAGCAGTTTGGGGCGCGATCGCAGTACCCACCGTCCGACGCTTACGCAGGCGATGGCGTAATCAATCTTCCGCACCCAAAATGCCAGGCTGCTCAGGAGTTCGCTGACCCTCGTTGCGGAGCCGGCATAGCGGCTCAAGCGTGTGGCAAGCCGGCCGAAGGGTTCCTTCAGCACGAGGGCTGCCTGGCCCGGTGCAATAACCTCGGCGCGGATCAGGGCGGTTAGAAGCGACTCATTGATCACCAGCGCGATCGCGAGATTCCGTCGCCGGAGGCCGGCGTACACCTGGGCAAATCGCCGCTCGGCCCCGCCCAGCGCGGTGTTGTTGAGCAGCACCACCGCAACGTCAGTCACAGAACCTCCGGTGCCACCATTCGAGGTTGACCCAACGCCAGACAGTCGGTCCGATCTGCAGCCCGCCTTCGCAATACTTGTGATAGAGAGCCCGCAGCACCGGCGCCCGCCAGTATGGCCGGGCCCGCATGCTGTCCGAAGCAAGCGTCTCTTCGATCTGCCGCCGCAGCGCATGCCGCAACCAGTAATCCTCAGGCGTGGCAAAGCCGACTTTGTCGCGGCGGAGCCGGACCGACTCGGGCAGGAGATCTCTTGCGGCCTCGCGGAGCAGCGCCTTCGTCAGCCCGCCCTGAAGCTGCCACTCGGGAGGCAGGCGCAGCACCCACTCAACCAACCGATGGTCCAGGTACGGGACCCGAGCCTCGATCGAGAACGCCATCGCGTTGCGATCTTCATAATGCAGGAGAGCCGGCAGGTCGTGAGTCAGCGATCGCAGCCTCTGCATCCCCAGGGACAGCCGACCTGGCGCGCCGGGATCACCCCGATGGGCTCGCGCGAAGGCCGGGTCGAGCCAGACTGTCTGACCCGTGACACGCCCTCTCAGGTGTTGCGCGAGGGAACCTGGAAGGAGCCCTCGCACGAGGCCGGCCACGGCGGTCTCCGGCAGCCGGCCGTGCATCTTGTTCCACGACCTCCACTCCCGGATTGCCGAGAGCCAGTGGCCTGCGCGCGTCAGATCCGCCAAACGGAATCCCACGTACCGGGGATAGCCCACGAACAGCTCATCCGCGCCCTGCCCATCCAACAAGACCTTGACGCCGGCCTGCCCGGCCACCCGCATCACGTCCCATTGGGCCATCACGCTGGTCCCTGCGAACGGCTCCTCCTGGTGCCACAGGATCGTGGGGAGGCAATCGGCCAGCCTCTCCCCCACCGGAGTCACCAGCTCGTTGCGCACGCCGGCATGATCGACTATCTGCCGGATGAATGGACGCTCGTCCGGCCCCCCTTCGGGACATGACGAGAAGGTGGCCACGGGTTCCATGGTCTCGTGAGCACCCTGGCGTCGATCCGACAGACGCGTCATGAGGCAGGCGATGGTGGAGGAATCCAGGCCACCGCTCAGGCAGCTCCCGATCGGCACGTCGGCCCGCATCTGCAACCGTACGCTGTCCTCGAGCAAGTCTCGCAAGGTCCCCACGGCTTGCGTGAGGCTGACCGCCTGAACTTCTGCTTCAGGCCGCCACCATCTCTCCCGCACGATCCGGTGCCGTCGAGCGGATTCTCTGATCCGAACCAGCGCGCATTCGCCGGGAGCCAACTGGTGGATCCCTGAAAAGAACGTCTCCGTGGTGTGGTCCTGCCAGGACTGCGTGAGATACGCATACACTGCGGCGGAGTCCGGAGCCGGCCGATACGCCCGGTCATGAAGCAACGCTTTGATCTCGGACGCAAACACGAAGCGACCGCCGTCATCCCGATAGTAGAACGGCTTGATCCCGAACCGATCCCGCGCGCAGAAGACCGCCTCCTCAACCGGATCCCAGACCGCAAAGGCGAACATGCCGTTCAGCCGAGGCAAGCAGGCTCTTCCCCAGTGCCGGTAGCTCGCCAGTACCACTTCGGTATCGGTGCTGGAGCGGAATTCGTATCCCAGCGCCCGCAACTCCTGCCGAAGCTCGGGCGCGTTGTACACCGCTCCGTTGTAAGTGATCCAGTACCGGTCATCGTCTGTTCCCATCGGTTGGTGTCCCAGGGCAGTCAGATCGAAGATGGCCAAGCGCCGATGACCGAAGCCGATCCGATACGGCCCCGGGGTCGTTCGACCGGACGGCACGGTCTCGCTGAGTCGGCCCCTTACCGCGAAGGGCTTTTCGCGTCCGCCCGCCAACAGGACATACCCTTCTCCGTCCGGTCCGCGATGCGCAAGCGACCGCGTCATAGTCTCCAGAAGCAGGCAGTCCAACGGCCTGTCGTCAAACTGGATCAGTCCGGCAATGCCGCACATGGTTGCTCCAGGACGCGCTAACGGGTCGCCACGGACGCCGATCGCATGATCAGGTCCCGATACACGGATTCCATACGCGTCATTTCCCGCTCCTGATCCGCACGTTCCTCGACGAGGCCGCGGTTCCGCTCGGCGATGTGCGTGCGCAATTCCGGATCCGCCAGGACACCGACCAGAGCCCCCACCAGGTCCCCGTCCGGGTCCACCAGACAGCCATTCACGCCGTGGCTCACGAGCTCCGAATACTGCGGTAACCGGTTGAGCACCGGGATCGCTCCGCAGGCCATGGCCTCGAGCAAGGTATTCGGCATACCGTCCGAGGGCGGGAGCATCACCGCCGCATCGGAGAGGTTGAGCCAGGCAGGCATCTCTCCGTACGGGATCGGGCCGACGAATCGGACGTGCTCCCCCATGCCGAGCTCCTCAGCTAGTCGTTTGAGGCCGAGAAGATAGCGTGGGTCCGCGCAGTGCTCCGGGATGACCACTATGGCGCCAGGCACCTTCTCTCGCACCATCGGCAAGGCCTGAATGACCCGGTGATGGTTGTAGAATGGTTGCGCCAGCCGAGGGCTGAAGATGACAGACTGATCCGGGGCCAGGCGCCATCGCCGCCTGATAGCTTGGGCTTCCGGTCTTTCGCGCAAGCCCCTTCGGAAGAGCTTCAGGTCAATGCCCCAGCCGATCCGAATGGCGGACCGGCCACCCAGAGTCTCCACCCGTCTTGCCATGTACTCGGAGTGTGCGGTCACCGCATCAGCGCGGCGCAACACCGTCCTCGTCAGGGGCTTGCTGTAAATCTCCCGAAATGCTCCTTGCTCCTGCAACACGTCGCTCCCCCAGGGCGTGGCCACGCACGGATGAAATCGTCCGAGAAGAAGGCCCCAGGCGAGCCCGCGCACGTAATGGACGTGCACGAGGTCCGGAGAGAGTCGTCGGATCGACGCCGCGAGGCGGACAGCCGATATCAGCCTTCCCACCTTGCGGGGTCCCCACGTGCAGCGAAGGTCGACCTGCCGGAAGCGCAGAGGCGATTCAGGAAACGGCTCGACGGTGAGCACCGTGACCTCATGCCCCCGTTCGGCAAACCAGTCCACCCACCGCCGGAAAGTGATCGAGGCGGCCGGACCCGCGTAGCACAGACGCATCCTCTTCATGTTCATGCCCGCGCGCTCCTGATGAGCGAGCAAATCAATGTCTTCAACCGGCGGCTTGAGTGGTCCAGGTCATGGTATGCACGGGCGTAGGCGCCTGCACGCTGACCCAGTTTGCCCCGCAGCGACGCGAAGCGGCAAAGCTGTTGAGCTGAGGCGACAAACCGCTCGAGCGAGCCTCCCGCGCATACGCCGATCTCATGCTCACTCAGAACGCCATCGGGGTCCACCGTCCAGCTCAAGATCGGAATCGAGCGCATAGCCGCCTGGACGAAGGTATTCGGAAACCCCTCGTAGGTCGAGGTGTTGACCAGCAGCGCCGCCTCGTCAAAAAACGCCTCGACGCGTTGAAGCGGGACATCTTCATACAGCTCGACGTTGCGGGATTGGTTCACCCGTTCCCGGACCCGTTTGAGCAAGGTCTCGTGAGCGGCATCACGCATCATCACCATGACGCAGCGCTCTCCGGGAACCCGCTCCGCCAGGTTCAGAAACAGTTCCGGCTGCTTGAGCGGATGGGCACGGCCGACCCATAGGACAGTGAATTTCGAGTGAGGAGTGAGGAGTGAGGAGTGAGGAGAAGGCATGGGATGAGCCGTTCGGATCAGGATACCGTCACACCCGTAGGAGGTTTTGAGGCAGGCTTGCTGCTCCTCAGTCCTGCAGACCACCGCGTCGGCCAGGTGGAGGCCGATGGGAAAGAGCCAGCGCAGCGGTCCTGGGACCTGCCCGCAGGGTCTATCGAGGTCAGCGGATGACGCGACCGTAAAAATGAACCGCCGGCGGAGCAGCCGAGAGATCAGGGCATATGCCCCCACTTCCACACCGGCGCCGGCATGCAGGTACACGTCGGCGTCGATGCGCCTCATCATCCGGTACATGTCCGCAAACGCCGCCAAATACCCTCTGAGGGCGGTCCGGGGCTCCCCGGGGCGCGGACCCAGCCTTCCCATCCCCTGCCGCTTGAAGAGACTCAAGGCACCGTAGCGCTCCATCCCGGGATCGGCCTGCACAGTGGTCAAGACGGATACCTCAAACGCCGGATCTTCCGACAGAGCCTTGGCCAACAGGAAGAACTGAACCTCGGCTCCACCGAACGGGACACCGGATTCCGGCCGGTATAGGCCATACCCCAACGGAGATATGAAACAGACGCGCTCCGGCTGCCGATCAAAGGCCGGCAATGCCCTGTCGGCGCGATCACGCTGGTGTAGCCGCATCATGAGTTCTGAACCATTGGATCGTTCGTTCCAAGCCGGAGGCCAGGGTATGCTTCGGCGTGTAGCCGAGCAGCGCCTGCGCCAGAGAGATGTCGGCCAACGAATGTTTGACATCTCCCGTCCGGGCAGGTCCGAACTCCGGGGGAGCCCCCTTGCCGACGATCCGCCGTATCGTCGCGTGAAGCTCCGTAACCGTGGACCGGGACCCCGTCCCGATATTGCAGACCTCGCCGCCTGTCAGCCGAGCCTCGCAGGCCAGCAGATTCGCCGCGACGCAATCCTCCACGAACGTGAAGTCCCGGGACTGCGTGCCGTCGCCGAAAATCGTGGCGGTTTTCTCCATGAGACAGCTTGAAATAAAGCGAGGGATCACCGCCGCATACGTGGAGGTCGGGTCCTGCCGCGGCCCATAGACATTGAAGTAGCGCAGGGTGATGGTGGTCAGGCCGTACGCCCGCGCGAACACCCGGCACAAATGCTCGCCGGCGAGCTTTGTCACCGCGTAGGGAGACTGGGGATTGGGTGTCATGGACTCGGTTTTCGGCAAGGTCGGAGTATCCCCGTAGACCGACGAGGACGAGGCAAACACGAACCGCTCCACCCCTTGATCGCGGGCGGCGACCAGCATGCTCAGGGTACCCTGGATGTTCACCGCGCTGGAGGTAATCGGATCCTTCACGGATCGAGGAACGGAAGGAATCGCGGCCTGGTGAAGCACGAAGCGAACGCCCTGGAGGGCCTTGCGACAGGTATCCAGGTCACGGATGTCCCCGTTGATGAACTCGACCGCGTCCATCGCGTCGGCCAGGTTCGCGAGACGCCCGGTGGCGAGGTTGTCCAGCACGCGCACCTGCTGGTTCCTCACCAGCAAGGCATGCACGATGTTCGACCCGATGAACCCCGCGCCTCCGGTCACCAGGTACATCGTCGCCTCCCGTTCATGATCGCCTCTCCTCTAGGCTTTCAACACGCTTTCCAGCCTCGACGCGTACGCTTCAGCAAGTGTGGCGTCTCGCGTCTCCCGGCCGGCTCGGGTTCCGCGAACCTTGATGGAGCCGCCGCAAGCCCCGAACCGAAACAGATCGACAGGCCGGGTGTGCTTGATGGGGCTGGTCACACGGAGATCCCCATACCCTGCTTGCAGAAACCACTCCCGGACTTCATGCAGCCGATGCAGATGGTTGTACCGTGGCGAATACCAGTCATAGAGCCCGAACTGCGCGGTCTCGGCATCCAACTCACCATGAAGCGCGCTGGCCGGGATACAGGCGATCAGTCCCCGCAGGAGCTGAAAGAGCAGGCGGTTCCGGACCACCAGCTTCCGACACATCCTGTACCGGACCTCCGGGGGCAATCTTCGCAGTATCACGCGCAACAACTCGGTGCCGATGACCTTCATCGGATTGCGCTGCTCGTAGACCATCACGTAGAGCGTCCCCCCTCGACGTACCAGAGGCGCGATCGCGCGAAAAGCCGCAGCACTGTCAGGGGTATGGTGCAGCACGCCCCAGCAGACTACGAAATCGAACTCTCCCGGCTCGAACGGTAGATGAAATAAGCTGGCCTGGAGCACCCGCACCGTGTCGAAAGCGCGTGTGACTCCCCTGGTGATCTCCACGGCGGTCTCGGAAAAATCGACCGCCACCACCCGCGCGCCCAACGCAGCCAGGGCATAGGTCCACCGCCCCGAGCCGCACCCCACGTCGAGGACTGTCAGACCCCTGAAAAAGTCCGGAGGCAGTTGCACGTCCGCGAGCCAGTCCTCCACCAGCCGGGGCGAGATGCACAGATAGCGAGCCGCGGTATACCGTCGATGCTCGAAATCAAAGCTCGCCCGCACTTGCTGCTCGGTCCGGGAGAGTGGCTGAACCATGCGGGGAATTCCTCGCACCACCGGATACCCGGTGCCGCACCGCTCACAATCGTATGAGCCAGCCCGCTCGTCCAACCGGAATCTGCAGATCGGACAGACAAGCGACAACATGGGATCGTTAGCGACTCTCAGCAAGTTCTGATCCGACCGTTCGCCGCTGCAATCAGGCTCTGCACCCGATGCCGATACGTGTGCTCGGCCACCGCGTACTCGTACGTCCGTTCAACCATAGCCCGGCGATAGTCCTCGTCCCTGAAGCGGCATATCGCTTCCGCCAGATTGGAATAGTCCTTCCTGATGCTGATGTAGTGCTCGTCCGGCTTGAGGATCCCGTTGTAGTGCCCCTCCAACAGGATCTGGCAGGTCTTTGTCCCGATCGGTTCGAAGTGCCGGGACGAGATCGCCTTGCCGGAGATCGGGTTCGGGTACTGCCGAAAGAAGCGATCGAACACTTCAGGGAAACCGCAGTGCGGATGAGCCTTGAGATACCCGATCACGGCTTCCCGGGTACGATCGTCCCGTTCGAGATAAGATGTCCCCGACTCGGCTCCCATGACCCCCTTGCACCGATTCAGAAAGCGGCTCCACTCCTTCCGCGGATACCGCAGGTATTGGATGTCGGTCGCCAGCCCGGTCCGCGCAGCCTCCTCTTGGACGCGATGGAGGACCTCGATCCGCTCCATGTCGCCGAGGGCATACTGATGCTCGTAGAGATCCCCGCGAAATCCGATATCGATCGGCCGATCCGCATGGGAGGACCGATAGAGCCGCGGGTTCAAGGCGGCCGGGCAAGACAGGACCTGTGATTGGAGGCAGTCGGCATAGAGCCACCGCGCCGTTTTCCAGGGCAATTGGCTGACGATGTACTCGGCTCCCACCTCTCGCGCAAAGCCGATCTTATCCCGCATGCGGCTGTACTCGTTGCCGAAACAGATCATCAGGATACCGCGTCGCGCCTGAAAGGCCGCCGCGCATCGGCGGAGCGCCGCAAGGTCGTCCCCCGCCGCCGAATGGAGGATGATGCTGAGCGGGAACTCCCGGAGCCTGCGCAGCCCGGCCCGGTATTCGAAGAGATTATTGATGTTGCACGGGTGCACGTCCAGATCAGGAGAGTCGCAGACGGCCTCCTTCCAGTCGACAAGATAAGAAAGAGTCTGGTATTCCTCCGCGAACAGAAACTGCACGCGCCTGTGGTGCCGCCACCGGGCTGGGACCATCTCGGGAGTCAGCCGAAGCCCGCCGACGAGCGTATCGGCCACGATCCGCCTCCGGTGCGGAACGCTGTGCGCATAAAACAGCAGGGTGCGGATCCGATCCGTCATACGCCTCCAGGGAGAGGCACAACCGCCTGCAGCAGGTGCGTCTCGGCCGGCCCCGAGGCTTCGCGCAGCCGTTCGGTGTGTCGGCGTATGCACGATTCAACGAGCGGGAGATTCCGGCGCGTCCATTCGATGGTCAGGCGCAAGCCTTCGGTCAGTGCGACCGTTGCCTCGAATCCAAGGACGCGCCTGGCCTTGGCCGTGCTGCCGAAGCGCCTGAGGGATCGATCCCAGTCGCGGTCTGGTCCTGCCTCCAGAGGAGCCGAATTCCCGGTGAGCCGGTTGATCGCTCTGGCCAATTCCCGGATCGACGTTTCCACTCCGCTGGCCAGGTTGTAGACGTCTCCCGGTTGCCCGAACGCCGCGCACAGCAGCAGACCCCGGACGATATCCTCCGCATAGATGAAGTCACGGGTGGCACGGCCGCCGTTCTCGAGGCGCAGCGACCGGTGTTGCAGCGCCCGGTAGATAAAAGTCGGAACCACGTTGCGCCAGACGGTTTCCGGAGTCCCGCGCCAGCGCCCTGCGCCGAGGATCTCTCCCGGCCCGTACACATTTTGGAAGCGTGCCCGGACCGCAGGCAGGTGGTGCCGACGGTGGTAATAGACCGAATAAAACTCCCCCACCACCTTTGAGATCTGGTAGGGCGTATCCAAATCCAATGGAACACGGCCTTCCTCCGCGGTGGCTTGCGCCTGGTCAGCCGTATGCGGAGCCAGCGTGCATCCGGATGCCGCATAGACCAGCTTCCGCAGCCGGCTGAATCCCTTGACCCGCTCGTAAAGCTTGAGGGTGGTGATCAGGTTGTTGTCATGGTCCGCCAGCGGGTCGGCGAGGGAGCTCTGGTTCCCGTGATAGGTCGCCAGGTGAAAAATATAGTCGAACTCGTCGGCCACACCCCGCAGCACCGGATCATCGGCAATCGACCCTTCTCTGAATTCAACCAGCGGGTCTTTGGGGAGATTGGCTCGCTCGGCCGAAAGCAGATTGTCCACCACCACTACGCGGTGACAGCCCTGCGCCACGGCTGTCCGCACAAGGTTGCTCCCGATGAACCCGGCCCCTCCGACGACCAGGATGGATTGGCCCCTCAAGGGTTCGTGCGTGGGCGGCGTCGCTGGATTCATGACCCTCACGTTCTGGCATCCGCCGGCTTGAGATGCGTGAAGGTCTGCCGGATGCCGAACCGCTTGTACCAGTCCACGGCGGCGGCCACGCCCTTCTCCAGCGACGTCCCTGCCTGCCAGGCGAAATCCTGATTGGTCTTGGACGGGTCCAGCAGGATGCTGTAGGCATCGTCCGGTTTACGGGGAGTCACGGGAACCTCGTGTTCCAACCTGATGCCGAGCGCCCGGACTGTGGCATCGAACAACTCTTTGATGGAGAGGTCGGAGCCCGATGATACGTGATACACCCCGATCCCACCCTTTCCATCCAGGGCCATCAGCACGACCCGAATGAGATCGTCGATATAGAGGAAATCGCGGCGAGTATCCGTGACAAAACAGGACTGTCCGCTCGTCAGACGATGATAGAAGGTGGGGAGCGGACCGCTGAGGTTCCGCGGCCCGTAGGCATTCGCGAGCCGAAACGAGATCCAGTTCAACCCGCTCAACCGGACATAGCCTTCTCCGGCGGTCTTGGTGATGGCGTAGCTGCTTCCTTCAGGCCGGATGGGATGGCTCAAGGTAATGGGTTGCTCGTCCGGGTGCAGCCCGTAGCACAGCGCGGTCTGAAAATAGATCAGCCGTCCCACCTTATGGCGTCGTGACGCCTGCACGACATGCGCGGTCCCCACGACATTGGTCCGGCTGTCCTCCACCCAATCGCCGGGGTCTTTGTACGACGCTGCCGCGTGCACCACCTGATCGGGTCGAAAATCAGCGAACACCCGCTCCACGAGGGCGCCGTCACCGATGGTCCCCTCGATGACGGTCAGCCGCGGGTGCGGTGCCAGATTGTCCCGCCTGCCGGTCGCGTAATTATCGATGACCAGGACTGTCTCGCCCCGGGCCAAAAGATGATCGGCCAGATGAGACCCGATGAATCCCGCTCCTCCCGTGATGAGGACTTTCATGGCGCCACTTCCGTCTGAACCAGTTGCTTGAAATACGTCGCCCGGTCGTGGAAGCACCGCTGCCACAATTCCAGCGACAGCAGCCCCCACATCTTCCGGCCGAATTGAGGCTCCCGGTCGAGGCCGGCCAGGACCTTGCGGTTATCCACCAACGGCCGGGTCAGAGCCTGTCGCGATGACAGGGTGTCCCGGATGAACTCCTGGACCGGACCTCGTTCTCGCTGCCAGAGCTGCAGAGGAACCGGGAAACCCATCTTGTCCGTCCGGCCGAGAATGGATTCCGGCAACACCGTCCGCATCGCGCTCTTGAGGACATGCTTCATGCTCCCGTCCTTGAACTTGATGTTGGACGGGATGGTCGCCGCCAATTCCACCAGGGGATGATCGAGGAACGGCACGCGGGCCTCCACCCCATGCGCCATGCTGACCCTGTCTTCGACCTGAAGCAGGGCCGGCAGGAGGGTTTTGAAATCAAAGTGAGTCATGCTGTCGAAGTACGACTCTTTCTGGACATTGTTCCCGCGAAAAATGGCCCTGAACGTCTCGTACGGCGAATAGCCGTCCAGCTCCGACCAGTTGATCTCGTCTCCGAGATCAGACGCCCGGTTAATCAAGCGGAAGTAGCGTCTGTCCAGATCCTCAAAGAGCCCATCCCGCCAGAACTCCTGCAGCAACGGTTTGTACGGTTGGAGCGCGCGCAGGTTGGGAATGATGGACTCGTAGGTCACGATGAAGTTCCCGGAATGCATCGTGCCGTCGATCGCGGCCTTAATGCATTGCTCGAAGTAGGCGATTAAATACCTTGTATATCCTCCAAAAATCTCGTCTCCTCCAAGCCCGCTCAGGACCACCTTCCGGTGCCGGCCGACAAGGCGAGACACGATGTACTGGGGAAAGGAACCTGGGCCGGCCACCGGCGTGTCCAGATGGTAGATGACCTGCGGCATGGACTCGACGAAGTCAGCCGGAGTGACCTCCACCTCATGCAGGTCGAAGCCGTGGTGCTTGGCCAGGTCCCGCGCGTACCGGCTCTCGTCGTACCCGGGACCGCATCCAAACCTGCCGCAGAACCCCTGAAGCTCCTTGTCCGTTCTGATGGCCAGGGACGCCACGATGCTGGAGTCCAGGCCGCCGCTGACGTAGGCACCGATCGGAACATCGCTTCGCAGGTGAAAGGCGACTGACTCTTCGAGCAGCGCTCGGATCTGCTCTTCGAAATATCTGGCGGTGTGGTCGAAGTCGAGGTTGTAGTACACCTCCCAGTATCGGCGCGTTTCGACCGAGCCGTTCCGGGCCACTAACACATGCCCGGGAGGGAGTTCCCGGATTCCTCTGAACAAGGTCTTGCCGCCCAGGCAGAACTGAAAGGTGAGGTATTCCCTGAAGGCCTCAAGATCAGTCTCGACCTCCGGCACGAACGGGAGAAGCGCCTTGATCTCGGAAGCGAAATACAGGATGTCGCCCGCCACGGTGTAGTACAACGGCTTGATGCCGAACCGGTCCCTCGCGCAGAACAAGGTCTGCCGGGCCTCGTCCCACAATGCAAACGCGAACATGCCGCGGAACCGCTCGACGCACGCCTCCTGCCATGCCCCGTACGCATGCAGGATCACTTCCGTATCCGAGCGTGTCGAAAAGCGCTCTGCGCCCAGCTCATCGCGCAGCTCCAGATAGTTGTAAATCTCTCCGTTGAAGGTCAGATGATTGCCGGTTTTGTCCTCCATCGGTTGGCGTCCCGCCGAAACATCGATGATGCTCAGACGGCAGTTCGCCAGGCCCACCACGCCTCGCGGATGTTCCCAGATTCCTTCGCTGTCCGGACCGCGGTATCGCTGGAGTGCATTCATCGTTTTCAGAGACCGCTCCAATCCCCGAAGCTTTCCGGAAGAGAGGTGCAGCATTCCTGCAATGGCACACACGGCAAATCCCTCAGGACCGCCCGGACATCGGATCGATTTGGCCCGCCAGCATCGCGCAGAGAAACTCGCTCAGCAGATCAGGCTGGTGCTGCCCGAGACACAGCAGACAGTCGAACCGGTGCAGGTCATGTTCTCCCACAAACACCCGGACCCGGACTGACCACGGCAGACACAACTGTGCATCACCGCGCACGGCCGAATGCTCCCACGCCATGGTCCGAAGACGCCGCTCCCGGATAACGGATTTCAACCCGGGCTGCAACGCGGCGGCCGTGCCCTGCAGTTCCCCGCTCGCCGAAAGGTGACTCCGCCCATTGAGCCGATGGCTGACAAAGAGAAGGCGACCATGCTCCGGGTCGAGATGCAGGGAGATCCGGAACCGGCCATCCGTGCCTGCAGAGGAACGCATAGCCTGCCTGACGACAGCCAGTTTCAGGACATCCCGCAGCAAGCGTCTGACGCTGACCTGCCTTCGCAGATCAGCACTCCCCAGCCACCGCGCCAGAAGGGCCCGTCCCGGTCTGAGCTGCAACAGGAAGGCGACCGCAATACCCGCCTTCATGACGGCTCTCGGAATCCGGAGGACGGGGTCGGCGGCACGAAGGAGGCGCTGGCCGATCAGAGCCACGGGCCGTTCCACCGTGGCAAGCCGATAGCGCAGCCTGCTTGCCGGGACACGATCGGATCGCTCCTGGTCCAGCACCTCGTCGAACTGCGCAACGAACCGCCGGTGCGAATATCGCCCTGAGGCGACCAGATCCGTATAGGTCTGTTCGGTCAGGCTCCTCAGGAAAGGCGCGTCGCGAAGACTCCGGACCACCTCCTCCATATTGGAAAAGTCCTTCGCCAGCGGGATGTAGTGGACCCAGGGCTGCACGACTCCCGAATACTCTCCGGGAAACAGGATGAGGGCGGTACGCATCGCTGCCGCTTCGAACACGCGAGGGGACACCACCTGCAACTTTACGTTGCCTTCGAACGGCTCCAGGACCGCCCGAGAGACCGCCCAGAAATCGGCCTCAGGATGCTCGGCTAAATAGGCCAGGGTCCGTCGCTCCACGGAGCCGTCGAAATCGGTGATGCTCGCGCCGCTTTCCGTTCCGAGGGTGGCCTTGCAGGAACTCAGGAATCGGTTCCAGCTCCTCCCGTAGATGCGGTCCTCTTCGCGCCAACGGATGTCGCACCGCAAGCCATAGCGCTCTGCTCGTTCCAGGACTCCTTGCGCGATCCAGACCTTCTCCTGGGCCAATCGTCCCAGCCAGTACGGCAGCGTGCGGCCGCGATAACCGATGTCGATGGGGCGCGATTCGATAGGGGGCGGGATCAGAGCTTGTGGAACCTCCGGCACATAGCCGCCCAGCGTGTGGATTGTCCTGACTCCCGGCAGGCGGCGGGCGCCGTAGACTTTCGGAATCTCGGCGGGCGGCAGGAGCGTCCAGAGCACCTGGATGCCCAGGTCGCGCATCATGCCGGTCATCTCCTCCACCCAGCGGTACTCGTCCTGGATCAGTTGCACCTTCAGCCCGCGGAACCGCCTGATCTGCTCCCGAAACGCCGGGGCCAAATAATGATCAGAGATAATGACGAGCGAGTAGTGGATCACCAGCACGTCGAATTCATCCAGGTCCAGGAAGCTGCTGTGCGTCAATCCCCGTGGATTGAAGGTCCGGACATCGTGCCTGGAACATTTTCGGAATGCGGCGATATGCTCCCGAACGGTGTTGGCATGGCCACGGGTGTCGTCGCACAGCAGCAGCACGGACAGGCGGCGATTCGATCGCTGGCCTCCGGATGTCGCCGGTTGCGCGGGGCCCCCGACAGGCCGATCTGCCTCCGCAACGCCTCCAATAGTGCTGAGCGGCTTTTCGGTGTCGAGACTCATCGCTCCTCTGGTAGCAAGACCGGGTGCCTGCACACTTGCCGCCATCTCGCCGGATGCCGGAACACGCCCATGTCCAGCGCCACGCCCACCGGCTGTCGCACCGAAAAGGAGTGAGGCCGATGCCACAGGACCGCGTGTTGAATGCCGACCGTATCGGCCAGGCGCAGGGAAGGATAGATCCCGACCGCTACGGTGTATTCCCCTGGTCCCAGCATCAACGGGTCAAAGACCAGATCAATCGAACCGTCCCCTTCCGTGATCTCCAGATCGGCGTCGTCCATAGAAGAAATCGAGTTACAAGCCAGCACCCCGTCCGTCCGGTAGACGGTCACCGCGATCACAGGTCCCTGCAGTACGATGCGCGACCGGCAGGAGATGCGGATGATCAAAGGCTCCCCGGTCGAGAAGGTCTGAGCAGGCTGTCCATTCCCTTGAAGGAACTCCACAGTTTCGATCTGCACCGCATGGTCCCTGCGCAGCAGACGCGCCCTGTCGGGTTCTGTACCGCACAGCTGGGCGCTGGCTTCAGCCTGACGGTCTCGCTCCCGGTACAGGGATTCGTTATAGGCCGTGACCACCTCCAGCGGCGTCCCATCCGCGATCACCTGTCCGTGATCGATCCAGATGCAGCGGGAGCACAGCCGCAGTATCGTGGCGTGATCGTGCGAGACCAGCACGGTGGTCCGCCCCTGGGCTTGAAGGTGACGGAAGCGCTCAAGACACTTCCCGAAGAAATTCAGGTCTCCCACACCCAACACTTCGTCGATCAGCTGGATCTCAGCCGGCAAACAGGTGGCCACGGCAAAGGCCAGCCTGAGGTACATCCCCGAGGAATAGGTGCGGACCGGCTGGTGGAGGAATTCTCCGAGGTCGGCGAACGCCGCGATCTGGTCATACAGCCGGTCCATGGCCTGTCGCTCCAGACCGAGATACAGACCGCCCGCATAGATGTTCTCCCGGCCGGTGAAATCCGGGTGGAACCCCGTTCCGAGCTCCAGAAGCGCGGAAACGCGACCTTTACACGTAACGGTGCCGTGAGTCGGTGAGGTCGTGCCTGCCAGCAGCTTGAGCAGGGTGCTTTTCCCCGCACCATTCCGCCCGACCACCCCGAGGGTGGTGCCCGGTTCGATCCCGAGCGACACCTCACGCAAGGCCCAAAACTCATCGAAATGCCGTCCGGCACGGACCGGCATGAGCCCGAAGAAGTCGCGTAACCGGGCCGACCTTCGCCGGTACAGCTTGTACATCTTCGAGACACCGGCAAGAGAGATCGCGCTGTCCATCACACCAGATCCGGCAAGGCGGTACGCAGCCGCGTGAAGTACCCGTGACCGATGAGCAGTATGCATACGGCGAGCGCTCCGAAGACGGCCAACCCGCCGAAAGCAGGGACCTGGGCATGCAGCAAGATCGCCCGGTACCCCTCCATCAGGAACGAGAGCGGATTCAGCCTCACCATCACGTCCAATCCATCGGGAACCATGTCAGCGGTGAAGGCGATGGGCGACACAAACATCAGCAACACGACACCCAGCCCCACCACTTGCGTCGTGTCGCGATAGAGAATGTTGACGCAGGACAGCATCCAGACGAGGCCGGTCGTGAACAGAGCCTGGAGCAGGACCAACACGGGCAGCAGCAGAACACTGAGCCCGATGCTTCCGGCCGCCACGACCACCGCGAGAAGCAGCATCGTCCCCCAGAGCTGCCCGACGAGCCCCACGCAGACCGCCGTCACAGGCACCAGCTCCACGGGGAACATCTGGCTTTTGAGCAGATTGCGCTGGGCCAGCACCGAGGCGGTCCCTCGGGTCAGCCCTTCAGAAAATCCCAGCCAGGGCAGCAGCCCGCAGGCCACCACCAAGGCATAGGTCCACCCGCTCAGGTCCGGCGCAGGTTGAACCTTCAGGATCTTCCCGAACAGCAGGAGATAGGCCAGAAGGAGCAGGCACGGAGCGAGCAGCATCCAGAGGAGACCGACTCGCGATCCGGCATAGCGGATCTTGAAGTCCAGCAGCGTCAGGCTCCAGATGAGCCGCCGGTTTCGCACCAGCATGCGGAGTGCGGTCATACAGGCTGCCCCGTGAAGTATCGGACCAGGGTCTCGAGAATCGCTTCGGCCGCGTACCCGTTCCCGTAAGGATTTCCGGAATGCGGGGGCCTATCCCGCAGGGAGGCTGCAGCCGCCACCACAGCGTCCGGATCGGTCCCGGCGAGGCGGTTCCACCCGGCCTCCACTGTTTCCACCCATTCGGTCTCCTCTCGAAGCGTCACGCAGGGAACATGCAGCAGGTAGGCTTCTTTCTGCACACCCCCTGAGTCGGTCAAGATCAGTCCGGCATGCCGCTCCAGGACGAGCATGTCATAGTACGAGACCGGTTCAACCACGCGTACCCCGGACGGCAGGACGACACCGGACAGGACCGCTTGGGTCCGCGGATGGAGCGGCACGATGACCGGAAACCCCAGCCGGCCCAAGGCTTCAAAGACCCGCTCCAGCTTCTGGCGATCGCCGGTCGTATCAGCTCGATGGACCGTGGCCAGCCCGTACTCGCCCGGAGTGAGGCCCATCTGGTTCAGGATTTCGGAGGAGCCTTCGGCTTTTTCCATATGATGGAGCAGCGAGTCATACATGACGTCGCCGACCAGATGCACCCCTTTCACCAGGCCCTCACAGCTCAGATTCTTGACGGCCCGGGTCGTCGGACAAAACAGGAGAGCCGCCAGATGGTCCGCGATGACGCGGTTGATCTCTTCGGGCATCGCACGGTTGTAGCTCCGCAGCCCTGCTTCCACGTGCGCGCTCGGGATCCCCAGTTTGCTGGCGGCCAGACTGCCGGCCAGGGTCGAATTCGTGTCCCCGTACACGAGCACACAGTCCGGCCTCTCGGCATCCATCACCGCTTCCAGGCGCTCCAGCATCCGACCGGTCTGCTGGCCGTGAGATCCGGAGCCGACTCCAAGGTAGTGGTCAGGCCGGGGGATTTCCAGTTCTTCGAAGAACACAGAGGACATGCTCGGATCGTAATGCTGCCCGGTATGGACCAGGACCTCGCGCAGGCGAAGAGCTGGCGCCTGCTGGCTCACGCGGGGAAGCATGCGAGAGATCACCGCGGCCTTGACGAACTGAGGCCGGGTGCCTACCACGGTCAACAGCTTCCGCTCATCCATGGGCCAAGAACTCCATCGTTCAGAGCAGCACCACGTTGTCTTTGTTGATCTTGACGTGCCGCGTTCCGTTTCGCGTATCAAAGACGAGGGGGGCGTTGCGCACAATCAATTCGTAGTCGAAGGCGGAATGTGCCGTGAGGATCAGGGCACAGTGTGTCTTCGCGAGGGCTCCTTCCGTCACCTCAACGGCTCGATACGCCTGTTCGTCCAGGAGAATGCTGGGCGTGAAAGGATCGGCGTAGGAGAGGCGGGCACCTTCCCGCTGCAACTGCTCCATCACTTTGATGGCGGGGGTCTCGCGGGGATCACCGACATCCGCTTTGTACGTGACTCCCAAGACAAAAATCTCGGCCCCGTTCAGGCACCGCCCGCGCCTGTTGAGCAGGCGTTGCAGCTTGTTGACCACGTAGTACGGCATGTTCTCATTGACCTCGCCGGCAAGCTCGATGAATCGGGCATGAATATCGTATTCCTTCGACTTCCATGCCAAGTAATACGGGTCCAGTGGAATGCAGTGGCCCCCGACGCCAGGGCCGGGGTAGAAGGGCATGAAGCCGAAATTCTTGGTGGCTGCGGCGTCAATGACCTCATAGGGATTGATGTTCATCCGGTCGCAAAGAATCGCCAGCTCGTTGACCAGCGCGATATTGACCGACCGAAAGACGTTCTCGAACACCTTGGTCATCTCCGCAACGCGGGGAGAGGAAACGGGAAAGATTTTGACGATCGACTGCTCGTAAAAGGTCCTCGCCAGATTCAGGCACGCCGGCGTGATGCCCCCGACCAGCTTGAAGGTGTTGTGGGTCTTGAACGCCCGGTTGCCAGGGTCCACGCGTTCGGGTGAAAAGGCCATGTACAGGGTCTCGCCGACTTTCAGGCCGGTCTCGGTCAGAATCGGCAACATCACTTCTTCGGTCGTGCCGGGATAGGTCGTGCTCTCCAGCACCACCAGCATGTCAGGGTGAGCGTGCTTGGCAAGCACCCGCGTCACCTTGACGATGGCGCTGATATCCGGCTCCTTGTTCCGGGTCAGCGGCGTCGGAACACAGATCAGCACCACATCACACCGGCCCAGCAGTTTAAAATCGCTGGTGGCCGAGAGCCGCCCGGCTTTGACCACCTGCCGAAGGTCATTATCATCCACATCCGGAATGTAGTTGTGGCCCCGGCTCACCATCTCCACTTTTTCGGGCGCCTCATCGATCCCCAGGACCGTGTAGCCGGTTCTGGCCTGGAGGACCGCCAAGGGCAGGCCGACGTAGCCGAGGCCGACTACGCCGATGATCGCGGAGCGATTCTGGATCTTGTCGAGCAGAGACATGCCGTCCTCACTTCTGTCAGAAGTCCCGCCGCTGAAAGATGACACAGGCAATCGTAATGGCCAAGGCCGCGTAGAGAAGGCCATAGGCCGAGGCGATCAGCAGATAAGACGGCGCGACCGTCAGTCCCGCCGCTGCTTGTCCTTTCATGTTGAGCATTTCCAGATTCGGGCACAGGTAGTACAGACCTGTCATGACGGCCTTGATACCCTCGCTGTTGGTTTTTTCCGCAATCCCTTTCAGATCGGCGGTCAAATGCCCGATGACGTACAGGCCGAGGGTCATCATGGCGCTCAGGGTCGAGGAGCTGAACGTGGAAAACATGAGCGCCAGCGCGGTCACCAGGAGCAGCTCGATGAAGACGAGCCCGATGGCCTGGAGGAGAGCCGCGTGGATCGGCGCGCGGTTGATCCACAGCGCGGCCAGGAATCCAACGAGCATGATAGATAAATTGACCATGAGGGTCAACGTAAGCCCCACGTATTTTCCAAGGATAAACTGGACCCGACTGAGCGGCCTCGCCATGATCGTATAGATCGTCCGCCGATCCAGCTCTTTGCTGACCAAGCCGATGCCCACGAAAATAGCCAGCAGGACGCCAACGAGGTTGATGACGGCAAGGCCCATGTCGGTCATGATCTTGTTCTGCTCGGCAATGGTCAGGTTCCCCAGCAGCACCGACGCAGCGATCAGCAGCAACGCGAAGAACAGGAGATTGTAGAGGATCTTGTCCCGGAGATTTTCCCTGAACGTGTTCAGGGCGATCACGACAATCGGCCACACCGGTTCACACCTTCCTGTCGCTTTCGGATGCCTGCTGAAGAAACAACTCTTCGAGGGAGCCCTTGTACGGCGTGACCGCGACCAACGTACCGCCGTGGGCCTTGATCATCCCCAGAAGGTCGTCCAGCCGCTCGACTCCTGGCAGGATCATCAAACAGTTCCGCTCACGCTGCACGATCCGGCTGGCCAATGATCGAATCGCGGGAATGTCATCGGCCTTGATCCCCTGGCAGATCACCTCGATGGACTGCGTGTGCCCTGGCTTGATCAACTCCTCCACCCGGCCGGACGCCACCAGCTTCCCCCTGACGACGATCCCGACTCGATCGCAGATCATCTCGACATCCGGGATGATATGGCTGCTGAAAAAGACCGTCTTGCCCTGGTCCCGCAAGCCCAGAATGATGTTCCGGATCTGGATCCGACCCCCCGGGTCGAGCCCCGACATCGGCTCATCCAGCAACACCAATTCGGGATCATGGATCAGTGCTTGGGCGAGACCGACCCGTTGCAGCATGCCCCTTGACAACTTGCGGAGCTGGCGGTGGCGCGCCTCGGTCAGCCCTACCATCTCGAGCAGACGCTCGACACGCTTCGCCACTTCGGCTTTGGCCAGCCCCGCCAATTGGCCATAGAAGGTGAGAAACTCCTCGGCTGTAAGATAATCGTAAAAATACGGAGCTTCGGGGAGGAAGCCGACTCGCGCACGGACCTCGACGTCCCCGGCCGGTCTGCCCAGAATCTCGGCCCTTCCCCCGGTGGGGCGCATGAGGCCCAGCAGGATTTTGAAGGTCGTGGTCTTCCCCGCCCCGTTCGGACCGAGAAAGCCGTAGATCTCTCCCTTCCGCACCGACAGCGATAGACCGTCCAGGGCGGTGACGGTCGCGTGTCCCAGCCAGCCGGACCGGAATTGCTTCGTCAATCCTTCTACTCTAACCGCATCCACCTGTCGTTCCTTCGCTGCCCATATAATGCCGATGCACCCGCACCCGCTCGCGCAGCCCTGTGCTGCGCACGGTCCCGTCAGGGTTCAGCACGTAGACACCGCCGAGGGGCTCCACCGGAAGCCGAGTCAGGATCCGGCGAGCGACCAATTCATCGAGGGTGACCGGCAGCTTCCGGTACCGCTGCCTATACAGCAGCACGGCCCGCTCGAGCATTCGGATATCCCGTTCGGCCGTAACTTCCCTGATTCGAGCCGCCAGCCCCTCCCGGAGCTTGGTGTCATCCTGCACCTTGGCATACAGCTTCTGCAGAAATTCCAGGGCAGCATCGGGATCACCGGCTTCGACCGTCATGCGTGCTGCCAGCCTGGGCAGGTATTCGGGAACACCGGGCAGCGTCGAGGCAATCCGAAAGTACTTTGCGGCGGTGAGCGGATCGTGCAATTCGTAGAAATAGTCGTACCCGAGGTAGAACGGGAACTGCCACACGTCAGGATTGTTGGCCATTCCCTTCGAAAGAATCGCGATGCTCTCGTGCGGTAGATTCGCCCACACGCCAAGAATCGTTCCGGCCACCTGGTAGGCCAAAACAAATTTCGGATCCAGGTCGGTCAACACGTCCACGGCCCGGTAGGCCCACAGATAGCCTTGCTTCGTCTGCCGCCGCTCCCCGAAATGCTGAACCGCTTTCAGCCAGACCAGATCGGCGGCGATTTGCCGGTAGCCGAGCACGGCTACCTTCAGGTATTCACCCTTGGGGAGGTAGAACAGCTCGGCCGCCCTCGCGTCGGGAGGACGCTCGCGCTCCAAAAGCCTGAGTGTCCCAACGGCTCCCCCCCACAGTGTGAGCAGCAGACAGAATGGCAGGAGCCAGGCCGGTGAGACAGGTAGAACCCGCGTGGCAATCATCAAGCTCATACTCCAGGAGGCCCTTGTTCGTCCCCCTGATCAGACAGACTGGACGACCGTAGAGCCGCTTGAAGCGCCGAGACATCCACCTTCAGGAATCCTTGCTCGAGGGGATCTTTCGGAGCCGCAGCGTATCGCTGCTGCCGCTCGACAATTTCCTCGTATTGCCGCTTTGCCTCAGCGTGGCGTCGGGATTCCAGATAGAGTCGCGCCAGCAGGGCACGCCCCGGAAGGAAATTCGGCTCCAGGTTCAACGCGTCCTCAAGAGTGACCTCGGCCTTGACCGGATCGGAAAGGACGATGTACAGACGCCCCATTTCGAACCGATGCCAGGAGTTGAACGGTTCCAGGTCCGCAGCCCTCCCGTAGGCTGCCAGAGCAGCGCGCAATTCCTCCGCGCGACGCTCCGAGGAGTCATGGGACCCGGCCAGCGAAAAATAGACGGAGCCCAAGAGCCCTGAAAGCCGGCCGTCCAAGGGATTGAGTGCGATGGCCGACTGCAGCTCGCTGACGGCCCGCTGAGCCGCTTCGCGGTCGCCGGTGCGCTGGAAATATTGAAACTGCGCTCCCGCGGCGGCACTGTGATACAAGGCCTTCCCGGGGTCAAGGGCGATGGCGATCCGGTAATTGGTGAAGGCGCTGGGAAAATCCTGTCTCGCCACGGCTCGAGAGCCGGCATCAAAGGCCATCCAGGCCAGCCCCATCTTCAGGGTGCCGGCGACGAGCAACGTCATCGCGACGATGGCCGCGCCAGCCCAGAATCTCGCGTACGGAAGACGATAGATCCGGACCAACTGCACGCCATCAGAGAAGTTGCGAACCGAGAACAGGATCCCCACCAGGAGCGTCAGCAGGATTGCCACAGCCGGCTCGTGCAGGTTCGAATCGACCGCGGCGTGCACCAGGATGCCAGCGACCGCCGCACTGACGCCGACCACCATGCCGCGCTGCCACCGGTGAAGGCGCTGGCGGATGATCCAAGCGCTCTCTCGCCCGATCAGAACGACGCCCCACAGAAAGACCACGACCGCGGCAATCCCCAGCTCGACCCCCATTTGTAAGTACTCGCTATGGGCGGTGGCCGCAACCTTGCCGTACCGTACGATCTGCCCTTCCGTCGGAAACATGTATTGCGGCGACACGTACTGGAAAAGCCCCACACCGGCTCCGAACGGATGCTCCGCCATCGCGATCACCGCACTCTCCCAGATCTGCAGCCGCGCATAGCTCACCGGGTTGGCCGCATGCTCCGCGTAGACCCGATCGCGTATCGGATTCGGGACCACGATTCCGATCAGAAGGAGCAGTCCCAGCAAAGCCAGGCCGCGTCGCCCGGACCGCACAGCGAGAACCATCAGCGCTCCGACGGAGACCGCCAGGATTCCCCCCCGGGAACCGCTCACCACCACACCGGCCAGGAGCACCGCCATCGCACCGACAGCAAGAAGCCACGGTGGAGAGGGTCGTCGCCACACCTTGATCGGCCAGACCCTTCGCATTCCGGTCCCGGCGTAACAGAGATAGCCGAGTAAAACCGTGGCGATGGCGGCCAAATAGCCGGCGAGGAAGTTCGGGTTGAAGAATGAGCCGTTCGGTCGAGGACTGTGCCGCCACCATGCTTCCCCAAGCGTCCAGCCTGCCTCGGCCAGCCCGATGCCGATCGCGGCGAGCAGCAGCTTGACGGCATCGTCCCACCCCTTGATGAAGACCACGACCACATACAACAGCGCCGCGTACGAAGCCAGCACAGCGAACCACTGAATACTCTGGTGGCGGTAGGGAGAGAGCGCCACCGATACCATCGCCACAGCGAGATAGGTCAGGACGGGAGGCCAAAGCCCAAGGGCTGGAGCAACGATCTGTTCGGTGCTGATGGCCTTCCAGGCAAGGGATGCGATGAGGAGAAGGATGAGGAGCCGGATGACCATGACCGCGACATGAGTGGTCCCTCCCTCCAACAAGGGGGAGAATACGATCAGCACGATCAGAGCAAGCAACTGAACGAAGCGGTGAATTGGGGAATCGGTGGAAAGCGCGTCAGGAGGCGGACCGGAGACTGGATATCCCATCGAATAACAACGCCGGGCTCGACTCTGTCACCGAAAGCCTCGAAGGGCGGAGAAGAGCGACCTTCTCCGCCCTCAGACGGAGGGTTAGCCAGTTACGTCGTTCGTGTCGGCGTTCTGGAGATTCTGCTTGATGTCGTTCACATGCCACTGATCAATCGTAGGATCGTTATCGAGGTTCGCTGTTCCTGTGGCTGTGAATCCGACCGGGTTCGTGCTGGCTCCTGAGGCCACCACGGTGTTCTCGGCGGTCACGGTTCCCGTGCCGGCCGCGATGTAGCATGGTGTCACGGCAGAGCCATACGAGGCACAGACCGCGATACCGCCATCAGCGGGGCTCCGATAGGTGTACCGGTTGGACGTTCCGGCCAGGCCAAATCCGGTCTCGTTAAAAC
>CAYZKG010000024.1:0-24899 GCA_964478915.1 uncultured Nitrospira sp.
TGTGCGACGGCGCTGAAGCGGGATGGGCGCTGCTTGGCCAGCCTGACCCCTGACTACCTCGCCGCGCAAGACGAACTGCAGCAGCTGCAGGATTCCTGGCGGGCGCTCCTCAGACAGGAAGCCGTGGCGGCGGCCGGCAAAGCCGCCGTAAGCCCGTCAGCACAGCGAGAGGCGGCCGACGCGTATGCCAGACTGCGGGAGGCGCGTCGTCGGCACCAACCGACTTTGGATTGGTACGGAAAGGTCTATCGTCGCCTGCAGATGCGGATCGAAGAGGACCAACTGCTCACGGATGTCCAGACGGTGCTCTTCCCCACGCCCGGAATCCTGTTTTATCCCGTCATCCGGTGGAACATCCATTCAGTGATGTGGGACGGTGAAAATCCCGATGCCGACGCCGACCCCGTCACGCGCTTCTGCACCGACCGCCTTGTCGCCGACACGGTGTCAGTCACCGCGGAGTGAGGAGTGGGAAGGGGCTTTCAGAGGCTGGAGCAAAGAGGGTGGAGGGATGTCTCTACAGGAGGAAAGAGAGACATCAGTTACTTCGGGGCACAACCAAAGTAAACAGCCTCCACCCTCTTCATCAAACCAGATTGACGGTGTGATTTTCCACCCCTCAATGGGGGGGGGGCTGCTGGGGCCAAAATTTGTGCCGGATCTGCGGAAGCTGGACGTTCTCGAAATTCGGAATGTCGTAGAGGCAGCGGTCGATCGTGGCTACTTCCTCGGGCGTGAGCTCCAAGACCACCTTTTTCTTCCAAAACTGGTCCAACGTGAAATAGTCCGCCGACTGAGGCTTTTCCTTCATCAGTTCTTGCATCTTCTTGAAACCCTCGGTATCGGTCCCGGGTATCCGGCCTTTGTTCTTGTCAATGCACCATTTCAGGACTTCGGCAACGCCGTACATCGTCAGTTCGATCTTCACCATCTCGGTCTCGGCCATCGCGTCCTCCTTGCTGGGCGCCATTCTACCGCCGCGCTGCTCCGGACTTCCAGAGGAAAAGCACGGCCACGGCAGGAATGCTGACGGTGTCTGCAGGCCAAGCCCGTGGCTCAGTCGGGATTGCGAAGAGGCGTCCTCCTGGGTATACTTTTTTCGCCTTGCGCGTTACAGTTCTCCGAAACTTCGATGGTCTTGAAGTTCGAATACGACCCGTTGGATACGGAGCATGCCGGGGGACACTTCTATCACGTCTGCCGCGGCCGGATCCAGGAACCGGAATTGAAAGTTCCGCCTCCCGATCACCCCTATGAATGCCCTGTCTGCGGGGTCGAGCTGGAATTTGAAGACTTTCGCATCGCTCAGCAGAAGGGCTGGTTGTAGCCTCCACTGATGCGTCCGCCTCCGGCAGTTCGAGCCTGCTCCATTCGAACCGCGGTGCCGCTGGCCCTGCTCCTCGGGCTCGCTGCGCTGGCCGGATGCTCCAAGGCCGAGACCTTCGTTCCGCCAGACCTGTTTTATCTGTTCGCCAGCTACCCGGTGGGGAAGAACCCTACCTCCGTCAGCACGGCGGACCTCAATCAAGACGGCTTCACCGATCTGATCACTACGAACATCGGGAACAATTCCTTGTCGGTCCTGTTTGGAAACGGAGACGGGACCTTTAAAGAGCAGGTCCAACTGCAGGTCTGCAAGGAGCCTCGTGCCCTGGCGCTCAATGATCTGAATGCGGACGGACGGCTCGATCTCGCGGTGGCCTGCTCCGGCAGTGATCAGATCGCCATCTTTTTCGGCCTGGCCAACGGAACCTTCGGGACCGGCGAGCGGTACACCATCCCGCGGTCCCCCATCTCCATCGTCAGCGGCGATTTCAACGGTGACCAGAAGCCGGATCTGGCGGTGGCCTTGCGCAACGATAAACTGAAGATCCTGTTCGGCACCGGCACCGGATCATTCACGCATGGGCCGCTGTACGAATACGGCGATACCCCGACGTCGCTCGCCGCCGCCGACCTCAATCAGGACGGCAGGCTCGATCTGGCGGTGACCAACGGAGGACATATGAACAACGGGGTATCGATCTGGCTCGGCAATGGGGACGGGACCTTCCGGGGGCCGACCGACTATCCGACCGGCAAACGCCCGCTCGCCGTGACCTTTGCGGACTTCAACAACGATCGGCTGA
Organism: uncultured Nitrospira sp.; assembly: GCA_964478915.1. Lineage (GTDB taxonomy): Bacteria > Nitrospirota > Nitrospiria > Nitrospirales > Nitrospiraceae > CAYJUM01. The sequence continues at coordinate 2,130 of CAYZKG010000024.1, forward strand.
CTGATTTGCTGGTGATCAACGGCGAGATGGATACGCTCACCACGTTCCTGGGCAACGGGAACGGAACCTTCCAGAACGGGAAGGAGTTCGGAGCGGATGCCGGGCCCGTGTACGGAGTGGCCCACGACTTTAACGGCGATCGGCTGGCGGACGTGGCGATCGTCAATATCCAATCCAACGACTTGTCCATCCTGTTCGGACGCGGCGACGGCACCTTCCGGTATCCGCCGATGAATTACAAGACCAAAGGCGGCCCGTTCGCCGTGGCGATGCTGACCTTGCGCACCAATGAAACCGTGGAGCCCGGACTCGTCACGGCGAACAACGGCGGAAACAGCATCTCGATCTTCCTCCACCGCGGGCTGAAAGCCCCGACTTCACGGGCGGCCCCCGCCGCCTCCTGATCCCATGAGGACCTTTATGTGGTGGTTCAGCATCGGGTCTCTGATGACGTTGGCGGTCATCATGGTCCAGGGCGGGATCCGCGACCTGCTGTTCGAACCCGCCGGCGGCACCACTGCGATCACGTTCGCCACCACCATCTTAGGCGGGGGACTCTTGGCGGGTTGTTCCGCGCTGATCATCAATCGTCTGCGGTAAAGACGCCAGAATTGCTTGACTCCCGGAGGAGCTACACATACAATCCGGCTCGTGACGGTCTGGCGCGATTCGAGCACGGTGAGCACATGAACTGTCTCAAGTGCCGGGGGTACATGATGGTGGAGCGGCACTATACGATGATCAACCGCCGGCTCTATGCCCGGTGCTTGAACTGCGGGTTCTGGCTGGATCTGGCCGACCTCCTGCGATTCTTCCATAAGGTGCTGGACAGCGGGTTCAAGGGCTCCAAGGTTCATGAAACGTTCGGCCTCTGAGGCATGAGCAATCGCCCTCTGCGATGCCGCCTCAAGCGGCCGGACGCGCCTCAGCGGCGATGGCTTGTTCCGCTGTGCCTGGCGATGTTTCTGCTGGGGCTGCCGGCTTCGCCTCCATCAGCAGCGGCCGCGCATCGTAGCTCCATTTCACTGACTCCTCCGACCGGGTTCTCGCAGACGTTCAGGTCCTCCGTTCCCAAGGTCGCCTCCTCGGCTCACAGCATCCTGCTCAAGGACCTGACCGCCGGACGGATTCTCTACCAATACCAGCCCACCCGCCGGGTGTTTCCGGCCAGTCTCACCAAAATCATGTCGGCGATGGTGATCCTGGAGCGTGCTGATCTGGAAGAGTATGTGACGGTCAGTCGCCGGGCGGCGTCGGCCCCGAGCGTCCGGTTGCGGCTACAGACCGGGCAGGTGTTCCGCCTGGGAGATCTGCTCAAGGCGATGCTGATTACGTCGGCGAACGATGCCTGCCTGGCGGCGGTCGAGCACGTGGGTGGATCGGAAGAGGGGTTTGTCAGGCTGATGAACGAAAGGGCCGCGGACCTCGGTCTGGTGAACACGAACTTCAGCAACGCGTGCGGATTCGATACGCCGAACCATTACTCGACCGCCCTGGATCTGGCCATCTTGAGCGAGGCCGCCATGCAACACCCGACCTTTCGGGCGTTTGTCCGGGAGGAAATCGAGGTGATCAGCCCGATCAATGCCAACCGGTCCTACCTGTTGCGGAACACCAACCGCCTGCTGGGCCGGATGCCGGGAGTGGAAGGAGTGAAGACGGGCTTCACCTCGCGCGCCGGCCGGTGTCTCATCGTGAAGGTCTCCCAGGGCGGCAAGGAGCTTCTCCTCGTTCTGCTCCATGCCCACCGGCGGTGGAACACCGCCACATCCCTGATCCATTACGGGATCGACGCGTTGCAGGCCGGCACCGCAGAGACCCTCGCAGGCCCGCTCGCCAGGATGGCGGGTCAGAGGGGAAGCTCGGGCGGAAGAGTCGGATCTCCGTAGGACAGAATCAGGCGCTGTCCCTTCTCATTCGACTGGATCACTAGCTGGAGGCGGGTTCCCGGCCGCATTTCTTTCAGCGCGTCGAATTGAGCCTGATCTTTGGGATAGACCAGTAACATCCAGTCGCCTTCCAGTTGTCTCCACCGCTTCCCTGAGGGATGCTGCTCGAGTCGCAACTCCCAGTCCAGCCAGACCGCCCGCTCGGAATGATCAATCAATCGGAGTCGGCCCTGGATGGTAGTGGGATGGGTGAAATCCAAGAGCTGGAGCTGGGCGTCGAACGGGTTGCGATCGTCCGGCTGGAGCGGACTCTGGCTGAGAGCGGAAGGGCTGGGCAGGGCGATGCAGGCGAACAAGACTAGGACGGAGAATACAGCCCGCGGCGGCATGACTTCATCACTGCGGCAAACTGAACTCGATGTTGATATCCTTTCCCAGGTAGTTGACCAAGTAGCCTTTTTGGTCGTAGCGCAGCACGGCACCCATCACATTCTCATCGGTGTAGTCTTCCTTGCCGAGGATCTTTCGGATCTCGTCCGGGCTCTCGCTGTTCAGAATGTTCCGGAAGATGCCTCGCGCTTTGTGAGCAAAACGGTTGTTGATGAAGATGAGGTCCACCTTCCCGTCCAGCATGCGGACACCGGCCATCGGTCCCGTCGGCTTCCGTTGATCGAGAAGCAGGATGAAGGTGGCCTCCTGCTCGGCTTTCACACCCGGGATCTTCTCGTTGATGAGGATGTCGTACGCCTTGCCTTCCGGATCTCCAAGCTTCACGCCGAATAACGAAATATCAGTGCTTTTAAACGTCTTGGGGTCCATGACGTCGTTCTTACTGAGCTCGTAGGGCTCGGCCCCGGCGATGCCGAGCCACACGGACACGACGCACAGTATCGTCAAGACCGGGATCCAGCGTCTTCCGTCCATCGGCTCCTCCTTATGAAAACGTCTCGAAAATCGCCGGCATTGTAGCCGACGGCTGACGACAGTTGCAAGGCAACGGCGGCTTGTCGTACGCCGTGCTTGCGAAATCCCAGGGCCTGGCGTATGACAAGTCGGCGGGCGACCTGGATCAGCGGGCGATGATTCGATTCAGACGGGCTACCGAACAGGACTTCCCCGATATTTTGCGGATTCAGCGCGAAGCCTTTTCAGCGTACCTCAGCGCCTACGAAGTCACCGCATGGACCACCGAGCCTCTCGAGAGCGTGAAGCTGGACGCGGCCGACAAAGTCATTCTCGTGGCAGAGTCCGAGGGGATCGTGGTCGGCTCCGTCCGCTTCTGGACGGTCGCCGGAGTCTGCGTCATCCGGCTTCTCTCCGTGAGCCCCGCCTATCAGGGCCGGGGGATCGGGAAGGGTCTCATGCGGGAGGTGGAGCGGATGGCGGCCCCGGGGACCCACAAGTTCCACGTCTGCACGATGCTGCGCACGGCCCGCAATATCGGCCTGTTTTTGAGCCTCGGCTATCGCCCCGAATCCCTGCTGCCGACCCACTACAACAAGCTGGATCTGATTTGTTTTGCCAAATATCTCGAGGAACCGGTCACCTTGCCGCCAGGGTGATGAGGAGCCGGCCCGGGTCCTGCTCCTCCCCGTGTCATGGGCGGTCGCGCTGAGCCTCCCAGAGCAGCGAGCCTATCCTCTGAAGCCGTTGAAAATATGCGGAGGCCTCCCCCTCGAGCTCCGGGAGGAGCGCATCGAGGTCAGCCAGACAACTCTCCAAGATATCAAGCCGCCGCTCATCCAAACCCTGCGCCGACTCCAGGTAATAGATGACGCACCCACCGATGACCGTATCGAGCGTCATCAATTCCCCCTCGTTGGGCCCGACGGACTGGGGCCATCCCGAGGATTGATGGATTTCCCAGAGAGGCAACAGGTCCTTCATCGTCCCGCTCGTATGAGGTCGATCGCCAGGAGGGTCACCAGGGCCATCGAAACCACCCCGGCAATTTGGTCCACCCACAAGGGTCTCCTGCGCCACCATTCAAGCAGCGTGGCCAGCATGGGGACGGGCAAGCCGAGCAGCAGCAGGCCTTTGACCACAGCCAGCCCGCCTATGCTCACCCACACCCAGTAGCCATTCAGTCCGGAAGTCCCCACGATCAGCACCAACCCTGCCACCATGATCGCCTGCCCCCACAGCAGACGGCGAAGAGGCTGAGCCATCTGGCGAGCGATCCAGTCTCGCCACCAGGAAGGCGCGGCGATCGACGCCAGAGCCATTCCCCCCCACACAATGCTGATCACACCAAGGAGGATCATGATCCCGTTACTGAGCTCCCAGCCATCCCACCGCGTGGAGCAGCAGTAGTGCCAGCGCGCAGAGCCCCAGGCCCCAGAACCGGTAATCCACATCGTCCCGACGCAAGCACCAGTCCAGGAGCTCGCGGCGCCACCGGTCGGGTCCGAGCGCGAAGAAGAGGCCCTTGACCACCATTACGGCGCCGGCAATCAGCCAGAGGGGCTGATAGCGCAGCCCGCTGGTGCCGAGCAGGAGAAGGATTCCCAGGCAGGCCCCTACCCCTTCCCACTGAAGGAGAGTCGGGGCGAGTGTCAGGACTTCCCGCACCCGCTCGATTACTCGACGCGGAGCCACCAGCAGCGCCAGACCGTCGGCCATCCACACTCCGGCGATTGCGGCGAGAATGTATCTCATCTTTGGCTCGTCACAGGCGAGCCAAGCTTGCCTCAGGGATAGAGCCCTCGGACTTGGTGTGCCTTTGCAACCCGATCGATGCCGCTGATGAGTGCCGCCATGCGCATCGTGGTTTTCGTGCTCTTGGCGAACTCCAGGGTCCGATGAAACGCGGCGGTGATGATATCGTGCAGGCGGTCCTGAATGTTCTTCTCGGTCCAGAAAAACCGCTGAGCATCCTGAACCCACTCGAAGTACGAGACGATCACGCCTCCGGAGTTGGCGAGGATGTCCGGGATCACGAAGATGCCTTTGTCGGTCAGGATCTGATCGGCCTCCAACGTGGTGGGTCCATTCGCGCCTTCGGCCAGGATCCGGCACCGGACCCGCGGGGCGTTCCGCTTCGTGATCTGCTCAGAGAGGGCGGCCGGGACCAGGACCGTGCAGTTCAGCTCGAGTAATTCTTGATTCGTGATCCAGTCGCCCATCTTGGTGTCCCGGAGCGAGGGGTGCCCGTCCAGACGATAGCGTCTGAGTAATTCCGGAATGTCCAGCCCCCTCTCGTTGTAGAGGCCGCCTTCCTTGTCGCTGACCGCCATAACCCGCATGCCGGCTTCTCGCATGATACGCGCGGTGTGGGCCCCAACGTTGCCGAACCCCTGCACCGCGACCGTGGCCGTATCGAGAGCCAGGCCCAGATGACGCATGGCTTCGAGGGTCACGTCCACCACGCCGCGCCCGGTGGCCTCTTCCCGTCCGAGGCTGCCGCCGATCGACAGCGGCTTCCCGGTCATGACTCCCGGAACCGCGTACCCCATTTGCTGGCTATAGGTGTCCATCATCCAGGCCATGATCTGGGCATTGGTCCCCACATCCGGCGCCGGAATATCCTTGTCCGGGCCGATCAGCGGAAAGATCTCCGCGGCATAGCGCCGGGTCAAGCGTTCCAGCTCTCCGGAGGACAATCGGCTCGGATTCACGCGGACCCCGCCCTTGGCGCCGCCATAGGGCAGCTCAGCCAGCGCGCACTTCCAGGTCATCCACATCGCCAGCGCCGCCACTTCACCGAGGTTGACTTCGGGATGGTAGCGAATCCCACCCTTGCAGGGGCCCCGTGCGGAGTCGTGCTGGACGCGATACCCCATGAAGACATTGATCGAGCCGTCATCCATCCGGATCGGCAGAGTCACGATGAGAGAGCGCTGAGGGAGCTTAAGGCGCTGCCGGAGATTCCTGTCCAGGTTCATGATCTCGGCCGCCTGATCGAACTGGGCGACGGCCAGCCGAAACGTCGGATTGTCCAGCTCTGCGAACAGTTCAGTCATCTGTCTTTCTCCAAGTCCCGGCGGGTACCGGGTCGCGCTGAGATCCGACCGAAGCGGGCAGGTCGGGGGCCATGGCGGTCATCCATTCCAGCCCGAACACCTCGGCAAACTGCGCGGCGATCCGCTGCCTGACCGCCAGAAGGTCCACGGGCCGGCCTAGGACAGTCGCCATAGAGGTGGCGCGACAGCCATCGATCCCGCAAGGGATAATCAAGCCGAACGGTGCGAGGTCCACCGTCACGTTCAAAGCAAACCCGTGCATGGTCACTCCACGAGTGATGCGCACGCCCATCGCCCCGATCTTCTCCCGTTCGCCGACCCACACGCCCGGCAGCCGGTCGATCCGACGGGCGGCGATTCCCCATTCCGCGAGCGTGCGGATCAGGACGTCTTCGAGCATCCGCATGTACGCTTTGGGGCCGGCGCAAAACCGGCTGAGCTGCAGGATTGGATAGCCGACGATCTGGCCGGGGCCATGGTAGGTCACGGATCCGCCCCGCTCCACCTGATGCACCGCATAGCCGGCCTGCCGAAGCGTTTCCTCATCTCCACCCCAGTGCGCCGGCTGCGCTCTGCGTCCGAGCGTAAAGACCGGCTCGTGCTCCACGAGGATGAGCGTATCCGGCCGCCGGTCCGTTCGCCGTTCTTCGAGCAGTGTTCGCTGGAGCGCCCAGGCGGTGAGGTAATCGAGTCTGGCGAGATCGAGCAGTATGGCAGGCTGCGTCACGGGTCCCTATCGGTTCCATCCGCCATCACCAGGCGCGATCGTGGCACGCGCAGTGAGGGCTGATGGGCAAGTAGAGTATACCACGATACGCAGGTGCCGGACGGGATGCGCTATGTCAACGAGCGGGTTGCAATGCGGACAGGTGTGGAAACGACACAGAGAGCTGGCCGGTCTTGCCGTAGACTGTGAGCTGGGTACGGGGTTGATCCGACGGTCGAAGGATGGCATGCCAGAAGTCGCCGAGATTGTAAATCTCGGAGCTGTCCACGGCCATGATGACATCGCCGTTATGCAGTCCCACCTGCGCAGCCAGCTTGTCCGGCTCAAGCTGGACCACGAGGACCCCCCTGTCCACGTCGAGGTTGAAGCTTGCTGCAATGCTGGCGCTGACGGTAAGCGGCACAAAGCCCAAATCCGGCCGCAACACGTTGCCACGCACCAGCATCGACTGGATCAGGGGGTAGACCGCATCGATCGCGATGGCGTAGCTGATGGCCTGGGCCGCCGGTGCGACCGCGGCGTTGATCCCCACGACCCGACCGGACAGATCCACCAGGGGCCCGCCGCTGTTCCCGGGATTGATGGCGGCATCGGTCTGGATCAGGTCGTAGAGTGTTTCTCCGTTGGGAGCCAGGATCGCGCGATCCAGAGCGCTGACCACTCCGATAGTCACCGTGGACCCGCCTTTGAGGGCAAAGGGATTGCCGATCGCCACCACGGTCTCACCAATCTGCAGGCCCGATGACCGGCCCAGTGTCGCTACCACTAGATCCTTCGCCTCGATCTTGATCAGGGCAAGGTCCGTCAAAAAATCGCGTCCCACGACCCGGCCGGGCGTCAGTCGTCCATTCGCCAGTCCAATCAGGACATTCTTCGTACCTTCAACCAAGTGGTTGTTCGTGAGGATAAACCCTTTTTCATCGATGATGATGCCGGAGCCGGACCCCGGCGGAGAGGGATGGAGGTACGCGTTCGGAGGCAGGCCACGGGTCATGACCGTGACTACGGAGGGGCGAACCGCGGCCACCACCGCCGGGACAGACAGTTCCTTCTGCGCTGCGCGGCCCGAATTATCCTGGGCCGCTACGTGGCCGGTCGGCAGGAACAACAACACCAGCGCGGCAGTGAGACAGACCCCTGTAAAGCGAAATGGACCGGAGGAGATCAGCATGGGCGCATTGTCGCATACTCCCGGCTCAAGCTCAAAGAAGGCGTGAGGCGTCAGGAGTGAGGGGTAAGGCGTAAGGGGGGAACCGTCTTCCTTCAGCGGATGGCCGCAAACATCTCCTTGATCTCAGGCGCTTTCAGCTTTTTGAGAGCTTTGGCCTCAATCTGGCGGATGCGCTCACGCGTCACGGACAGGCTCTGCCCGACCTGCTCGAGCGTGCAGGGCTCGTCCTGGCCAATCCCGAAGCGCATGCGGATGACCGTTTGCTCTCTGGGGGTCAGCGTGCTCAGGATCCGATCCACCTCCTGATTGAGGTCGGTACGATGCACGTGCGCTTCAGGCGACACCGCATTGCGGTCGGCGATGAATTCCCCGAGCACGGTTTCGCCGTCTCCCACCGGGTTCTCCAGAGAGATGGGCTCCTGGAACACCTGCATCGTCTCGTGGATCTTGCTTGCCCCGATGCGGAGCTCCCGGCCAAGGTCCTCGGCCCTCGGCTCACGCCCGAGCTGCTGGGCCAACCGGCGGGACGTCCGCATGATCCGATGCGATGCCTCGGTCATGTGCACCGGGACCCGGATGGTCCGAGACTGATCCGCCAGCGCCCGGGTAATCCCCTGGCGAATCCACCAGGTGGCATAGGTGCTGAACTTGAAGCCTTTCCGGTGCTGGTAGCGCTCCGCTGCCTTCATCAAGCCGATGTTGCCCTCCTGTACCAAGTCGAGCAGGCTTAGCCCTCGGCCGTTATAGTGCTTCGCGATGTCCACCACCAGCCGGAGATTGCGCTGCACCAGTTCGTCCTTGGCCGTCTCAAGCCGGATGCGGCTCTCTCGGACCCGCTCCTGGCAGCGCTCCAACTGGCGCGAGCGCGTCAGCTTGCCCTGGGCTTTGGCTTCGGCGATCAGGGCGTCCAATACGGATTGGGCGCGATTGAGAGCGGTGGCTGAGAGGCCGCTCAGCTTTCGGACCTCATCAAGCACCTCGGCCGCCTCCTCCACGGCTTCGGACCATCGCATACCGCTGACCACTCCGAGCGCTTCCCGGAGGGCCTTACGAATGTCTCGGGTCCCCCGGTCGATCTGTTTGGCCAGGGCCAATTCCGCATCACGGGTCAGGAGCGGCCTCGCCGCAAACGAGCGCAGATAATGCCACTCCAACGCTGCGGGCGATTCCTCCTCCTTCCTGGCCTTGACCGTCGCAACGCCTGAAGCGTCTGCAGATTCCGAACCCTCGGCCTTCTCGGTGTCGCGCTCCATGATCTCGAGCAGATCACTCGCCTCGTGATCATCTGCTTCCAGATCGAGCACCTCGGTAGATTCAGCCTCGCGTTCCGGATTCTTGTCCAAAAGATCTTCTTTTTTCATGACTTATATCCTTAGATTTTCCCTTTTGCCTGCTTAGAGACAGGAACCGTCAAAAGGATTCGCCACAACCTGAGTTGCGGGCTTGACTGGGCGAATTCCCAGGGATCAGCGATAGTTGCAAGGCCTGAGAAGAACTCCCTCAGGCTCGTCTAGGAGGGAACAAAGGGAGACGAGGGGGTTTGAAAATGTCTAAACTACTCCTTTTTCAGGAAATTTTTAACGAATGGAGCGATGATATCAATGGGAACCGGGAAGAGCGTGGTGGAGTTCTTCTCCGCTGAGATCTCCACCAGGGTCTGAAGGTAACGTAGCTGCAGGGCGGCCGGATGCTGACCAATGACAGCGGCCGCATCCGCCAAGCGCTGGGCCGCCTGGAATTCCCCTTCGGCATGGATCACCTTCGCCCGCCGTTCCCGTTCCGCCTCGGCCTGGCGGGCGATGGCTCGCTGCATCTCCTGCGGGAGGTCCACGTTTTTTACTTCGACCGCCGAGACCTTGACCCCCCACGGCTCGGTTTGCTGATCGATGATCCGCTGAAGTTCGGCGTTGATCTCTTCCCGTTTGGAGAGGAGATCATCCAGCTGACTCTGGCCGAGCACGCTCCGCAGCGTGGTCTGGGCCATCATGGACGTGGCGTAGAGATAGTCCTCCACTTCGACGATGGCCCGCTGCTGATCCACCACCCGAAAGTAGATGACCGCGTTCACCTTGACCGAGACGTTGTCCTTCGTGATGACGTCTTGAGGCGGGACATCCATGGTCACCGTCCGGAGGCTGACTCGTAAGAGTTTATCGATCACAGGGATGATCACCACGATGCCGGGCCCGTTCCCGCCGAAAATGCCGCGGGCAAGCCGGCCCCACCGGAACACGACCGCCCGTTCATATTCACGGAGGACATGAAACCCCATCGCGATCAGGATGGCGATCAGGATCAGAATGACCATCGGACTGAAGAACAAATTCATAGTCAGCCTCTCTCTTTGTTGGACGCGGGTTTGACGTGCAGTTTCAAGCCTTCGACGCGGACCACCTCCGCCAGATCACCGGTTTTGAGCGGCTCCGAACTGGTGGCGTCCCACAGCTCGCCGCGCACCAGCAACTGCCCGTGTGGGGAAAAATCCGAGCGTGCCACGCCGACGAGGCCGACCATGCCTTCCTGACCGGTGACCGGCCGTCCCCGCATGGCCCGGACCCCCATGCCGACCACCAGGAGGGAAAAGGCCGTCGCTAGCGTCACCACAGGCAGGATGACGGCCCACGAGACCTTCAAGAACGGCGCTTCAGCCTTGAACAGCATCAGCGAGCCGAGGATCATCGAGGCCACGCCACCCAGCGCCAGCACGCCGTAGCTGGTGACCGAGACCTCGAGGATGAACAGGACGATGCCCAGCAGCATCAGCAGCACGCCAGCGTAGTTCACCGGTAGGGACTGGAAGGAGTAAAACGCCAGGATCAGGCTGATCGCGCCCACCACCCCCGGCAAGATTGCGCCCGGGTTGTAGAGCTCGGCCAGAATCCCGATCGTGCCGACGGTCATCAGGATGTAGGCGATGTTCGGATCGCTCAGCGCTTTCAGCATTTCGAGACGCCAGCCTATCGGAAATTCCCGCACTGCCGCGCCTTTCGTCCGGAGCACGACGGTCTTGGCGCCCATCGCCACTTCCCGTCCGTCCAGGCTGTCCAGCAGGCTGGGCAGATCCTTCGCCACCAGATCGATAATCTTCAGCTCCAGCGCTTCGTTCTCGGTGACCGACACGCTCTTTCGGACCGCGTCTTCGGCCCACTTCGCATTCCGACCCCGCTGCTGCGCGATGGACTTGATATAGGCCACCGCATCGTTTTCCACCTTTTCCTTCATCGTCTTGTCCATCTCGCCGCCGCCCATGGCGACCGGATGCGCCGCGCCGATGTTGGTGCCGGGCGTCATCACGGCGACCTGTGCCGCCAGGGTGATGAACACGCCCGCGGATGCGGCCCGCCCACCGGAGGGCCACACATAGACCACGACCGGGAACGGCGATCCCGAGATGTCCCTGATGATCAATCGCATGGACGTATCCAGGCCGCCGGGCGTGTCCAGTTGAATGACGGCCGCCTGCGCCTGGAGGCTCTCCGCCAGCGCCAGGGCGTCGTGGAGGTACTCGGCCGTCACCGGGTTGATGACGCCCTCATAGGTGGCCACGACGATGGGCGGAACCTTCTCCTCAGAAGGCGCGGCTGCCAAGGAGCCGGCCAGGAAGGCCGGAGCCACGACCAGCAAGACAAGGGTAAGGAGAATCGGCACGCGCAGAGTGGGGGCGGTGCCGAGACCATGGCCACACACCGGAAGCCTCATAGAGCATGCCCTCAGGAGAAGCCGACGGCGCAAGCCTCGGAAACAGTGTCCCAATGCGCCGTGCGAACCGATGGGGTGGTCGGATAATACGGCCGCGTTGAGAACACTGTCAACTATTGGCTCGTCAAAGCTGAATCGGCAGTTCTGGCCACCTATACTCGCCGGGACCCATTGCTCTGGGCTGCAATGGGTGCCCGTTCACAGGCAGCACGATTCCAACCCGTATGTGGTCGAGGCCAACAATCTGACTAAAAAATAGGATGATCGGCTTCGACATTAGTGCGGGCCTCGCTCACCACACTGCGTGGGATGGGTTGGCGAGTACGGATGTCCAGAACTGCCAGCGCGCCTGAACGAGCCAAGGACCATTGCAAAGGCTCCGGCCTTTACCTACAATGACAACTTCTCATGAGAAATTTCCAAAGCGGCGATCATCTGCATCTCGCCGACAAGAAGGGGCGGCGATATGCCCTCACGCTCAAGGCCGGAGAGACCTTTCAGTGGAGCGGCGAGCGGCTGCCCCACGACGAGCTGATCGGCAGGCCCGACGGCTCCGTCGTGACCCTCTCCCGTGGCACGCGCATGGTCGCGCTGCTGCCGGCGCTCGGGGAGTACGTGCTGAAGATGCCCCGCGGAGCCCAAGTGATCTATCCCAAAGACCTCGCGATGATCACCGTCTGGGCCGATATCTATCCCGGCGCGCGGGTCTTCGAAGCGGGCACCGGGTCGGGTGCCCTGACCATGGCGCTGCTGCGCGCCGTGGGGCCGCAGGGGAGCGTGGTGAGCTATGAAGCGCGTGACGATTTTGCGCGCACCGCAATGAAGAATATCGAGCGGTACCTCGGGCCGGCGCCCAACCTGACTCTACGCAAGAGAGACGTCTATGAAGGCATCGAGGAGGAACAGCCCTTCGACCGGCTGATCCTGGACTTGGCCGAGCCCTGGCGGGCCGTGCCCGCCGCCGCGACGGCGCTGCGGTCTGGCGGGATTTACCTCAGCTACGTGCCGACGGTGCCCCAGGTGATGCAGACCGTGGAGGCGCTGGAGCGCGCGCGGGTGTTCGGGCTGATCCAGACCTTCGAGACGCTGCTGCGGACCTGGAACATCCAGGGGCGGAGCGTGCGGCCGGACCACCGCATGGTGGCCCACTCGGGGTTCATCACCGTGGCTCGGAAGGTGGAGCCGGGCCTCTGGGGCCGGCGAGAGGGGACTGTGCCGGCCGAGCTGGAAGAGGACGAGTCGGCCCCTGGCACAGGGGAGCCTGACGAAAGCTCCGAAGGAAGGAACGACTGTGCGATTAGCCAATAAAGTGGCGCTGGTGACGGGCGGCGGCGTGGGCATTGGCGCCGCCGTGGCGCGGCTCTTCGCGCGAGAGGGAGCCAGCGTCGTGATTACCGGGCGCCGCAAGGAGATGCTGGAGCAGGTCGTCACCGAGATCGAGCGCGCTGGGGGACGAGCACTGGCCGTCGCCGGCTCGGTGGCCGATGAGGGGCATGCGCGCTCGGCGGTCGGCCAGGCGGTGCGTGCCTTCGGGAAGCTGGACGTGCTGGTCAACAATGCCGGCATCGGTGCATTTGGAAAGGCCTTGCATGAGACCGACGATGCGACCTGGGACGAGCAGCTGGCCGTGAATCTGACCGGTGTGTTCCGGATGACGCGGGCGGCGCTCCCGGAGTTGATTCGCGCAGGCGGCGGGTCGATCATCAATGTCTCATCCATCGCTGCGCTGGTCGGCATTCCCTCGATCGCAGCGTACAGCGCGACGAAAGGCGCTCTGAACGCGTTGACCCGTTGCCTGGCGGTGGAGTATGCCGAACACAAGATCCGGTGCAACGCGATCTGCCCGGGGCTGGTGGACACGCCGATGGCCGCACCGTTAATGGCCGATCCTGCCCGCCTGGCTGAGGTGCTGTCGGTGTACCCCATGGCGCGGGCCGGCACGCCGGAAGAGGTGGCGAAGCTGGTGCTGTACCTCGCCTCGGACGACGCGGCCTGGATGACGGGGAGTATTATTCCGATCGACGGCGGCATGACGGCACAATAGGCAATGCTGAACGATGAGTGCAGAATGCTCAATAAGGTCGCGCATGCTTAGGGGAAGCGCGGCGGTGATCGCGTTTGCGGTTGGGCTGGGTCTCCTTGTCGGGCTGGAGACGGTGCAGAGCGCTACGGACTTCACCGGCACGGTGCTGGCGGTGGATCCGGGTGCCGGCAAGCTCAGCGTTAAAAAAGCTGACGGCGGGACGCGATTCAGCTTCGTCGTGAATGACAAGACGCAATTCGAAGGCGCCGGGCTGAAAACGCTCAAGGACCTCAAAAAGGGCGACTCCGTGACGGTCAGTTACGAAGTCAGCGGCAGTCAGTACATCGCGAAAAAAATCACGACCACGGTCAAGTGACGCAAGGAAAATGAAGTTATCTATTGATGCGCACACGAAGTGGTGCGGGGTGATCGGCAACCCGGTCGAGCACTCCCTCTCGCCCGCGATCCATAACGCGGCGTTTCAGCATCTCGGACTCAACTTCATCTACCTGGCGTTCCGGGTCGAGAACCTGGCCGGCGCCGTCCAGGGCATCCGGGCGCTGGGCAATGCGCGCGGGTTCAGCGTCACGATCCCGCACAAGGTGGCGATCGTGCCGTACCTCGATCAGATCGATCCGACCGCGATGCAGATCGGCTCGGTGAACACCATCCTCGTGGAGAACGGCAAGCTCAGCGGCTACAACACCGATGCGGACGGCGCGCTGCGGGCGCTTCGCGAAGGCGGTGTCCCGCTCGTCAAGCAGCGGGTGCTCATGCTGGGATCGGGTGGCGCCGCGCGGGCCATCGCCTTTGCCTTGGCCATGAAGACCAAGATCGAAGGGTTGACTCTGCTTGGCATTGATGACCGCGAGCGGCAGGGCTTGGCTCAGGACCTGCGAACCCGCACGACCCTGGCGGTCGAGGACGGGCCACTCACGCGCGAGACGCTCGAGCGCGGGGTCAAGGAGGCCGGCGTCCTGATCCACTGCACTCCCATCGGCATGCACCCCCATATCCAGGAAACCTGCGTGCCGGCCGCTGTCTTGAGCTCCCACCTCACCGTGATGGACATCGTGTACAACCCGCCGGAGACGCGGCTGCTTCGGGATGCCCGAACGGCCGGCTGCCAGACGATCCCGGGTATCGAGATGTTTCTGTATCAGGCGGTAGCGCAGTTCGAGGTGTGGACCGGCCGCTCCGCCCCGGCCGACGTCATGCGCGCGGTGCTCGAGTCCCGGTTTCGATGAACATCGTGCTCATCGGGTATCGCGGCGCCGGCAAGAGCAGTGTTGGGAAGCTGCTGTCGGAGCGCTTGGGCTGGCCGGTGATCTCCACCGATGCCGAGATCGTCCAGCGGGCGAGCCTCTCCATCCCGCAAATCGTCGAGCGGTTCGGCTGGGATCACTTCCGGGACCTCGAAACGGAGGTGTGCCGGGATCTGGCTGGGCAGGACCGGCTGATCATCGACGCCGGTGGCGGGGTGATCCTGAGGCAGCAGAACGTGGATGCGTTGAAGGCCAACGGCGTGTTGTTCTGGCTGACGGCGGAAGTGGCTACCGTCACGCAACGGATCAGTGGTGACACCGGCCGACCGTCCCTGACCGGGACCAAATCCTTCACGGAGGAGGTCGAAGAAGTGCTCCGGGAGCGACGCCCGAAGTATCAGGCCGCCGCCGATCACGTCATCGGGACCGACGGCCGGACGGTCGCTCAGGTGGCCGAAGAGGTCCTGGCGAAGGTGAACGGCCTGCGGAGTTGAACTACCCGGGATGCCGTGCTATGCTTGGGACGCAATTCATCGCTACGGGGCCGAGTGATGGAGAGCAAGGTACGTAGGGCCCTGAACCGATGTTGCCTTGCAGAGGAAGCTGTCCGGAACGTGTGAGTGGCTGATGGTGCTGTCGGTGACGCGCCTGCCTGTCTCTCCTGCCCAGTCCCCTCAAGACAATATCACAGCAGAGTGGAGGTTGCGGTGAGTACCAAACTGTATGTGGGGAGCCTTCCCTATTCCACCACCGATCAACAATTGAGCGAGGTGTTCTCGCAATACGGGACCGTGCAATCCGCCAAGGTGATCACGGATCGCTACACGGGCCAGTCGCGCGGCTTCGGGTTCGTCGAGATGGCGACCAACGAAGAGGCGCAGAAAGCCATCGCGGCGCTGAACGGCTCGCAGCTCGGCGGCCGGACGCTGGTCGTGAACGAAGCGCGGCCGCAGGAAAAGCGCCCGTTCGGTGGTGGCGGCGGCGGAGGCGGTCAGGGAGATCGCTGGTAACCCGCCTTTCCTCAACTCCACAGCTTGACAACCTTCCGGTCGGCTGCGCGTAATAGCGTCGTGCGCCCGTAGCTCAGTTGGATAGAGCGTCGGGCTTCGAACCCGCAGGTCGGGCGTTCGAGTCGCCCCGGGCGCACCACTTTAATTGTTGTCCCTACGCTTTCATCCCTTCCGTTCTCTAGCCCCACATCGGCATAGTTCACCTACCCACCCGCCGACAAGAAGCGGCTGACTGCGGATTCCCCCAGGGCGGCAAGGCACGTGTTGCCGGAGAAGGCCAGGCGTACCGATTGAAGACCAGCATTGCGTTTAGTATCACCAAACACTAAACCAGTTGCCAAATGGTACAGCGGACGTGGTGGCACAGGATGTGGGTCGGTCGTATCAGCGGCGAGGTGATTCGCTAACGGTGACGTATTGTGGGCTAAAGGCATTGCTCACGTCGCTGAGTCAAGGGAACGCCTCAAGCAGACTCTGAAGCACGCCCGGAGCCGGCTATTTGCCTAAGGCCGTGTAGGGATAAAGAACTCCACCCGCGTCTAGACATCTCACGTAGTTGACAGTACACTCTGCCCTGCCGGGGAAGCGATTTGTCCTCCAGCCCAACCGCTGCAACGGAACAGGGCAGTCAACGGTCACCCATGTCGAATAAGCGAGACGCATCCGCCTCCAAGCCCCCCGTTGAACGGCGTCGCGCCAGCCGCCGGCGGGAGGACGAGCGGCTGCAACAGCGGGAGTTGGAATTGGAAGCTGCCCGACGGATCTGCCAGGCGGTCTATCAACGCATCAAGGAAGAAGAGGTGGTCGAGAAGGCCCTCCGGACCGCCATGGAAGTGTTGGGCGCGGAAGCCGGCTCGGTCCTGTTGGCCGACCCGAAGAGCCGGCAACTGGTCTTTCGTCACGCCATCGGTCCGAAGGCGGAGATCCTGCGGGGCAAAGGCATTCCTTGGGACAAGGGTATTGCGGGCGCCGTCTTCAAGTCCGGTGAGCCGGAAATCATCACCGATGTCAAACGGGATAGACGGCACTACGAGGATATCGACGCGCTGACCGGCTTTGAAACGCGAGACATGATCGCGTTGCCCTTGAAGCTGTGGGAAGGCCAGCCCATCGGAGTCATGGAAATTCTGAACAAGCGAGATCGTCCGCTGAACGACGACGATTTGGCGATTCTGACCATCATCTCGGCCATTTCAGCGGTGGCAATAGAGCATGCGCGGCTGGCGGAGGAGGCCAAGCTGGCCGAGCTCATCCGCCTCCTCGGCGACATCAGCCATGATCTGCAGAATATGCTGACCCCGGCGGTTGCCGGGGCGAGAATCGTGCAAACCGAGCTCGATGAGCTGATCGGGAATATCGAACGGAGGGATGTCAGTAAGGCGAGAGCGAGTCACAGGCGGTGCCATAGCATGCTCAACGTCATCACCGAGACATCCTGGCGCATCCAAGATCGGGTCAAGGCCATTGCGGACTGCGTCAAGGGGTTGAGCAGCCCGCCCCAGTTCGACCGCTGCCAGGTCAGGAGCGTCGTCAACAGTGTCGTGGAGATGTTAGAGGTCCTGGCGAAGGAGAAGAAAATCTCCCTGAAGACAAAGGGGCTCGGCTCCCTGCCGGAGATCGTGGCCGACGAACGGCGGTTGTTCAATGCCGTCTATAACCTCGTGAACAACGCCATTCCGGAGACGCCCCCTGGAGGGGCCATCACCATTTCGGGACGCCTGGACCCCGATGGCAAATCGCTCGTCTTGTCCGTTGCGGACACCGGCCGCGGCATGCCGCCTGAAGTGGTCCAGAGCTTGTTTACGCCCCACACCATCAGCCGTAAACCCGGTGGCACCGGCCTCGGGACGAAGATCGTGAAAGACGTCGTGGATTCCCACGGCGGGAAGATTACCGTCGAAAGCCAGGAAGGCCGCGGCACCACCTTTCATGTACACCTGCCGCTCGTGCCCCCGGCTGCCCGTGAAGCGTGAGGCGTGAGGGGTGAGGGGTTGAGATTCAGGCGAAATAAGATTGCGTGGATCGGAGCCGCAGCGATTGCCGTAGGCTCGGCTGGGGCGGCGGCGGCCCCATTCGACCCGTCCCACACCGTTCGGTTCGAGCTCCAGGAGGGGACGACGGGGGCGGAGCATCCCAGCCACCGCTTGCTCGTGACGGTCCGCGTGACCGGCCCGCTCGTCGGGGAGGCGGAGCCGGCGGCGATCGTGCGGAGCCCGGCCGTGCCGCGCCGGCTCGTGCCCCTCAGGCCAGAGGCCGAGCGCCGGGAGCTTTCCGCCACCGTGCGGCTTGACCTGGATCATGCCGGGACAGCGGTGGGCCGAGCCGCCGTACCGATCGAATTCACCTTTGCCCGGATGCGAGCGCTGAGCCTGACCCCGGTATTCAGCCGGACGATCTACATCACGCTCGGAGCTGCCTCTGCGGGAGGACCTCCTGCTGCGCAACCGCCAGTGGCGGGAGAGCCGGTGGATCATGCGGGCCCGAGACCTGTGACGCCCGGCGATGGGATCCGCGAGGAGCCGCTGGAGGCGGTGTCAGCGATCGCCCAAGGCCCGGTCTATTGGAAGCAGATCGAGCGCCGCATTCGCCAGAGCTGGCAGGAACAGATCGCGCCTTACAGGAAGCCCGGTGGAAGACGCAGCCTGAGAGTCCAGTTCCGGCTTTACCCCGACGGCCATGCGCAGCTTGTGCAGATCGAGCGGAGCTCAGGCGACGAGCGCCTGGATGCCGCCGGTCTGCAGGCGGTCGTGGCGGCCCACCCGTTTCCCCCCCTGTCCGGCGGCTCTCCTGATCCGCATGTGGACGTCCATATCGACCTGCGCGAAGGAAACCCGTGAGGCGTGAGGAGTCGTGGGTGACGCCTCGCTACAGCCAGGCCGCCGATGAAGTGAAAGCGGCCGCGCTGACTCACCTGAAGCTTGAGCCGGAACGGTAAGCCGATCGACGCTTGACAGGGATCGGTCCCTTACCTACCATCCGCCCTGCGAGTAAGGAGTAAGGGGTCTCGCTGAGATGATGTTGTCGTTGCCATCAGATCTGGTCGGGCCATTCGCCGCGCTGTTGGTGTTTACGGTGGTGACCGGTGTGGCCTTAGGCTTCCGGCGACTGGCCTTCCGGGCGCTCTATAAGTGGGCCGCCGGCACCAAGCTGGACGAGATCGTGCTGCGCAGCCTGCGCCTCCCCTCCATTGCCTGGGCCGTTCTGATCGGGGTGTATGTCGCCGTGGATACGGCACACCTCTCGGCGCGTCCGACCGCGGTGACTTTGAACTTTGTCTATGCTTTGCTGGTGCTGTCCGTGACCGCAGCGATCGCCAATTTCTCCGGGGCGCTCCTCGATCATGCCTTCCAAGAGAAGAATCTTCCCATTCCGGCGACCGGTCTCTCTCTGACCATCTTCAAGACCGCCATCTGGCTCGTCGGCGTGTTGGTCTTGTTGAGCAGCCTCGGCGTGTCGATCACGCCCATCCTCACCGCCTTGGGCGTGGGTGGCCTGGCGGTGGCGCTCGCGCTTCAGGAGACGCTCTCCAACTTTTTCGCCGGTCTGCATCTCCTGTTGGCGCGGCCGTTCCGCGTCGGTGACTTCGTCAGGCTGGAGACCGGGCAGGAAGGCTACGTTCTCGATATCGGCTGGCGCGCCACCAAGCTCCGGATGCTGCCCAATAACGTGCTGATCGTCCCGAACAGCAAGATGGCCCAGTCGATCGTCACGAACTATTATCTGCCGGAGCCTCGGATGTCACTCCTGATTCAGATCGGCGTGTCCTACGATGCCGACCCGGAACAGGTCGAGCGCATCCTGCTCGAAGAAGCCGCGCAAGCGGTCGGCCAGGTCCCCGGCCTTCTCGGCCAGCCCGCTCCCATGGTCCGGTTCATTCCGGGCTTCGGGGAATCTTCGCTGGACTTCACGCTCATCTGCCAGGTTCGGGAATTCACCGATCAGTACCTCGTTCAACACGAGCTGCGGAAGCGCATCTTCAGACGCCTCAAGAAAGAGGGCATCGAGATTCCCTTCCCCCAGCGCACCGTGCACCTGCGACCTGGTTTCGGACCCCCTCACCATTCCTGACGTGATGAAGCGGCGCGCCGTTTGGGCGATCCTCCGCGGGTTACCGCGGAAATTTTACGCGGACAGGGCGCTCTTCCTGGCCTCGGGATTGGCCTTCAATCTCCTGCTTTTCGCCGTGCCGCTCTCGCTCCTGCTCATCTCGGCTTTGGGGTACACGGTGGTGGAATCGGAGCGGGCGTCGGCCGTGGTCAGCGAGGTGCTGCAGAAGCTTCTGCCCAGGTCCCATCAGACGTTCACCGACAACCTGTCGGCGATCGTGGCCAACCGAGGCTTGCTGGGCTTCGTGGGGTTTGTCGCACTGTTTATCGTCAGCCACGCCCTCTTCAGCGCGGTCCGTATTGTTCTCAACCTCGTCTTCGAATTGCGTGAACCGCGTCGGTTTTTGAGAGGAATGGGGGTGGATTTCCTGATGATGCTCGCCACGGCCGGTCTGGTCATGGTGACGGTCGTCCTCACCTTCGTTCTGGCACTGGTGCGCGAGTTGGTGGAGGCGTTTCCGTTGGTGGCTCCCCTGATCACGCCCGGAAGGACTGTGGCCAGCGCCCTTCTCGGGTTTCTGTTCACGGTGGCGATCTTCTATCTCTTGTACCGGTCGTCGCCCGCCGAGAGCCTCAGGGTGCCTGCTCTTCTTGTCGCCTCGTTGACCGGAGCCGTGCTGCTGGAGATTTCCAAGGGCCTGTTTGCCTGGTACGTGGATGTGGCTCATGAAGTGGCCGCTTTCTATGGAGCCTTGGGCGGGCTCCTGTTCCTGGTCCTGTGGCTCTACTACGCGTCTATCGTCTTTATCGTCGGCGCGATGGTCGGGTGGCTATACGAGCGAGGGCCTGGCTCGTCCTGAGCGCGCCGTGGACGAGCTAAGGCACCTGCAAGATAGATCGGCTGCGACCTTTTGCGGTGCTCGCTGTGCAAGGCCCGCGAGCAGGGTTAGCGAGCGTCGGTGGCGAGAATGCCGATGCGGGGCACCCATTGCATTCTTCGGAGGGGGCACCCATTGCAGCTCAGAGCAATGGGTCCCGGTCCCGACGAGCTAAGGAACGTCCGGGCGGGGGTCGGGCACGAAGCCGTGACGGTTCGGCATCGATACTTGTGGAAGGCTTGCGGCATCCATCACGGTGTCTTCCTTGATGAGCCCGTTCCGGAACAGCATCCAGGCCACGACGGCATAGACCTCGTCGGATGTCAGTGACTGCGGCGCGTTGAACGGCATCGTGCGCCGGGTATAGTCGAACAGCGTCGTGGCGTAGGGCCAGTAGCTGCCGACGGTCTTGACCGGATTGGCTGTCGCCAGCGTCCCGATCCCGCCCGCCAGGCGAGGGGCCGGCCCTTCGATCCCCGTGGGGCCGTGGCAGGAGGCGCACTTGGCGGCATAGGCCTTCGAGCCTTCTTTGGCGGTGCCGCGTCCCGGCGGCAGTCCGGCGCCTGACGGCGAGACATCGATATCCCAGGCCCGGATTTCCGCTTCCGTCGCCGGTCGCCCCAGGCCAAACGTGTGCTGCCCTTCACCGCGCAGATCAACAGCCGTAGCTGCCACGATCATGGCCAAGCCGATTCCTGCCAGCCAACGTTTACACATGAACATTGTGAATCGTCCCGTCCTGTTTCACGAGCCAGCTCTGGATGGCATTGTGATGGTAGTTGGAGTTCAACCCTCGCACCGCCACCAGGGCTTGGCGATTCGGCTGCACGTATCCGGTGTCATCCGTGCACCGTGACTGCAGCGTCGCCTCTCGACCATCCCACCGCCACGGAAGCCGGAACGCGGTGGCGCACTTGGGCAGGACCGGCTCCTGGAGGGAGGCCGCCTGCCAGGTCCGTCCGCCGTCGGTACTGACTTCCACCCGGGTGATGCGGCCGCGGCCGCTCCAGGCCAATCCTCGAATCTCGACGAAGCCCCGATGGATCCGCTGCCCGCCCGAGGGGCTCGTGATGACGGATTTCGCCTCCATGACGAACGTGAACTGCCGGGCGGTCCCGTCCGGCATCAAGTCCGTGTAATGAGAGGTCTCTTCCCGCGTCATGAACGGCGCCGTGCCGAGCTTCAGCCGGCGCAACCATTTGATGTTGGCGTTGCCTTCCCAGCCGGGCAAGAGGAGCCGGAGCGGATAGCCTTGCTCCGGGCGTAGCGCCTCGCCGTTCTGGGCGTAGCAGAGGAGCGCTTCGTCCAGGATGGGATCCAACGGGAGGCTCCTGGTCATGACCGCGGCGTCGCTGCCTTCGGCGAGCAGCCAGGTGGCCTCCGGCTTTCTCCCGACCTCGCGTAAAAGCGTCGCCAGCGGCACCCCGGTCCACTCGCTGGTACTGAGGAGGCCATGGGTTTCCTGCGCGGTCCGGCCCGCCGGCTTTCGCCACTCCCCGCCGGAGTTGCCTGAACACTCAATGAACGCCAGGCGCGAGACGGAGGGGAACCGTTTCAGCTCCTCGGTTGTAAAGACCATGGGCCGTTCCACCAGGCCGTGCACGAGGAGACGGTGGCGGCCCGGTTCGATCACCGGGACCCCGTTGTGATGCCGCTCGAAATGGAGCGCGGAGGGTGTGATGATGCCGTGCAGCTCCTGCAGCGGGGTCAGCGAACTGCTCGTGCCTGCTACGCGCGTGGCTCGCTCGAACGCGGCCCGCTGTCCATAAGGTCTCGGCGGGCGTCCAGGAATCCGCGCGGGGTCCCCGGCGCCGGGAATGGGCGGTGCGGCGGCACTGAGCGACGAGACCGCCGCCTGGGCCGCGGCGAGGCCGGCCAACGAGGCGGCTCCGGCCAGCAAGGCTCGCCGGCTGAGAGAAGGCTGCTGGGGCGTTTGTTTCTCCTGGCTCATGGCGTGTCCCTCCGCCAGTCTTGCGGGGAGTCTATCACAGGTGCGACAGCCTCGGGCAGGCGATGCCATCGCGCTTTCCTTGACTTCGTTCCGCCCGCTTTGCTAGCATCTCGCTGCGGGGTGGAGCAGTCTGGTAGCTCGTTGGGCTC
>CAYZKG010000025.1:0-10141 GCA_964478915.1 uncultured Nitrospira sp.
GAGGCCAGAGCGCGATCCGGAGGGACGGATGAAAACCTTGGTCTGGGTGATGCTGGTGGCGATGGCTCTGGGAGGCTGTGTCGTTTCGAAAAAGAAGTACCAGGAAGCGTTGGATGAAACCCAGTTCATTAAGACTGAACTGGAAAAGGCTCAATCCCAGTCGAAGGCGTTGGAGCAACAGTTCAACTTACTCACGGAGCAGAACAAGAAACTGACGAGCGACACCGAATTGGCCTCCTCGGAGCTGCAACGACTGAAAGAAAGCGGCGATCAGGAGCTGGGTCGGTTCGAAGACGATCTGGCCGATCTCCAGGACAAGATGAACTCCCTCTCGTCCCAGCACCGGGCGCTCCGGGAGGAATATGAGGCGATCCAACGCCGCAACGAACAACTCAAGCTTACGGTCGCGCGATACAAAAAGGAATTGAGCCGCCCGACGCCTATCTCCGATACAACGCCCGCCCCTGCCGCGAAACCGTCTGTCACCCCGTCCCCGGCCGCTCCGGCTCCTCTGGCGAGTATGCCCCAAGAAGCCAAAAGTGCCCCGGCCCGGCCGGCGCCTTTACCGTCTCCGCCTCCTCAAGAAGGCTGGCTTGATACGATCAAGCGCTGGCTCTTAGCCATCTGGCACTGGTTCTTCTAGGCCTCTCTACACCGCGCGCTCGATCGCCCGCTGCAAGCGGCTGAGCCCGGCAGTCACATCCACACCCAGATGGACACGCAGCGCCCGACGGTTGCGCTTGCTCAAGCTGAGAAAATCGCCGAGGGCTTGAGCGGCCTTCAGGACGCCAAAGGTATAGGGCGCGCCGGGAATGGAGAGGTCTTCCGCGTCATCCGCCGTAATTTGCAGAAACACGCCGGTGTTCGGCCCTCCCTTGTGAAGCTGACCCGTGGAATGGAGGAACCGTGGCCCGTAGCCGACCGTCGTGGCGACCTTCTTCCTGTCCCTGATCCGAGTCCGGATCGTACGGAGCGCCACATCCGTAGAAGCCGTCCGTTCGACATAGGCCGTGAGCGCGGCATAGTCCCCCTGCTTGATCCGAGACAGATGCGCGGTGAGCGCGGCCTCCAGCGTGGTCGCGCCGGCGCCCTTCAGCAACTGGCGATGCGCCGCGTCGCCATAGATCCGGATGCCGTCCGCCGCAAGGATCGGCTCCTCTTCCGGGAGTCGGCCGTTCTTGCTGTATTCGTCCAGGAAGGCCTTGGTGTAGTCCTTGCTCTCCTGCACGTTGGGCTGGTCAAAGGCATTGATGCCCAGCAGCGAGCCGGCCACAGCCGTCGCCATTTCCCAGAGGAAGAACTCTTCCCCAAGATTGATCAGATCGGCAAGCTCAATGCGAACGACCGGCTGCCCCGCTTGTTCCAGCTTCGCCACCTGCTCGTCCTGCGCCCGATCCACCCCTCCCGTGTACCGGATGTACGCGAACAGACGATCGGGGCCGTACACCTCCGGCGGGCCCAGGGGCTCACCATCGATGGGGACGATTCCCTTGCCTTCCTTGCCGGTGCTCTCGGCAATGAGCTGCTCCAACCAAGCCCCGAGGTCGCTGATGGCCGGCGAGGTGATGAACGTGACCTTGTCCCGACCCTGCTTGGCGAGCTCTCCCAGGGTCGCTCCCAGCACCACACCCGGGTTGTCCTCCGATGGCACGCAGGCATCGCAGCTATGCCGCATGCGCTCGGCCCGGTACAAGAGATGGGCGACATTGACGCCCATGATGGCGGCCGGAACAATGCCGAAGTTGGACAGGGCCGAGTAGCGTCCGCCGATATCCGGCACGCCGGGCAGGATGTCCCGGAACCGGTGCTCGCGGGCCATCTTCTCCAGCAGCGAGCCCGGGTCGGTGATGGCGATGAAATGTTCGCCGGCTGCATCACCTTTCACGCGCCTTACCCGATCGTAGAAGTACCGGAAGAAGACCAACGGCTCCGTGGTGGAGCCGGATTTGCTCGAGACGATGCACAGGGTCCTGCCGAGATCCACCCGCTTCTCGAAGCTCCTGACCTGCGCCGGCACGGTGCTGTCCAGGACGTGCAGCTCGGGATAGCCCGGCACCACCCCGTACGTCATCCGGCACACTTCCGGGCAGAGGCTGCTTCCGCCCATCCCGAGGAGCAGCGCGTGCTTGAAGCCGGCGGCGCGCACCGACTCGGCAAGCTGCGTGATGCGATCCAGGTGATGAACCTGCTGCTCGCTGATGTGTAACCAGCCGAGCGAGTTGCGGATGATCTTCCGGTGTCCGGGGTCCTGGTGCCACAGGGTCGGATCCTTGGCCCACAGCCGATGGAGGAAATTGCGCTCCCGGAACTCCTTCAGCCGCGCCTTCACGGCCGCATCCAGCGCTCCCAGGGCAAATGTCTGCTGATCCAGCTTCCGGCCGAGCAACTCCTCCCGTTTGCGACTGATGACGCTCATCAGCTGATCGAAGGAATCAGCGAAGAGCTTGGCGCCGTCGGCCAAGAGCTTCCGGGTCGCCTGATCCATACCGACCCCGCAGTCCGCCAGGCGGGCCATGACCTCCTTCGATTGCTCCACGCCCTCGGTCAGGGTTCGGCGCACCTTGCCGTGATCGCGAAAGGCGCTGAACGTGGCGGCGGGCATCGTATTGACCGTGTCGGGCCCGATCAATTCGTCCACATAATACGTGTCGGGGTACTTCGGATTCTTCGTGCCGGTGCTGGCCCACAAGAGTCGCTGAACCTTGGCGCCGCGCTGCTTGAGCGCCTGAAAGCGCGGCGTCGAGCAGATCTGGAGGAAGCGCTGGTACGCCAGCCTGGCATTGGCGACGGCCACCTTCCCGACCAGGCTTTCGAGCTCGGCGCGCTCCTTGGGATCGTTGGACGCCTTGGCCTTGGCCTCGAGTTGACTGTCGATGAGCGTGTCGATGCGGCTCACGAAGAAGCTGGCCACTGATGCCACTTTCGCCACATCGCCGCCCCGAGCGGCAAGCTTTTCCAGTCCGGAGAGATAAGTCCAGGCCACCTGCTCGTAGACATCCACGCTGAACAGCAGCGTGACGTTGACGTTGA
Source organism: uncultured Nitrospira sp. (assembly GCA_964478915.1). GTDB lineage: Bacteria > Nitrospirota > Nitrospiria > Nitrospirales > Nitrospiraceae > CAYJUM01. Next base: position 3,031 of record CAYZKG010000025.1, read on the forward strand.
TACCTTGACTGAGCAGATGCTCGACGGCCGGCAGGCCTTCCGGGGTGGCCGGCACCTTGATCATGAGGTTGTCACGGCCCACCGCCTTGTGAAGCCTCAGCGCCTCTTCAATCGTGCCGTCGGTGTTATAGGCCAGAGCCGGCGACACTTCGAGACTGACGTAACCATCCACCGTCTTCGTCTGCTGGTACACGGGATGCAGGAGATCGGCGGCGTCCTGAATGTCCCGGACCGCCAACGCCTCATAGATCTGCTTCACGCCAGTGACATCGCCGGCCATCTGCTTGAGGGCCTGATTGTAGTCGGTGCTGCCGCTGATGGCCTTTTCGAAGATCGACGGATTCGAGGTGACGCCCTTGAGTCCGTCCTGATCGATCATGGCCTTCAGCTCACCGGAGGTGATGAGGCCTCGCCGGATATAGTCATACCAGGGGCTCTGTCCGAACTCGCCGAGCTGCACCAGCGGATTCATCCCTCCCCTCCCTTTCAGAGTCCTAGAGCACTCTCCAGGTCCGGCCGTCGCTCTCGATCAGGCGATTCGCCTCCACCGGCCCCCAGCTTCCGGCCGCATACTCCGGCAACCATTTGGTGCCGTGCTGCCGCCAGGCCTCCAGGATCGCAGTGATCCAGGACCAGGATGCCTCCACCGCATCCCGCCGCATGAACAGCGAGGCATCACCGGCCATGACGTCCAGCAAGAGCCGCTCGTAGGCTTCTGGGGACGGCGAGCCGAACGCGTCCCCATAGCGGAAATTCATGTCCACGGGATGAGTCTTGGCCTTCGTGCCGGGGACTTTCGAGATGACCCGGAGGGAGAGACCTTCTTCGGGTTGGATCTTGAGCGCCAGGACGTTGGCCGGCAAGGGAACATCCGGATTGGCATTGAACAGGATCTGCGGGATGTCCCTGAACTGGACCGCCACCTCGCTGGCGCGCTTGGCCATGGCCTTGCCGGTGCGCAGATAGAACGGCACGCCGGACCATCGCCAGTTCTCCACGAAGAGCTTGATCGCCACATAGGTTTCCGCGGTGGAATCTGGCTTGATGCCCGCCTCGCGCCGATAACCCGGCATCTCGGCGCCATGAACCTTCCCCGAGCTGTACTGCGCTCGGACCGTGTACCGATCCACCTCCTTGCCTTCGATCGGGCGCAAGCATCGCAGAACATCCATTCGAGCGTTCCGGATCACATCCGGATCCAGAGAGTACGGCGGCTCCATCGCCACCAAGCAGAGCAACTGGAGGATATGGTTCTGGACCATGTCGCGCAGCGCACCGGCTTCCTCATAATAGGTGGCCCGAGTGCCTACCCCTTCCGCCTCGCTCACCGTGATCTGGATGTGATCGATATATTTGTGGTTCCAGATCGGCTCGAAGATGCTGTTGGCGAAACGAAGCACCAGCATGTTCTGGACCGTTTCCTTGCCGAGATAGTGATCAATGCGGAAGACCTGGGATTCATCGAAGACCTTGGCGACGGCCGCATTGATCGACCGGGCGGAGTCCAGGTCGTGCCCGATTGGCTTCTCCACGATGACGCGCGAGAACGGGCCGTCGCCGTTCGGCGGCTGCACGAGCCCCGCTCCCTGGAGGCCTTCGACGGCAGGAGCGATGGATGTAGGGGGAATGGCGAGATAAAAGATGCGGTTCCCAGGCAGCTTCAGCTCACGCTCGATCTGCTCGAGCCGCTCGCGAAGCTGCTTGTAGGCCTGCGGCTCGTCGATCGAGCCCGCAACGTAAAACAGGCGCCGCTCGAAGTCTGACCAGACGCCGTCCTGAAGCTTTTGGCGCGAATACTTGAGGATGCCTTCCCGAGCGGTGTTCCGGAAATCTCCGTCGCTCAGCGGCTTCCGCCCGGTTGCCAGCACGGCGTAATTGGCAGGCAGTACGCCATCCAGCAACAGGTTGTACACGGCCGGGACCAGTTTCCGGCGCGCCAAGTCGCCCGATCCGCCGAAAATGACCAGGGTGCAGGCCTGCGGGGTCAGCGAGCGTGATTTCTCCGACATGGCGGCCTCCGTGAGCTAGGTCCGCTTCCTGACGCTGTGGCCGCCAAACGCCTGCCGCATGGCGGCGAGGAGCTTCTCCGCGAAGGACTCTTCCTGCCGGGAACGAAAGCGGGTGAACAGGGCGGCCGTGAGCGTAGGGACCGGAACCGCCTTGTCGATGGCGTCCACGACGGTCCACCGGCCTTCCCCGGAGTCCTGAACGTACCCCTTTAGGCCCTCGAGCTTCGGATCCTGCTTGAGCGCCCCGGCCGTCAGCTCCAACAGCCAGGACCGCACCACGCTGCCGTGCATCCAGAGATCCGCAATCTTGGCGAGATCGAGGTTGTACTCGCTCTTGGACATCAGCTCGAAACCTTCCGCATACCCTTGCATCATGCTGTACTCGATGCCGTTGTGAATCATCTTGACGTAATGGCCGGCGCCATGGCTGCCCATGTATGCCCAGCCGTCTTCCGGCGCAAGGGTCTTGAAGATCGGCGCCAGCTTGTCCACGATCGTCTTCTCCCCGCCCACCATCAGGCAATATCCGAGCTTGAGCCCCCAGACCCCGCCGCTGGTGCCCGCATCCACATAATGGATGCCCTGTTTCTTGAGCGTCGCGGCGCGTCGGGCATCGTCATTGAAATTGGAATTTCCCCCATCGATGATGATGTCGCCGGATGCAAGCAGCCCGGCCACCTTCATGACGGTCTCTTCCGTCGGAGGCCCTGATGGGACCATGATCCAGACGGCGCGGGGAGCCTTGAGCTTGCCGGCCATGTCCTCGAGCGAAACGGCCTTGACGCACCCCACGCTCTCCGCCTGGGTCACCAACTCGAGCGTCCGGTCGTGCGCCACCACGCGGTGGCCGCCGCGCTGCAGCCGCGTGACCATGTTCATTCCCATTTTCCCGAGGCCGACGAACCCGAGTTCCATAGTCATCCTTTCTCGCTGCCGCCTGCCCTAGGAGGCTGGCACAGCCACGCTGAGATTCCTGCGATCCAACCATGACGGATCTGGCAAAGAGCCGTTGTTCAGGTGGGCTCTCGCCGGCGATCTTACCATAACTTCCGGGTGGACTGGTCACCGGGTTTTTGAGATACTGTGCCCCGCAAAACAAGACAGAGAGACATTCTGCCGGTCTCGGTGGCCATAATGCCGGCGGTGGTCGTGCACATCGTGGTGGTGTTTTATTATTAGTCGGCGTGCCATAGCAGGACTGGCCGCCTGCGCCGTGCTGTCCGGATGTGGGACTGTCCCTGCCTCATTCCACCCCCCCGACCCGATCCCGCCCCATGAGTTCTCCCACAGCAAGCTGGACGCCATCGTCCGCGCGCACGTGAGCGACGGCATCGTCAACTACCCGGCGATCGCCGCCGATGAACGATTTACGGCTTACCTTCAGGACTTGCGGCGAGTGGACCCGAACGGCTTCCCCACCCGCGATGCTCGGTTGGCCTTCTGGACCAACGCGTACAACGCGTTTGCGATTAAAGGGATTCTGGACGGCTTGTCGCCCCTGACGCTGGTCGGCCGCTATCAGTACTTCATCGCCCGCAAGTACGAGATCGGCGGCGAAGGCGTTGACCTGTACGATCTGGAGCAGAAGATCCTGATCCCCCAGTTCCAGGAGCCGCGCATTCATTTTGCGATCGTCTGCGCGTCTCGCTCCTGCCCCAAGCTGCAGCCCTGGGCCTACACGCCTGAGCGGCTGGAGGAGCAACTGGAACGGAGCGCGCGCGACTACATCAACGATGCGAGCCGGAATCGCTTTGACCGAGACCGGAAGGTGGCGCATCTCTCGATGATCTTCAAATGGTTCGAGCGGGACTTCGCGGCGCATTCCGGCTCGCTTCTCCACTACGTGCAGCGGTATGTCGCCGACCCGGAAGTCGCTCGTGAGCTGGCCACCCGGCCCTACTCTGTCGAGTTCCTGGAGTATGACTGGCACCTGAATGGCATCCCTCCGGAGCCAGTAAGGGGTAAGGAGTGAGGAGTAAGGTGATAACCGAGGCTGGGTCCGTCAGCTTTTACTCCTCACCCCTCACTCCTCACTCCTTACCGTCATGGTAGTGCTGCCCAGCGAGCGAGTGCCGATTGCGCGACTGCTGCGGTTCCTGGAGCAGGGCGAGCGCCTGGCCCATGATTGCGCGCGGGCACAGGCCAAACTGGCGCCGGATCCGGCCCTGCGCCGGTTTCTTTCCGGACAGGCCCGGCAAGAAGCGGCGCATGCCGTGATCTTTCAGGCGACGATCGCGTGGCTGGCGCCCCGCCACCTGGGGCCGTGCCCCCTTCTGGCCCCCCTGGAACGATACCGGGCGCTCATTGATGAAGCGCTCGGCCGAGGGAACTTCGCCGAAACGATCCTGGCCGAGCAGATCATTCTCGAAGGGCTCGGCGAAGCCATCTTGCAGCGAATCGAAGCCGGCCTCGTCAAGCGCCGGGCACCCTTTACTCGCCTCCGTCGCCTCTTCCTGCTCCAGGAAGAGGCCCACCACGCCACCGGGTGCCGCTTTCTTGAGCGGCAGGTCGCGACGGGCCAGGCTCCTCCCGATGCGCTTCGCTCGCGGGTCCAGGCTTATTTGGAATTGGCGCAGGCCATGGTGATGACGCTTGCTGATCTCTTTACCTCGATTGACGAAGATCCGTCCGCCTGGGCCTCCGATGTCCAGCAGTACCTCCCGCATTGGCTGAAGTCCTCTGATTTTCCAATCGCCTCACGCCTCACGCCTCACGCCTCACGGCCCATATGATTTGGATCATCATCCCCACCTACAACGAAGAAAAAGCGCTGCCCCGGACGCTGGAGGCCCTATGCGCGCAACCCGAAAACTATGCAGTCATCGTGGTGGATGGCGGGAGCACGGACCGCACGCGCGAGCTGATCCAGGCAGAGCCACGGGCCCGCCTGATCCGTGCCCCCAAAGGCCGCGCGGCACAAATGAATGCCGGCGCCCACGAGGCCGTGCGGCAGGGCGCGCGGCTGGAGGATTGGCTTCTGTTTCTGCACGCCGACACGCTGTTGCCAGAGCACGCCCTGGCTCAACTGAATCGTCTCGAATCGGATGCTTCCGTGCAGGCCGGCGGGTTCCTGCAGCAGTTTTCCGGCGATGATTGGCGGCTGAGGCTGGTGTCGGCTCTCGATAATTTTCGCTGTCGTCGGTCGAAGATTATCTACGGCGATCAGGCGCTGTTCGTCCGGCAAGGGCTCTTTATCAAGCTCGGCGGCTTCCCTGAGCAGCCGATCCTGGAGGATGTGGCCTTCTGCGAAAAGATCGTCACAGTGACCACGCCGGTGCTCCTCTCCCCTCCCGTCGTCACCGACTCCCGCAAGTTCGTCGCCATGGGCGTCTGGCGCAGCTTCGCCCGCGTGCTGCTGATCATCCTGCACGCGCAGTTCCGCCTGCCGCTCCTGCCCCGTGCGTTCTTTCAGGACATCCGCTGATGGCCAATCGCTAGATTTGGAATTGCGCGTCGTAGAGATTCGCGTAGAGGCCGCCGCGGGACAGGAGCTCATCGTGGAAGCCTTGCTCCACGATCCGGCCCCTGTCCATGACCACGATGCGATCCACATGATGGAGCGTGGAGAGACGGTGGGCAATGATGAAGGTGGTCCGGCCCTCGGTCAGGACAGCCAGTGCCTCCCGGATCTTGACCTCGGTCTCGGTGTCGATGTTGGAGGTGGCCTCGTCGAATATAACGATGGGTGGATCCTTCAGTAGGACGCGGGCGATCGAAATTCGTTGCTTCTCTCCGACCGAGAGCTTGACGCCGCGCTCGCCGATCCAGGTTTCGTAGCCCTCCGGCAGCCTCATGATGAAGTCATGCGCGCGCGCCGCGCGGGCTACCACTTCGATCCGCTCGTGGTCAGCTGCCAGGTCCCCGTACACGATATTTTCGCGGACGGTCCCGTTGAAGAGAAACGGCTCCTGCTGAACCAGCCCGATCTGGCTGCGCAGGAACGCCAAAGGCAGGTCCCGCAGGTCGTGTCCGTCGATCAGGATTGCGCCCCCCTGCACGTCGTAGAACCGCATGAGCAGCTTGAGCATCGTGCTCTTGCCCGCCCCGCTGGGACCGACCAACGCAATTCGCTCGCCGGGTCGCACCTCCAGCGTGATCTCGTGGAGTACCGGCAGGTCCGGCCTATAGTGAAAGGCTACGCGCTCGAAGCGGACTTCCCCGGTGAGCCGCCGGACCGGCGGAATCGCTCCGGGGCGCTCCCGGACTTCGGGCTCGGTATCGAGAATCTCGAAGATCCGTTCGCTGGCGGCGAGGGCGTGTTGGAGCATGTGATTCACGGAATGGATCTGGTTGATGGGCACGTAAAACAGCGCCAGGTAGGACAGGAACATCACCAGTTCGCCGACGGTCAGTGCCCCTTGCAGTACCTCCTGAACGCCGTACCAGAGGATCAGCACCGTTCCGAGGCTCCCCACGAACATCATGCCGGGCGAATACAGCGACCACAGGCGCATGGCCTGGAGATTGCTGTCGGCGTAGGCGCGGTTTCGCACGTTGAATCGCTGCCGCTCGTGGCCCTGGCGGTTGAACCCGATCGTCTCCCGGATGCCCGAGAGCGCGTCCTGCAGGTAGGCGTTCAGCTCCGCGGCGTTTCTGCGAATGGCATGGTAGTACCGGTGCACCTGTCGCGTGAAGGTCACGGCGGACAGCATCAGGATGGGGATGGGGATCAGCGACAGGAGGGCGAGCTTCCAGTTCAGGATGAACAACATGGTGGTAATGCCGATCAAGGTCAGCGACGCGGTCAACATGCCTTCCACGCCGTCAATGAAGATGCGCTCGACGTGTTCCGTATCGCTGTTGACCCGAGACATGATCTCGCCGGTCGAGCGATTCTCGTAATAGCTCACGGACAATCGCTGCAGAGCGGCGAAGACCTGGTCCCGTAAGTCGTACACGACCCGTTGTTCGAGGGTGTTGTTGAATCGGATACGGAGCGACGCGAAGAGGTTCCGGATCGCGTACGCCGACAAGAGCCCGGCGATGACCCAAGGCAAAAGCTCCGGCTGTCTCGCCTGGATGACATCGTCGATCGTCACCTTGACGAGCCAGGGCGGGACCAGCTCCAGCGCGGTGGTCAGACCGGCGCAGGCCAGGGTGGT
>CAYZKG010000025.1:10241-11676 GCA_964478915.1 uncultured Nitrospira sp.
ACGGCGGCATGTTCCTTGCGCCAGAACTGTTTGAACTCTTCAAGCTGCGTCAGGGTGGAGAGGTCGCTCATGCGGTCCAGGAACAGCTTGCCCTGCAGGTGATCGATCTCGTGTTGGATGCAGACGGCATAGAGGCCCGACGCCTCAATGTCCACCGGTGAGCCGTTCCGGTCAAGGCCCTGGACCCGCACCATGGAAGGACGCGCGACTTTTCCGCGAAGGCCGTCCACGCTCAAGCAGCCCTCCCACATCTCGATCTGCTGAGGCCCGTAGTAGACGATCGTCGGATTGATGAGGATTGTTTGCGGAAACCCCCCTTCTCCATGACACTCCATCACGACGATTTGTTGAGACCGCGACACCTGCGGCGCGGCAAGGCCCATCCCGTCGTTCACGACCATGGTCTCCAACATATCGTCGATGAACCGTTGCATGGCCCGGCTTCCGATCTCTTTCGGATCGACCGGCTCGGCGATCTTTCTCAATACCGGATTTCCAACCTTTGCAATCTTCAGTACCGCCATATTAGTTCCTCAAGTCGCAAGTCCCAAATCCGACCTCACTCCTCACCCTTTACCCCTCACTGTCCTAGAGCGGCCGCCTCGGCCGGCGCGGCTCCGGAAGCTGGAATGTTTCCTGGTTGGCGTTCCACCACTGTTCCCACTCATGCGCCCATTCGACGCGGTCCTGCTTCGTCGAGATGTCCCAGTCGTGCATTTCGCTTTCATACCGGGTCAACAGCCAGAGGGAATGGACCGCGGTAATCGCCACGAACCGCGCATCATCCGGGATGAGCCCGATCAGGACCGGAACGACACTCTTGAGACGAACATACCGGGCCTCGAATGCCGCAGCCTTTCTGATGGTGGACTCCGGATCTTTGGCCATCACCTCGATGGCCGGGACCGTTTGCTTCGCATCCAGGCGCACCGCCGTGCGCAACGCATGCTCACGGATCCGGGGCATCTCGTTGGACTCCGTGGCCACTTCGAGTAAAGCCGGCACCGCGCTGGGATCCTTGATGATCAACAATGTCTCGATGGTGTTGTATCGGAGGCGCGCGCCAGGCATCTTCAGGCCTTTGACCAACACCGGCACGACGGAAGAACCGAGATGCACGAACTCCCCTATAGCCCACAGCTCCTGCTTGCCCTCCAGCATGGGAAGCAGCGCCTCGGCCCGTTGGATTTCGTCAGGACCCAACGGGGCCGTAGACCTGGGCACCGTGGTGTTCGGGGCCGATTCGGCCTCGGGAGGCGCCTCATACGGAACTTGCACGAGCCACCGATGGCTCCCTTCCCGGCCGGCTATAGGCGTGGTCGCATCGGCCGTCCCTGCACCGGCGGCTATCCAACAACCGAGAACGATGAGGCGAATCAGTGACATGGTTTTCCGGGTCGCGTCGCCTTCCATCATACCAAAAGACCGGAGCCCG
>CAYZKG010000025.1:11776-24650 GCA_964478915.1 uncultured Nitrospira sp.
CCCGCACCGGGCTCATTTTAGCTTCATCAACTTGAGAATGGCTAGCCGGTCTTTATCCTCCAGCAACCTGGAGGGGCCATAAGTATAGAGAGGATCTTTTTGTATGGCTCCCCGGTCCAGCAGGAGTTGCACGACTTGGGCATGCCCATTGCGCGCCGCTGCGTGCAAGGCTGTCCACCCGGTCATGTCCTCCGCATTCACATCGGCTCCTTTGTCGAGCAGCGTGCGAACGGTCTCGAGGTCGCCGTGCGCCGCCGCCAGGATGAGAGGCGTCGTCCCGAGTACCGGAATTCTTTCGTTCGGATTTTGACCCCGTTCAAGGAGGAGCCGTACCTGCCGGGCATCGCCTTCGGCCGCCGCATGCATCAGGGAATAGGAGCAGCCGCCGTGACTCAAGGCCAAGGGAAAGAGGCAAAAGGCAAAAATCAAAATCCGGAGAACCATGGCTAGAATGGATAGTCCAGACCGACAAAGGCGTTCGAGCCGTCTCGGCCGTATGCCAGGTCAAGCCGACCTACGACGTTCGGCTTCTGGACCAGCCGAAAGCCCACCCCGGGGTTGAACTGGATCCGCCGCAGCCGCTCCCCGAAATTGCTCGTCACCCGGCCGAGGTCCAGGTACGGAGCGATTTCCAAGCCGACCAGATGCTCGAAGAACCGCTGTTCCTTCACGATGATGCGCTCCTCCAGATTGACCACGGTCGCCCAGTCATCAATAAACCGGCTGAGGCCGAAGGCCCGCAAGGTATTCTCTCCTCCGAGGGTGGGCCGCTCGTAGAACGGTATCCGGTCCCCCGTGACCCCGTCAATCAGCAGGCGGGCGCCGAAGACCATCCGGCCGGCGGCATGCGGGATCAGATGCCGGGCATCGATGATATACCGGCCCCAGCGATCCGGCTCGCTGGGCTGAAGATTCTGGCTCAGCTCCAGCGAGACAGTGACATAGGTGCCTTTGGAGGGCGTCAGGAGATTATCGCGGGTATCATAGCGGACCATGAGCTGGTGCCCCAGGATCCGAGCGCCTTCCAGGCCCGGAAGATTCGACCCCGCAAGCTTCGTCTTCGTATCCAGGAGCGTGGTGAGGATCCCGTTCTCGACCCGCACTTCATGATAGCGCTCGGTGAACATCACTGAAAAATCCGGCCCCAGATTGATCCCGACGGTCCCCTTGGCCAGGAATTCTCGCGACGTGTAGTCGGTCTCGCTATCCTCGGAGGTGTCGTTCCCGATGCCGAAGAACCGGGCGAAGGGATTCTTGAACCAGTTGACTTGCGCCGCCAGGATGTAGCGCCCGCCGCCCGCGCCGATGTCCCTGTACGCAAAGTCGAAGTCCCTGGCGACTTTTTCCGAATAATTGACGATCGCCCGGTACTGGATCGTGTCGGAGGGATAGACGTAATAGTTGAGGGTCCCGGTGTGACCGACAAAGGGATTATAGAGGTATTGGGGCGCGATGATTTCGGTGACGATTCCTTCCTGTTTTGCCCTCAGTGTCGGGGCAAGCGCGCCGATGTAGAAGCTCTCGTTTCGCGTATAGGAGAAGGCAGGCAGCGGAATGACCGTGTACTCGCCACGGACCAGCAGTGACTCGAGCGCGTAGCCTTTGGCTTCTTTTTCTCTTTCGGCGGGTGTCGCAGGAGTCTCTTCGGGCGGTTCTTGATGGCCGATGACGTGCCTGGCATGGGCCAGGCTGCTCAGTGACAGGCAGAGAAGACAGCAAAGGAGAGCGAGGCCGCGTCTCACGATGCTGCCCCGCGGCGATGTCCTCGACGAAACAGACCGCCGGGAGGAGGCATGGCCAGAGAGGGACTCGGCGGTTGGAATAGACGAGCCACTGAGCGCAAGAAGAAACCATAGTGCGGCAGGGGAGGTCAAGCGAAAGATGAAACGGGCTCCGGAAGAGGAAGGCGGGAGCTGCAGCCGCTAAAAATGCAGCTTAGGCAGGGACCTTGGTTCCCCATTTCTTCAGGAACCATTCCACTGTGAGTCGTAATCCTTCTTCGAATTCGACGGCCGGCGACCAGCCCAGCTCTCGTCTGGCTTTCTGCACCGCCACTTCCTTGCCGCCGAAATCCCCGGGGCGGGCGGGAACGAATTCGATGCGAACATGGTCGCCGATGAGCTTCTTGATGCCCTCCGCCACCTCGACGACCGTGACCCGCCGGCCGCCTTCCAGGTTGTAGGTCTGGTTCATTGCCACGTCCCGCATCGCCAGCAGATGGGCCTCGGCCAGGTCCCGGACGTACACGAAGTTCCGGTACTGTTCCCCCCTTCCGGCGACCGTCAGGGGTTGCCCGTTCAGAGCCTTTTTCAGGAAAGTCGGAATGAGCAGCTCCTCGCGCATGCGGGGCCCGTACGGGATGCCGTAGCGCAGCACGGTGAAGGGCACCTGATAAAGCTGATGGTAGTTGTGGCAGACCATCTCCGAAGCAATCTTGGTGGAGGTGTAGATGTGGCCGGCGCCGTTCAGGTAGAAGGGCACCGACTCGTCCACCGGTTTGCCGTTGGGCGCGCCGTTGTACACCCAGACGGTCGAGGCCAGGTAGACCCGCCGGGCCCCGTTGATGCGCGCCGCTTCCAGGATGTGTGCCGTTCCCATGACGTTCAGGGCGGTCGTGTAGACCGGATACTTGTGCGCGTAATTGACGTTGGAGACCGCCGCGAGATGGAAAATATGCTCCGCTCCTCGGGTGGCGGCCAGGACTGAGGAGAGGTCCATGAGGTCCACATCCTCGAAGCCGACATGCTCGCGATGCGGCCGGACCCGATGATCGATGACGGTCACGTGATGTCCCGCCTCGACGAGGGCATCCACGACGTGCGAGCCGATAAACCCGCTCCCTCCGGTTACCACGACCTTGGCCATTGTGCACTCTCCTCCGTTATCCGATGCAGTGTTCCAGCGCGCCGATCACCTGCCGGGCCTGTGTCTTCTCCATGCCGGAAAAGATCGGCAGACAGAGATGTCGCGCGCAGTAATCCTCAGCGACCGGCAGCGGCCGGTCCACGTACGACGCAAAGACCGGCTGCTTGTGCAGCGGCTCCTCGTACACTTCCCCCGCCAACGAGACCCCGTAGCGTTGCCGAAGCGTCATCTTCAATGCCTTCCGGTCCTGCCGGGCCTTGAGCACCACGATGTACTTGTAGAAATTGCACTCTCCTCCGACCGGAACCTGCAGCGGGTACAGGTGCCGCAAGGATGTGAGCCCTTGATCGTAGATCGCAGCAATGTCCTGCCGGTCCCTGATCATCGCCGGCAGTCGCTCCAGGTGCTTGAGCCCGATGATGGCGTGGGGTTCGGACATCCGCCAGTTGTAGCCCATGCGGACATGAGCATTCTGGGTAAAGCCGGCCTTGCCCTGGTCCCGATAGATGCGCGCCTCCTCGGCGAGGCGGTCGTCGTCCGTGACGATCATGCCCCCTTCGGCCGAGGTCATGACCTTGGTGGGATAGAAACTGAATGACCCGGCGACCCCGAAGGCCCCTGCCTTGATCCCCTGAAACGAGGAGCCGTGCGCGTGGGCGGCGTCCTCCACCAGCCAGAGTCCTTTCTGCCTGGCGAACTCCCGCAGCTCCAGCATCCGTCGCGAGACGATTCCGCCGATGTGCACGATCACAAGGCCGACCGTGTTGGCTGTGAGACTTCTCTCGATATCCTCCGGCCGGACGGCGAACGAGTCCGGATCCATGTCAACGAAGACCGGCCGGGCGCCGGCATGCACCACAGCAGCCGCCGTCGCGAAGAAGGTGTTGGTGGGCACGAGAATGTCCTTCCCCTCGACCTTCAAGGCCCGAAGGATGATCTCGAGCGAACTGGTCCCGCTGTTGACCGCGATGGCGTGCCGGCGTCCGCAGAATCGAGCGAACCGCTCCTCGAACTCAGCGCCGTACTTGCCGAGCGTCAATTGTCCGGTGGCGAGCACTTCCTGGATCCGCTCGGCGATCCAGACGCGATCCTCGGGAGAAAATTGAATCTTCGCGGCCGGGACAGAGCTGGCCGGCGTCTTGACCGACTTCTCGGTGTTCATGGCTCAGAGTGCGCTCCCGCTCCTCCCCAGGTGATCAGGATCACCCCCACGACCACCAGGACGATCCCGGCCCATCGGAGGGGCGGCACGACCTCCTTCAGAATCATCACCGCCAGGACCGCTGCGATGCCGTATTCCAGGGCCGTCATCGGCAGGGCGACCGTCAGATCGGCCCATGACAGGGCGGCCAAAAACAGGAAGTAAAAGACCGCGTTGAGAATGGTCCCGACGACCACGTCGGGATTGCTCAAGGCTTGGCCGAAGTAGCCCAGCAGAGCCATGGGCGCATAGTTCTCAAGCGAGCCGACCTGCTGCATCCCGCGCCGGACCAAGATCTGGCCCCAGGCCGCGGCCCCTGCAGCCAGCGTCATAGCGACGACCACTCGTAGCATTCGAATCTCCTTTATCGCTCGGGCGCGCGCTGTCCGAGGCCGTTCCGGCAACGCGTCATGGCAGCTCGCTGAAGGAAAGCCGCTGGGCGCCGGAAGCCCGGAGAGCGTCCCGGACGGCACGGCTGGTCAACGCCTCAAACTCTTCCTCATGATGGTAGTCCGGCATCGTCCGATCGATCTCCGGGCATCGCCGAGTGGCCGGATGGAAATACATCTCGGTTGTGCCGTCGGGAAGGAGCGACAAAAATCGAACGACTCGCTCGCTGTCCATACGGCCGCTGTCGTGCAGGCCCAGCACGAAATCGTTGGCCCGGACGTTGGCCCGTCGAAGACGGTTTTTCAACAGCAGCAGCCAGGGCGTCAGAAACAGCCACCAGCCGAGGCGGGAGAGCCGTCCACGCCGGGACGCTCGCCACGAGACCCTGAGCGGTTCATACGGCAACCGCACCGCCTTCAGCCCGAACTCGACCCCGACTTTCAAGATGAGGGTCATGACTGTGGGATGAAGGTGCATATGGTTATGCGCGTTGACGTGATCCAGTGGAAGACCGGTCTCGTGAAACGCCTCGAACTGCGCGTGGGTCTCAGCCTCCAGTTGCCGCCTGGCTTCCCGGCTGAAGAAAAACCTGAAGCCGGCTCGGACCAGGTCCGTCAGAAACTCTCCATGGCCGTCCACCAGTGCGGGAACCGCCTCCGGCGGGAGCACCGGCCGGCCTTCCACGAGCACGAGGTGCAGGCCGACCTTCAACGACGGCAACCGCTTCGCTCGCTCCACCGCATCCGTGGTCGCTCCGGCCCCGACCATGAGGCTGGCTGTGGTGAGGATCCCGCGCCGATGCGCCTCCTCAATTGCGTCATTTACCGGGACGGCGAGACCGAAGTCGTCGCCGGTGACGATGAGTTGTCGCACGCCGCCTCCTTGGCGACCAAGCGTCCATCGCGGGTCAGAGTGAATTCGACGCCGCGCCAGACGGTGGTCGGTTTCGTAAAGGCCAGGACCCACGAGACCAATGCCGCGAGATCGCGACAGGGGAGCAAGAGCAGACTCGCCAACCCTTCGCGGTCCTGAAATTTCAATGCGATGCCGGCGGCGCTCAGAAGCCGAATGGCCAGGGCTGCTGCCAGGATCGACAGGCCCAGGACATCGCCGCCGCGCAGCACGACAAACAGGAACCCGAATGGAACGGACTTGGTGAGCACGGTGCCGAAGAACCCGAGCGGTTGTGCGGCGCGGGTGTTCTGATCCCAATAAACCTGGTGGTCCCACCACTGGCGAGGGCTCTTCAGGTCCACGACCGTGTCCACGCAGTACGGCAGAAGCACCAGACGTTTGCCGGTGTCGGCTATCCGCCGACCCATCTCGTAATCCTCCACCAGGTAATCGCCCAAGCTCTCCAGGCCTCCGATTTCCTTCAGCGTCGAGCGGCGGAGCGCCGTTGAGGCGCCCAGACAGAACGGGGACGCTCCGGTCAGTCCCGCAAACACGACGTTGGGCAGGAAATCCGCGTTCAGACTCAACAGCTCCATCCTCTCGAACCAGCGGTCGGCACCGGTCGCCTTGTAGAGGGTGCACACCGCGCCGACCCGCGGATCGGCAAGCGGCGCCACGATGGTTTTGAGGTAATCGGGGCGCAGACGCAGATCGCTGTCGCTGATGACCAGCATGTCGTACCGGGCATAAGGCAGCGCCCCCAGCAGATTATTGATCTTCCCGTTGCAGCCGGCCCGCCGATGCTCGATCGCCACCGTCACGCGATCAGCGCCAAACTCCCGTTGGAGCTCGTGCAGGAGCGGGATAGCGGGATCGTCGAGCTCCTGAACCGAGAACACGACTTGGAATGCGGGATAGTCCTGCAGGCAGGCGGTCCGGAGGCTCTCTTTCAGGTTCTTTTCGAGACCGTGAACCGGCTTGAGAATGGTCACCGGAGGCCAGTGGGTGAACCGCGAGGCCGGCTTGGTCCCGGACCTGAAGAGGAGCGCGGCAGCGAGGCACAGGAACCCGTACACCGAGCCCACGAGGACCGGAATCCCGCACACCCACTGCAGCACGGTCAGAAACTCACTCGACATAGAGCGCCAGTTGCAGACCGATGATCATCAGGCCGCTCGGGAGCAGGTACGGCTTCACTCTCCAGCCGAGCCACTCCTGCGATTCCAGGACGGCGCTGGCGACAATGAAGAGAGAAGAGACCGCCATCAGCCGATGTTGAAAATTGACCAAGTCCATGCCCGGATGGTCCTGGTGCTGATGGATGAGCAGTCCCACAGCGCCAAGGAGTCCCAGCGCCGCCAAGACATAATTTCCATACGCCAGCCGGGAGGGACGCGGCGCCCCGGTCTGGCCGACCTGCCGGCCGCAGTGGACGAGATAGAAGACCCCCAGGCTGAGTGGAATGAGAGACAGGGCTTTGTGCTGCATCCACTCGCTTGCAGTCGGCATCGAAAAGCTTTCGAGAAACCCAGCAGGCCCGACCGGCCACCCTTCAGGATCGCTCCGGATGAAGATGTGAATACCGAAGATCAACCATACGAGGCCCATGCCGAGCCGGATTCGCTCAAACCTTTGCCCCGTCAGGCGATCCGTGAAAACCAAGACTCCGACCAGGAGCACAGCGAGGCCGGAGGAATGATGCATGAAGAGCGTGTAAGCCAGTTCTTCCTCCGGCGTCTGGCCGATCGGCGACACTGTCATGCCGGATGCGCTGTGCTGGTGAACGGCTCCGTGATCGTGCGAGTCTTCTACCCTCGTCTCCGACCAAGCCGGCAGCGCGCACACGACAAGCGAGATGATTAGGACCGCCCGTATGGGGAAGAATCGCTTCACGCCTGACGCTTCACGCTTCACGTCCTCGCCTCCCTCGCATGGAGCATGCCCACCCCTCCTAAATGTTTACATCCGCTATTTCAAGCACTTGTGGGCCCTAAAAAGGCCGAGACCTCCCAGGCTGGAAGGAAGCTGTCAAAGAATTTGTCGAAGGCGTCAAATTTTTTGAACAGGAGGGGGATCGCTTGGCGGTTCCGAGGACGCAGCGAGGGTCTTCAATTTGTATTGCAAGAGGCTGCGACTGATCCCGAGCAATTCGGCGGCTTTCGCTTGAACGCCCTGGCTTTTGGCCAAGGCGCGCTCGATCAAATGTCGTTCGATCGCTTTCAAGGTCGCATCAAGCTGGGCGCTGGATGGCAACACCCGATCGAGAGCGACCAGCCACTCACCGGTCGCAGCCAACTCCATCGGGAAGTCCTCCGGCTGGATCTCGTCGGATAGGGCCATGAGGGCGGCATGGGCCACCGCGTTCTGCAGCTCGCGGACGTTCCCCGGCCAGGGATACCGGCTCAACAGAGTCAGCGCAGCGGGAGAAAACCGTCTCCCTCGGGTTCCTCTTTCCTGAATGAGATGCTGCAGGTGCCTCTCCGCCAAGAGCGGAATATCTTCAGCGCGATCCCGCAGCGGCGGCAGGTCGACCTGGACGACATTCAGGCGAAAATAGAGGTCTTCGCGGAACCGTCCGGCTCTCGCTTCGGCCTTCAGATCCCGGTTGGTGGCCGCTAACATGCGAACATCCACGGTGATCACTTTTTCACTGCCGACGCGGCGAATCTCCTGGGTATCCAGCACGCGCAACAATTTGGCCTGGAGGGGCAAGGGCAGCTCCGAGACTTCATCGAGAAACAGAGTCCCGCCGTTTGCCTGTTCGAAGACACCGAGGTGGCGGGCGCTGGCCCCGGTGAAAGCTCCACGCTCGTGTCCGAACAACTCGCTCTCCGCCAACGTGTCGGTCAACGCGCTGCAGTTCACGGCCAGAAACGGCCGCCCACAACGCGGACCGTTGAAGTGAATCGCCCGGGCCACCAGCTCCTTCCCGCTCCCGCTCTCCCCGGTGATGAGCACCAGGGATTTGGAGCCGATCACGCGCTTGATCTTCTCGAACACCGCCTGCATCACCGGACTTTTGCCGATGAGCTGATCGAAGTGATACTGGTGGGCCAGGCTCTGGGACAGACGGAGATTCTCCCGGACCAAGGCGGTCCGTTCCAGGGCCTTGCCGACCGACCTCAACAGGTCGGCGTTGTTGAACGGTTTCAGGATGAAGTCGTAGGCGCCGAGCCGCATGGCTTCCACCGCCCGCTCGACGCTGCCGTAGGCCGTCATGATGATCGTCGAAACGGCCGGCGCGACTTCCCGCGCGCGCGTCAGCAAGGCCATGCCGTCCATCTCGGCCATGCGCAGGTCGGTCAGCAACACATCGACCCGGTCGTCCTGGAGCAACGGGACGGCGTCAGAGGCTTTCTCGCAGGTCAAGACCTCATATCCTCCGCTCTGGAAAAGCTCACCGAGCATCCAGAGGTAATTTTTCTCGTCATCCACGACCATGATCGTCGCCATGGCGTCTCGTCGTCAGCGCCGGATTCCCACGGACTCGGCCGAAGGGTGATCGGCTCCTTCCTTGATGCCGGCGGGAAGGCGGATGGAGATGCAGGTTCCCTGGCTGACCTGGCTGCTGACCTCAAGGCTCCCGCCGTGTTCCAAGATGATTCGCCGGGCCAGCGCGAATCCCAGCCCCACGCCTCCGGCCCGCTTGGTGAAAAACGATTCCCCCAACCGCTTCAGTTCTTCGGCCGAGAGTCCGACCCCCGTGTCGGCAATGGTCAGCCGAACCATGCCGTCTTCCGGCTCTCGGCGAGCGGCGATCGTAACCGTTCCGCCGCCGGGCATGGCTTGGAGGGCATTGCGGACCAGATTCGTGAACGCCTGGTGCAACAGCTCTCGATCGCCGACCAGCCACAACGGTTCCGGCGGAACCGAGACCTGAACGGCATAGCGGCTCGACGGAGACCACCTGGTCGCGGCCTGGGTCACCGTCCGGAGCAAATCCTGAACATGAAGCCGCGCCGTCTGGATCCGCAACGGCGTGGCCAGTCGCAAGACGCTCTCCACGGCCTTGTTCAGCCGGTCCACTTCCTCCAGAAGGACCGCCACGTGCCGCTGTGTGGCCGGCTCCGAGGCGCGTGCGGCCAGCATCTCGGTCGCGCCCTTGATGATCCCGAGGGGATTTCGAACCTCATGCGCCACTTGCGCGGCGACTTCTCCCAGCACCGCCATCTGGCTGATCTGCTGGATCCGCTCTTCCATCTGTCCGACTTGGATCAACCGGTCGGTCAGCTCCGTCTGGACGCGTCGGAGTTGCTCATTCGTATCGGCCAGCGCGGCAGCGAGACTTTGGTAATGCACCCGCTGATCGCGTTCGGCTTTGGCGAACATGTAGGCCAGGATGCCGGCCATCGTAAAATAGACGGTGGCCGCCACAGCGTCCTGGAATTCTTTCACGCGCCCGATGGACGCGGTCAATTGCTCACCGGTCACGATGAACCCCCCCATGGCCACGACCGCCCCGCCCACGACCACCGCGACTTCCCGCCCCGGAAGCTTCATGGCGGCCGAGACGATGGGCAACAGATACACCAACTCGTAGATGCTTCCGCTTCCGCCTGTCACCGCCACCAGGATCGACGCCAGTGCCAGTTGGAGGAGGATGCTGATCCGCAGCACCATCAGCCGCCACCCCCGCCGTTCCCCTTCCTCGGATGCTCCCGCATAGAGCACTTCCAGGACCTGCAGGAGAATGATCCCGAAGAACGAGATGTACGCGCTCGCCGAGGCCTGGTTGGTGATGCTGCCCAGCAAGAACAGCAAGGCCGCCAGCAGAGCCAGCGTTCCGACTTTGAGCACGCCGGAAAGATGCGCCAACCGCAAGGTCATGGTGTTCTTAGCCTCAACCTTTTCAGGACTCTACAAGGACCGGCGGGGAGAAGTCAAAAAACGTCTCGATCCAGGGCCGCCAGCAGTTGCTTGGCGTCCGGGAGGTACCGGCTGGACCACGCATAGCGATCGCGGGGATGCTCCATCGCGATCACGGCCCGGAGCTCCCGCCGCGCCGACTCTCGATCCTGTGCTTTGAGGTACACTTTGGCCAGGTCGAACCGCGCGTGCGCATAGTTCGGGTCTGCCGCGACCGCTCGTTGGAGGTATTGCAACGCGGCGGGCTGATCCCCTCCGAGGATCCACGGAAGCTCCTCCAGCATCATCCCCATCATGTGCAGCGCCGGCGCATGATCGGGTTGCAGCTCAAGAGCCCGTGTCACGTGGCGCTTGAGGGTCCTGACGGTGAAGGCGGCCGCCATCATCCCCGTGAGCTGCGCGGCGCTTCCCAGGTTCGCCGCGTACAGGTAATGGGCTTCGGCATCGGCTTCCCGAATCTCCAGGGCGCGTTGCGCCAGCCGGGCTCCTTCTTCGTAGGCCACACGCCGCTGTTCCGAATCCCTGATGACATCCTCCCCAAGATCAAGGCACAAGGCGGCCAGCCGGATGAGAAGCCCCGGATCCGAGGAGTCCTGGGCGCGCGCTTCCCGCAAGGCCCGGAGTTCCCGCTCGATCGCCTGAGGATCGTCGGACACACGGTCGACATGTCCCCCCGGAGCGGCGAATGCACCGGCTGCCAGCACCAGGCCGATCACGGCCATCGGGAACGGAGCTCCTCCGGACATCAGGCCGTCTCCTCGCCCGGCTCCCGAGGGTCTCGCCGGTGCACCAGATAATAGAGGACAGGCAAAACGATCAAGATCAGAACGGCGGATGTCAGCATGCCGCCGACCACGACGCGGGCCAGCGGCTGCTGTGCTTGAGAGCCGATCCCCGTGGCGATCGCGGCCGGAAACAGCCCGATGGAGGCGGCCAAGGTCGCCATGAGGACCGGCCGCATCTGGACATCCGCTCCCTTCATGATGGCTTCTTCCAGGGAATTGCCCGCCATCCGGAAATCGCTGATGCGAGACACAAGCAGCACGCCGCCCAGGATCGTCACACCGAGGGTCGAGATGACTCCGACGGCCGCCGAGATGCTGAACGGCGTCCCCGTGGCGACGAGCGAGAGCACTCCCCCGATGAGGGCGAACGGCACTGTTGCGAGCACCAGCACCGCGTCACGAATCGAATTAAAGGCCAGGTACAGCAGCACCAGGATCGCCAGCAGAGACAGCGGCACGACAATCATCAGTCGCTTTTGCTCATCCTTCAGTTGGTCGTACTCCCCCGCCCATTCCGTCCGATACCGTTCGGGAAGTCTGACGGACTGAGCCAGCTTTTCCTGCGCCTCTTTGACGGTGCCTTCGAGGTCGCGCCCTCTCACGCTGAACTTGATCGGGATATACCGCTCGTTGTTTTCCCGATAGATCAGGAAGGCGCCCGCCTGCAGGGAAATCGTCGCCAACTGCTTCAACGGGATCCTCGCGCCATCCGGCGTGCTCACCTGGATGTTGCCGATCGCCTCGGTGTCCTGCCGGTACTCCGGCAGGAACCGCACCACAAGATCAAACCATTTCTCGCCCTCGTAGACACGCGTGAGCGCCTCGCCTCCGATGGCCGCCCGAACCATCGCGTTGACATCGGCGACGAGCAGCCCGTATCGGGCGCAAGCCTGTCGATCCACCCGCACCAGCAGATTCGGCTGGCCCATCAAACGGAAGATGCCCAGGTCCTTCACGCCCCGGACTCCCTTCACCACCTTCTCGATTTCTATGGCGTTGGCCTCCAGCACTTTCAGGTCGGGGCCAAAGAGCTTGATCGAGTTTTCTCCTTTGACACCGGACATGGCTTCCTGGACGTTGTCCTGGATCATCTGCGAAAAATTGAACCGCACGCCGGGAATACCGGAGAGAACGGTCTCGATCTTCTCGACCAGCTTCTCCTTGGAAGGAATTTCCTTCCGCCACTCCCGGTATGGCTTGAGAGTCACCAAAAATTCCGCGTTGAAGAAGCTGGTAGGATCCGTCCCGTCGTCCGGCCGGCCGAGCTGAGACACCACGCTCGTCACTTCCGGGAATTGCCGGAAGATGCCGCGGATCTCGGTGGCCAGCCGGCCGGCCTGCTCGAACGAGATATCGACCGGCATGGTGGCCCGCACCCAGAGGTTGCCTTCTTCCAAGGGGGGCATAAACTCGCCCCCGACGAACTGGAGCCCCACGAACGCCGCCACAAACAGCACCACAGCTCCAGCCACGACCATCGCCCGATGTCCCAGCGCCCATTTCAGCATCGAGGCGTACATGCGCCGGAAGAATCTGACCACAGCCGTATCCTCATCGCGGGCGGGCTCGGCGAGCAGGATCGAGCAGAGCAGCGGCGCCAGGGTGAAGGCCATCAGCAACGCCCCCAGCAAGGCAAAGCCGTAGGTGATGGACATCGGGGCGAAGATCTTGCCCGGCACGCCGGTCATGGTGAACAGGGGGATGAAGGCCACCACGATGATGGCGGTCGAGAAAAAGATCGGCCGTCCGACCTGCCGCGTCGCTCTGACAATTTGATGCGCTGGGGTCAACCCGGGGCCGGGATGATGGGCCATCTGATAGAAAATGCTCTCCACCATGATCAAGGTGGCGTCCACGATGATGCCGAAATCGA
>CAYZKG010000026.1:0-24415 GCA_964478915.1 uncultured Nitrospira sp.
TCCGGCACCCCGAACCACCAGCTCTCCGGCTTGGCCGCACGCCACGCTGTCTGCTCCTTCCAGAGCCGGTTCACGGTTTCCTTGTCGAGCCGTACCGCCATCGCCGCCGCGACATCAGACTGATCCCGGACGCTGCCTTGAACGATTTCTTTCGCAATGCGGGCCAGCACGGAAGGTGGGTCCACAAGGTCCTGCGTCTCCCGCGTGGCCAGGTTCAAATAGAGATGCTCGACCTTCAGCCATTGATCGGTCTTCGCCAGATACTCGAGATACCCGTCAACAGCCTGGTACACATAGGTGAGATACACGTAGCTCTCGGCTGATGGGTACTCGTCCACCTGACGCTGGCAGGCCTCGATGGCCCGCTTGTAGTCCCCCACCGCCAGAAACGTCTTGGCTCGTTTGAGGTTCTCGTGGGACCGGTCGGGCGTGACTGCCGCGCCGCCGCCGTGCCACGCGCAGGACGCCGCCGCACAGGCAGCGGCGAAGAGAGCCGCACTGAGGGCAAGCCGTTCCATGGTCAACGAGATGACACGATTCTGAATTCAACGGCGCCGGTAGTCAATCCTTCGACTACCCCGCCCTTCCGCCCTTCGGTAAGCTCAGGGCGCCCTGAGGCTCTCGAAGGGCAGGCGGGGCTTGCTCAGGATTGACGCTAAGCGGCGCCTGTGACCCCGCTCTTCCGAGCGGGGCATGGGCGCCGTCGAAGCGTCAACGGGGGCGCAACTCAGCGACTCAGCACGCCAGGCGGTGCTTGCGGTATGGGAGCGGCAGCCGACACAGGCTTGACGTAGGGGGTCGGCCACGGTAGCCCCCGCTCACCGATCAGCAGCGGGCCGAGGACGCTCTTGATCACCAGCGTGCCGAAGCTTTCGGTGGCGCCCAGGCCGGTCAGGCTCAGGAGGAAGTTGTACTGCGTCCGATCTGGGAACTGGATGTAGAAGAGCCCGAGCGACCAGCACCGGCACGGGTTCTGGTACACCGCTACCGTGTCGGTCTCGGATCTGATACCGCTCTTTAAGTCATAATAGGTCTTCGCGCCGACCGTCCAGCCCCACGGTGTCCTCGTACCCGCCGCGATCGTCGCGAATCGGACGCTGTCGGTCGGCGCGTAGACCTCATTGAAGGAAATGGGGTTCCAGATGTCTCCGCGCCGCGGCCGGTTGCCGCCCCGTGTGTACCGTTGGCCCATCTCGACATACCAGAGGTGGTCCTGTTGGAATCGCAGGTCGGTGTTCCACTGACTGAACTCGCTGCGATACGGATCGTAAAACGCATCGACCGTGAGCGCCGAGGTATCTGACATGCCTGGCATCAGGCCGCTGGGCCACCCGACTACGGCTCGTCCCCAGATGTCCGAGAACTTCCGCGTATTCACCGGAATCTTCGTCGGCTGGAGGGGCTGGCCCTGCGTCTCGAAGAGCGGATTGCCCGGGAAGAAAAACTGTCGGACCTGATTCGGTGTGCTGCCCAGGTGAAAGCTTTGTGCCAGGGTCAGATCCAGCCAGTTGAACGACCTCCCGGTCGAGTCATCCCGGCCGAGAAGACGGTTGCGGATCTTGTAGGTGAGCAGATTCTTCTTGGGCAAGTCATCCACATCATCCACTTGCGGAATATCCGACTGGTCCGTGGGGGGGACATATTCGTAGATGAAATGCGGCTCGATCGTGTGAAGCAAGCTTCGGCCGTCTCCGAAGCGATACCGGCGGACCAGGCGCGACGCGCCTTCGACGGCGCCCCAAAACACCTCCCGATGCGTCGGCTTGGCATTGATCGCGCCGTGCGTGTAATAAACTTCCCGGAATTTGAACTGCGGCGTGAAGCCGACGATATTCCCGACGTTCAACAGGTCGCTCGCCACCATCGGCACCAGGTCCACGCGGTGGTTGTTGAATCCCGCCTCACGATAAAAGTTTACATACGTTGAATCCATGCCGAGCAACACCGGAGCATCCAGAGGGGAGTAGTTCAGCAACCGGTGTCCGATCTCCGGCAGCCGCTGGAACGTGTCCTGTCCGCCCGCTCCCAGAGGCTGAAGGTACTGGCTGAGGAGGTACATGTTGCCGGTACGGAACCGCTGGACGATGTCCAGGTTGGATTCCTGGCTGGGAAGCGCCCGTAGCACGCCGGAGTTACTGAGGTCACGGTAGTAGTTCGGATCGGACAGCAGATTCGCGTTGGCCCGGATCTGCAGATCCGGTGTGACCTTCTGGAGATGTGAGCCCGTCACCACGGCACGGCCGCGTCCCACCTTCGTGTCTTCTATGAACGTCACCAGCCACTGCCCGCGAGAATTGCGGTCCCAAATATACCGGTACTCCAGGTCGCCGCCGTACCCCCGATTGCTCAGATAGTCCGGCGTGATGGTGGCGTCTTGACTCGGGTTGATCACCCAATAGAACCCCTGGCGATAGTGCAGTCCGAACCGGTTGTCGTATCCGGCCGTCGGGACCAGCATCCCGCTCTTGCGGGCGGTCTGCATTGGAAACGCCAGGACCGGGAGCTTGATGAAGGGCCTGTCGTTGACGCAGAAGATCACGCCTTTGCCGTAGAACCGGTCGCCTGCGTTGATATCGATGTCCTCGAACTTGAACCGCCACGCCGGGATCTGGCCTTCTTTCGCATCGCAATTCGTAAAGGAGCCATCCTTGGCCCGGTAATGGTCTTCGGAGAAGCGTTGCAGCAGGCGGCCGGTCACGAACGTGTTGGTGTCCCTGATGAAGAGCTTCCCGTTCGTGACCACGCCGGTATCCGTATTGAGGTTCAACTCCAGGCGGTCCGCCCACATGTCGGAGGTCTGATCCGTCAGGTAGGCATGGCCCTCGGCGACGGCCGCGCCGGTCAGCATGAAGATCGTGACATGGTCCGCCGTGAGTCGCAGCGGTCCCTGCTGTGCCACCACGGAACCCTCCGCTTCGTACACCTCGGTGTTCCGGAAATACTCGATCCGGTCGGCGGTGATGTGAATCGGCTGGCCGGCGCCCGATTGCGGAGACAGGGTTTTTTGCTCGGCAGGCGCGGCGGAAGCGTCACACAAGAACGCTCCGAAAAGGAGAGCCGTACAGAAGAGCAGAGCAACGAGCGACCAGCGAATGCGCGACCGGGGTCGATGGCCCATCTCAACCCCTGATCGGGGAGAGTTCACACCTACCTAGTGAGGCCTTCAATTCCCCCACCAGCATCAACGACCCTGTGACGCAGATCAGATCTGTCGGAGCTGCCAGCCGTCGGGCCAGAGCCAGCGCCTCCATCGGCGCCGGTACCTCGTGGACCGACGGCATTTCATCGGGTAGACACGCGCGCAGCTCCTGGACCGTCGCGGCTCGAGGGTGCCGGGCTTGCGTGAGGATCAGCTCATCGGCCAGCGGCAAGAAGAGACTCAGAACGGACCGCCGATCCTTGTCGCGCATCATCCCAAGGACCATCACGACCCTCGACGCGCGGTGTCCCTGCCGGAAGTCGAACAGATACTTCGCCACGACTTCCGCCGCCGCAGGATTGTGGGCTCCATCCAGGACCAGGAGCGGCTGTCGCTCCGCGACCTCAAGCCGTCCCGGCCAATTCACCTCGCGGAGCCCCGTTCGAACCGACTGCTCCGACCACCGCGTGTGCGCCCGTCCCAACTCAAGCAGCGCCAGCCCGCAGGCGGCATTCTCCAACTGGTGCTGCCCGGCCAACGGACAGGACAGACCCGTGTACGACACACGCAGGCCTTCATAGTCGAACCCTTCCACGGGATCGCCGCGAGCTTGGAACTCCTTGTCCAGTGTGTACAGCGGTGCAGATCGCTCGCGGGCGGCTCGTCCGATCACGTCAGCCGCATCCGGAGCAAGCCGTCCGACCACGACCGGAACCCCGTGCTTGATGATCCCGGCCTTTTCGAACGCGATCGCCGCCACACTGTCGCCGAGATACTCCTGATGATCCAGCGCCACGTTTATGATCGCCGAAGCCAGCGGCACCAGCACATTGGTCGCGTCAAATCGACCGCCCATGCCGACTTCAATGACGGCCACCTCGACGCCGCTGTCGGCGAAGTACAGAAACGCCATCGCCGTCGTGAACTCGAAAAACGTCACGCTCAGCTCACCGGGCGTCGCGCCTCTCAGCCGAGCCGTCAACGCCGTCACATCCTCCTCCGAGATCGGCACGCCGTTGACGCGGATGCGCTCGCGGAAGTCAATGAGATGGGGCGAAGTGTACAGCCCGACCCGGTGGCCGGCCGCCTGCAGGATCGAAGCGACGATGGCTGCGGTCGAGCCCTTGCCGTTGGTTCCCCCGATGTGGAACGCTTGATACCGGGACTGCGGATCATCCACCGCCGACAGGAGCGCCACGATCGTATCCAGGCCGAGCTTGATCCCGTGGCGCTGCAATCCGTAAAGGAACTCGATGGATCGGGCGTAGGTCATGACTAGCGGTCGTTAGGCGTAAGGCGGTGAGGGGGCGCACGGCGTGACGAATAAGTCACGCCATGTTTGTGCGAGGGCACCCATTGCAATCTTGGAGCAATGGGTACCCGGAGTCGATGAGCCGGCCGGGTTCTTCTCGCCTAACGCCTGACGCCTCACGGCTGTTCAGAAATGAGACAGGAGCGTGCTCAGGGTCTCTTTCAGATGCTTGCGCTCGACGATCATGTCGATCATGCCGTGCTCCAGCAGAAACTCCGCGCGCTGGAACTCATCGGGGAGCTGTTGCTTGATCGTCTGCTCGATGACCCGCGGGCCGGCAAAGCCGATCAGGGCCTTGGGCTCTGCGATGATCACATCGCCCAACATCGCCACGCTGGCGGTGACTCCGCCGAACGTCGGATCTGTCAGGAGCGAGATGAACGGCACCCGGGCCTCTCCCAGTTTTGCGATGGCCGCCGCAGTCTTGGCCATCTGCATCAGCGAGAGCATGCCCTCCTGCATGCGTGCCCCCCCGGAGGTGGTGACCAGAAGAAATGGGGTGCGTCCAGCCAGCGCGCGGTCCGCGGTGCGGCAGATCTTCTCCCCGACCACCGACCCCATGCTGCCGCCCATGAAGCGGAAGTCGAAAATCCCGAGTGCAAGCCGCCGGCCGTTGATCGAGCCTTCTCCGATGACGATCGCGTCCTTTCGGCCGGTCTTGGCCTGGTGCCCCTTCAGGCGGTCCCTATAGGATCGCGTGTCGTGAAAGCTCAGGCGGTCCTCCGGCTCCAGGTCCGCATCCCATTCCTTGAACGTGCCCAGATCCACCAGCATCTCGATCCGCTCGGCGACCGAGATCGGAAAATGGTAATCGCACTTGGGGCAGACATTGTTGTTGCGGTCCACCTCCTTGCGATACACGATCTCCCGGCAGTGATTGCACTTGAGCCACATGCCCTCTGCGCTCTTCGGTCGCTTGCGGCTCTCGGTCTCTTGAGCTTTTTCTTTCTTGAACCAAGCCATGAAGGTCCTGTGCTACCGATGCTCGGCTGCTTCGATTAAGCTACGTAGGTGGGACGCGCGGATACGGCCGCCACTCTACTCAGGGCGGGGCTGAGTGTCAATACGATGGGAGGCTAGAACAGACTGTTACCAAGGCCAGTGCGGTACAGCGTGATGAAGCCCAAGCCAAGGCTGCCCAGGCTGGCCAAACCTTGCAGCGCCACCTGCGCCCGTGGCCAGTAGGAGGCCGAGAGCACCAAGGGGATGCTGATCAACACCCCCAACACCATCATTCCGAGGATGGACCCCACCCCGAACACCAAAATGTACAGCACCCCCTCCCACAGCGTGCGGACCGTCGAGAGGACCATCAGGGTCAGCGCCGCAGAGCCGGCTAGACCATGGACCATGCCGACCAGGAAAGGCTTCACCGATGGCCGCCGCAAGAGGGAGTGGCTGTGGAGGTGATTATCGCTGCGGCGATGGGTATGTAGGTGCAGGTGGACGCTGGAGTCGTGCCGGTGGGCATGCAGGTGCCACCGTTCGCGAATCAGCGCCAACGCGAGTGAGCCGCCCAGCGCGATCAGCATGAGGCCGACGCCGAACTCAAAGGCCTGGGCTACCTGCTCCGGAATGGTCACCTTGAGTAGGATAATGGCCAAGCCGACCAGCAAGAGGATGACGGTATGGCCGAACCCCCAGCACACACCGACGAATCCGGATGCCCGGAGATCGGGACGCTCAGAGACGATCGTCGAGACCGCAGCGACGTGATCGGCATCCAATGCGTGACGGGCGCCCAGCAGGAAGCCGAGACTCAACAGGGTTATGAACTGCATCTGACGAGAAGTTTCATCCTCCTCTGGCGTGCATCTCAAGGTGGGGATCCTGGCGGAGCCGTTCGATTTCGATGAACCGTTCGCGGGCGCCGACCCGTTCCAGCTCCTTGCGCTCCTCGGCACCGCGATCCTTGCGCCCCTGCCAGACAGACATGATGAGCGCCTTGATCTCCTCTGCGGAGGCACCAGCCCGCAAGGGCTGCCGGAGGTCGATGCCATCTTTGGCGTACAGGCACAGATACCACAGGCCGTCGGCTGTGAGCCGGCTCCGGTCGCAGGTTGAGCAGAATGGGGTCGTCGTCGACGGAATGATCCCGAAGGTGGTTCCGTCCAGCAGGAAGAAGCGCTGCGCCGGCGCGGAGCTGTTTTCCTCGATGATGGGCTCGATGCGCCCGTAGTGCCGGCCCAGCGTCTCCAGCATGGCAGCGCGGGAGAGCACCTTGTCCATCGACCAGTCAGTCGCGCCCCCTACATCCATGTATTCGATAAACCGGACCTCTGCGCCGACGCGCTTGCCGTATTCGATCAGGCCCACCAGCTCATCGTCGTTGAAACCGCGGATCGCCACGGTATCGAGCTTGAGTCCCTTGAACCCGGCCCGCACGACCGCGTCGACGCCTTCGAGCACTTTTTCGTGGCCCTCCCGTCTCGTGAGCGCCTTGAAGCGCTCCGGCCTCAAGGTGTCGAGACTCACCGTCATCCGGTGCAGTCCGGCGTCATAGAAGGCTTGCGCATGCTCGGCGAGCAGGATCCCGTTCGTCGTCAGGGCCAGGTCTTTGATCCGGGGGTTCTTCAACAGCATCCGGATCAATGTCGTGACGTTGCGGCGCAAGAGCGGCTCCCCCCCCGTGAGCCGCACCTTGTCCACGCCCAGCTCGGTAAAGAAGCCGGTCAGCGCGCTCATCTCCTCGAACGAGAGGATGGTTTCCCGTGGGAGCCAGGCATAGTCCTCCTCCGGCATGCAGTACTTGCACCGGAGGTTGCACCGGTCCGTCACCGACAGGCGCAAGCTCCGCAACGGACGACCGAACGTATCCCTGATGAACATCATCTCGCTTGCCACCGGCAAGGCGCTCATGGATGCTCTTCCACCCAGACTTCCCCCTCGGGGGTCCGCTCCAGTTTCCAGATGGGGGTGATCTGTTTGAGCTCATCGATGCACCACTTGCAGGCCCGGAAGGCGTCTGCCCGGTGTTCCGCGCCCACCACGATCAGCACGATGTTCTCCCCGACGTCGATCTCCCCGTAGCGGTGCAGGATCAGGACCTCGATGACGTCGAAGTCCTTGAGCGCCCGCTCCCGGATCTCCCGCAGCTTCTTCTGAGCCATACCCTCGTAGTGCTCGAACGTGATGGCGCTGACGTCATGGCCCTGGGACCGGTCCCGCGCGGTCCCCAGGAAGATCGCGATCCCGCCGATGCGTCGGGACCGCTTGCGGACGCGATCAATCTCCTCATCCACTGAGAAGTTCTCGCGCTGCACACGCACGAGCATCGCCTCATCGGATGCATCCGCGCCGGTGCCGCCGGCGAACGGCGGCAGCAACGCAACCTCGTCCCCCTCCTTAATCTCGGTGTCTTCGTGAGCGATCTCGTGGTTCACCGAGACGAGCACCGTTTTCTTGCGGATCAATTCGCCGACCTGCGGGTACTTCTCGTCGATCACACCGACGAGGTCCTTCACAAGCCGCTGGCCATCCAGATCGATGGACAGCGCGGTCTGGTTCTGGGCGAGGTTCTTCAGGAGGCCGAACAATCTGATGGTGATGGTCATGATGCTTAGGTCCGGGTATAGGTGCCGGACTTCCCTCCCGACTTGGACGCCAGATAGATCTCGCCGAAGCTCATTCCTTTGTCCACCGCCTTGCACATATCATAGATCGTCAAGGCCGCGACCGATACGGCGGTCATCGCCTCCATCTCGACCCCGGTCTGGCCGGTGGTCTTCGCGGTCGCCGTGATGAGGATGGAACAGCGGCCGTCGGCATCGGGTTGAGGGTCCTCTTTGAAGGCAATATCCACACTGGTAATCAGCAAAGGATGGCACATGGGAATGAGGTCCGGGGTTCGCTTCGCTCCCATGACGCCGGCCACCTGCGCGACCGCCAGCACGTCTCCCTTGGCGATGCAGCCCCGTTGAATTTTCTCCAGGGTCTCCGGCTTCATGAAGACACGGCCTTGGGCGGTGGCCACACGCTCGGTCGCATCCTTTCTTGTCACATCCACCATGCGGGCGCGACCGGATTCGTTAAAGTGGGTGAAGTCAGCCATTTCTCCTGAGGAATTGCGGCCTTCTGTGGGCCGTCGTTGAATTATAGAAGTCGCTCAGAAACTTAGTCAAGCCAAAAGGGGAGCCGGGGCGCGTCTTGACACCCCTAAGGCGCTCATCGAGAATGGTGCTCACCTAGAATGCAACCCATGGCTCGGTCGGTCATTCTCGTCGAACGCCTTCAATTTCAAGGTCGGTGCGGCGTTACCTCCGAAGAGCGTGAAGTCCCCCAGCCGATGGCCGTCGACCTGGAGCTGGAGTATCCAGCCGAGCACGCCGCCGCGACCGACGACATTGCCCATGCCGTGGATTACGCCAAGGTGGTCAAACGCCTGCTCCAGCTCGCCTCGACCGAGCGCTTCGTGCTGGTGGAAGCCTTTGCCGAGCGCCTCACCGGCGCGCTCCTGGAAGAATTCCCCATCTCGGCGGTCCGGCTTTGGCTGCGGAAGCTCAAGCCACCGCTTGCCGATGTGGCAGGATCGGTCGGAGTCCGTCTCGAGCGCGTACGGCCGGCCGAACGCCATCACGCAGCAGGGCCCACAGAATTTCTGAGAGCGCAAGCACACCGTTTCCCCAAAGGCCGGGCGCTCGATGTCGCCGCTGGCCGCGGTCGCAACGCCGTGTACCTGGCGGCTCAAGGGTGGACCGTGGAAGCCCTAGACCGTGACGAAGAAGCCTTGGCCGCGATCGCCAGCGCCGCGAAGGAGCGGCGTCTCTCCAACCTGACACTCCGGCGGATGGATCTGGAAACCGAGCCTGTCCTTCCTGCATCGCGTTATGATCTCATCATTGTATTCTTTTACCTTCAGCGAAACCTCTTCCCCGCCATTCTGAAAGCGCTCAAGCCTGGCGGCGGGCTGGTGTACGAGACTTTCCTGATCGACAACCATCTGCGATACCAGCATCCCCGTCGCAAGGAATTCTGCCTGGACCACAACGAGCTCTTGCGGCTGACCTCAGGGCTTCGCGTGCTACACTACGATGAGGGTGAGCACGACGGTGGCTATCAGGACGAGCGCGCCATCACGGCACGCCTGGTTGCCGTGCGTGAACCGTGATGCGTAAGGCGTCTCGCGCATAACGCTTATGGATCGCATCGACCTGCACCTCCACACCACGTACTCGGACGGCAGCCTGCCGCCGGAACAGGTCCTTGCCCTGGCTCAGGCGGCGGGCGTCGGCGTGCTGGCCATCACGGACCACGACACCGTCGAGGGGCTGCCCGACGCGATCGCCGCGGGAGCACGATTGGGCATCGAAGTGATTCCCGGAATCGAGATCAGCGCACGCTATGGACACGGCGGCCCCAAGGGGGAGATCCACATCCTGGGCTATTTTCTCGACTGGAAG
The DNA here is from genome assembly GCA_964478915.1 of uncultured Nitrospira sp. Classification (GTDB taxonomy): domain Bacteria; phylum Nitrospirota; class Nitrospiria; order Nitrospirales; family Nitrospiraceae; genus CAYJUM01. Next base: position 9,851 of record CAYZKG010000026.1, read on the forward strand.
GACGCCGAGCTGCATGCCCGTCTCGCCCGCTTCCGCGCCACGCGCCACGCGCGCAACCCGCGCATCATCGAGAAGCTGAACGAGCTTGGACTGAAGATCGGCTACGACGAGGTCAAGTCGCTTGCCGGCAACGAGTCCGTGGGGCGCCCGCATATCGCTCGCGTGCTCATGGAGAAGGGGTACGTCCAGTCCGCCAAGGAAGCGTTCGAGCGCTATCTCGCCGAAGGAGCTGCGGCCTACGTCTCGCGCGAGCTTCCCGAGCCCGGGGAGGCCATCGCGGCGATCCGCGCCGCCCGCGGCGTGGCGGTCCTCGCGCATCCGTCCTGGCTGGAGCGAGCGGACCAGAGCATCTACAAGATCTGCGAGCGCATGAAAGGGGAAGGGCTACAAGGCGTCGAAGTCCATTACAGCACGCATCGGCCTGAGCAGACCGCCCAGTATCTGGAGACCGCCCGTCGGCTGGATCTGCTCGTGACCGGCGGCAGCGACTTCCACGGAATCACGAAGCCTGACATCCAGGTGGGCATCGGACGCGGCACGCTCGCGGTGCCGCAGAAGCTCCTCGAGCCTCTTCGCGCCGCCGCCGCCCAGCCGCGATAGCGCCCTTTCTGGTCGGCAGGGCATGGAGATGACGCCCTCGGGGCGGTGATGGTCTGAAGATCAATTAGGGCTGGCGGGCATGAGGTCGGTTTCGTCGACCCACGAGACCTGCGTCTGAGAAAACCGGACTTGGTAAAGCCACCGGCCCTGTTGCCACAGGCCATCCTGCACCACTCCGTACCTGTACTCGCTGCTGCGGGATTCCGGAAGAGGATTGATCCCCGCCCCCGCATAGATCACGCCGTGTCTTTTCACCTGCACCCTGACCCCTTCGGCAAACCTCGGGCTCGATGGGTTCGACGCATTGGAGAACGGAGTCCCTGGCAATTTCACAGGCTGAAGCGGTGTGAATTTGATCAAGTTCGCAGTCGGGCGGTTGGGGTCGAAATACAAAATGTTGTAAAACAGGAATGCAAGGACAACCACGCTGGCCAGTGCCCCGAAGCCCAGCAGCGGCCACAGGGACTGCATCTCGGGGTTCAGCCTACGGTACCGCTCGGGCAGCACCGTCCGGCTCCGAGTCAATGCGGTCCAAAGCTTTCCCTGTCTGCGGAACTTTGGCATAATTCATGCCTCTTTAAAAAACTTACACGCACCGGCCGGTCGCTGTCCAGCCCTGTCGAATCCTGGACACATCACTTGACAGATTACACAGGTTGAAGTAACTGTGGGACTGACGGAGAGCCAACCAAGACGAAAGGGCCAGCCATGAGAATTCTGCGTTTCCGTACCTGCGATCGCCTCGTTGTGAGTCTGGCGGCCCTCGGCCTGGGGCTCACCCTCTCCGCCTGCACCTTCAAGGCTACGACCAAAGCGACAACCGACGTCTTTACCGATTTCTCGTCGAGCACCTTCGGGAATCCGTGGCTCACGAGCGAAGGGGTCATCCGGGAGGACTATCAACCGATCGTGTTCGTCGCCAACAACTTCGAAAGCCTGCAACAGGATATGGCGCAAGGTGCCGGGGAGCACCTCGCGTCGCTGGGATCGCTCTTGGGTGTCCCGAGTGAGCGCCGAGGCGAATGGTTCGCGCTCGTGCAGGACCGCTACTCGACCCTGTTTCCATCCGGCCAGACCACCCCGGTGGAGCTCCTCGCCGCCCTGGCTCGAACCCTCCCGCCTCCGCCGCGCTAACCAGGATTCTTCACAAGTAGGTAGGTGCGTATGGCGATGCCGGTGCTCGAAGCCAGTAAAGATCTCCCCCTGACCGTACATACCTCGCCGCCGGATATCTCGATCCGCCATGTGGCGCGCCTGATGACCGCGCGCGGCGTCGGCTCGGTGGTGGTCGTGGATGGTCTCAAGCCGATCGGGATCCTCACGGATCGTGATGTAGTGGTACGGGTCACCGCGCCGGGCCTCGATGCGATGCGGATCCGGGTCGGCACGGTCATGTCGTCGCCGGTGGTGACAGTGTCCGAGCGCGAGAGCGTGGACGCGGCTATTCAGCTCATGAAACAACACGGGACTACGACTTGACCTTGCGGTTGGTGCACGCCGATTCCGACAGCGTGCTCGCAGAGGCGAGCTTCTCGGTACACATCGTGGACCGGCTGTCCATTACGGACTTCGGCCTTAACCTGCCGGTCGTGCCGTTTCCCACGCCTGGGCGGTACGAGGTCCTTCTGTCTGCCAACAAGGAATTTCTCGGGCGACGGGAATTTTGGGTGTCCCAGCTGAAGCAAGACAAGCCTGCCTCCTAAGTATTGCGTCGTGGAACGTGGCCGCGGTAATATGCTACCTCGGATCACGGAGCACTCCATGACACCTTCCATGTCGAGCGCGCGAGCCGCCGCTCTCCTTGCGGGCACCGCCCTGTTCGTTGGCTGTGTGAGCCTCAACACCCATAACGACACGGTCGCCAAATTGGACAAGGCCCGTAAGGTCCTGTCCCAGGCCAGCGAAGAGATCAAGTCACTCCAGCAAGACAAAGCCCGTCTGGAACAGGACAAAGCCCGTCTCGAAAAAGAGGCCGAGAATCTGAAAAAAGGTCTCGCCGATCTGGAAAGCGCTGCCACCCAGGCGAAACAGGAGTTCGCCAAGCTGCGGACTGATTTAGAAGCCGCCGAGCGCGAGCGGGCCGAACGTGAGGCGAAAGTCCAGGAGTTGAGCCGCGCGCGGGATGACCTTGCCCGAGCCCTTGAGTCGGAGATCGCGAAAGAGCAAGTCGCCATCCAGCAGACGCAGGATCAGCTGGCGGTCACCATGGTGGACCATGTCCTGTTCAGATCCGGCCAGACCGAGATGACGCCGGAAGGGCTCAAGGTCCTCACACAACTGGCCGAGACGCTGAAGAAGGTGCCCGATAAGCAGATCCACATCGAGGGCCATACCGACAACAAGGGCATCGGCCCCAAACTCCGCGACAAGTACCCGACCAACTGGGAGCTTTCCACCGCGCGCGCGGCCAGCGTGGTCCGGCATCTCGTCCAGCAGGGCGGCTTGGGCCGTGAGAGGCTCACGGCGGTGGGCTATGCCGACACCCGCCCTGTGGCGAGCAATGATTCGCGGGCAGGACGGCAGGCCAATCGCCGCATTGAGATTATCCTCTCCTCAACACCGCTAGCTGTCCCCGCCCCGCCAGGCTCTAACTCGAAGTAGAAGTGGTCGTGCTTTCCGCACCACCGCAGGCCGTGACGGCTCTGCTCCGCTACCGGCTGACAGAACACACCTGAGGCGCAAACCCTGGATGACAGGAGAGATAGAAGAGATGGGCTTGCTGGCTTGTCAGCGAGGCTGCTTCAGTTGTCCGGGGCTTCGACGATGTGGTTCTCGAAGCGGGTGCACCCTTCGGCCAGCAGCCCGTTGGTGAGCACCTCGCCGGGCCATTCGATGGGGAGATCGGCGGTGAAGACCCAGACGTCCTGCGACGTCCAGATGGGCCCATGGTCTTCAGGCAGCTCGGGATCGAAAAGATCCGTCCATACCGGCATATAGACGCCGTTCCCGCACTGGGTATGGAGATGCACGATCGTCCGGCTGCGGACGCTGGGCTCCAGGTCCCGCCACACGGCGATGGTGTCATCGGCAAGCCGATGCAGCCGCACGGCGTTCTGGGCATCGAACAGCGCGTACGCCGCGTACACCGGCGCATCCAGGATCTGAGCCGCCGGCGCCAGCTCCGGACACTGAGCCACGAGGCCGTCGAGCAATGCCTGGCGCTCGGGCTCACCCAATTCCTCGGGAAGCCCCGGGTCCGGCAGACCGATCATCTCGAACAACAAGAAAGCCGTGCACTCCACCGGCGGATGGAGGCGTGCGGCGACAGGCATCCGCCGTTGGGAATCGGCCAGGGCCGAGATGTGCTGGCTGAGGTCGTGCAGCGAGAGGTGATCGAGCGTCGCATCCGTGAGGAGTCGGGGCTCGACCATCACCACGGTGCCGGGCGGCAGACCCAGGTTTTTGTGGAGGAGATCCGCGGTAATCACCGGGTCGATCTTCAACCGCAGCGGCCACTGCAGATTCGCCTGAAGAGGCAGCTCTATCGCGGCCATCACGGCGTAGGACGGCTTGTCTTCCATCCCGGGAGCGTCGCAGTCCATCACCACGGTGCAGGCCGCCTCCGCCAGCAGATCGAACAGCCACTCGGCCATCTCCTCATCGAGGGCCGCCAGCACGGTCAGTGCGTCGTGCTCACGGTCCTGTTCGAGGAGAGCCTGCAGTGTGTCAATCGCCGCATCGGCGTCTCCGTGATCGTGGCGACGGGCATTGATCAGGTGGATGAGGTCGCGCGTTAACGGATCAGGCCGACTCCAGCTAGCCATGGAACCTCCGTGAACCGTGAGAGTTGCCGGACGTCTGTCAGGTATGTTGCCAAACTGTCGCCGTGAACGCAAGTCACTCGCCGATCACTTTGATCAGCACTCGCTTTCGGCGGCGTCCGTCAAACTCTCCGTAAAAAATCTGTTCCCACGGTCCGAAATCCATTCGCCCGTCAGTGATGGCCACCACGACTTCCCGTCCCATCAGCTGCCGTTTGATATGCGCATCGCCGTTGTCTTCGCCCGTTTCATTGTGGTGGTACCGGGCGGCCTGCGGGACGAGCCGTTCCAGAAACGCATCGTAGTCCTTGATGAGGCCCTGCTCGTCATCGTTGATGTACACGCTTGCGGTGATGTGCATGGCATTGACCAGCACCATGCCTTCCCGCACGCCGCTCTTGCGCACGGCTGCTTCGACCTGAGGCGTGATGTTGACATAGGCCCGCCGCGCTTTGGTCTCGAACCAGAGTTCTTCCCGGTAGGATTTCATGGGACATGCGGCGGGTGGTGCGATGGGTGTTGGGCCCATTGTGCCTCAGCTGGTGTGGAAGTGCAAGTGATCAGCGCGGTGCGAATGGTGTTCCTGCAGTCAAATCGCATATAATGGGGCCATGCCGAACACCACGCGCAGAGCGGCTGATCGGACGGCCCATCTCTCGGAAAACGCCCTGACCGTGCTACGCCGTCGGTACCTCGAAAAGGATGCGACCGGCAAGCCGATTGAGACGCCGGCGCAGCTCTTCCGGCGGGTCGCCGACAACATCGCCGAAGCGGAACGCCTCTATGCGGGAAACGGCTCTCGCCGGCAGGCGACGGCTGATGCGTTCTACCGCTTGATGAGCCGGCTCGACTTCCTGCCCAACTCGCCTACTCTGATGAATGCGGGCCGAGACCTCCAGCAACTGTCCGCTTGTTTCGTGCTGCCGGTGGAAGACTCGCTGGAATCGATCTTCGAAGCGGTCAAGCATCAGGCCTTGATTCATCAGTCCGGCGGAGGAACCGGCTTTTCGTTCAGTCACCTGCGTCCCAAGAACGACCCTGTCCTTTCGACGAGCGGAATCGCCTCGGGACCCATCTCCTTCATCCGTGTGTTCAACATGGCCACCGAGGTGATCAAGCAAGGCGGCGCGCGGCGGGGCGCGAACATGGGGATTCTCCGAGTGGACCATCCGGACATCCTGGAATTCATCGCGGTCAAGCAGAATCCGGCCGAGCTGACGAATTTCAATCTGTCGGTCGGAATCACCGACGCGTTCATGCGCGCGGTCGAGCACGGGCAGGACTATGCGATCATCAACCCGCGTACCGGCCGGCGCGTCGCGCGGCTCAACGCCGGAAAGGTGTTCGACAAGATCGCGGAGGCGGCCTGGCGGTCCGGTGAGCCCGGGGTGGTCTTCCTCGACATCATCAACACCCACAATCCCACGCCGCACGTCGGCCGCATCGAGGCGACCAATCCGTGCGGTGAGCAACCCCTGCTTTCATACGAGTCCTGCAATCTCGGCTCTATCAACCTCACGCGGTTCGTGGCCGGCACCGCGAAGAAGCCGCGCATCGACTTCGAGCGGATGCGTCCGGTCATCCACACGGCCGTGCGGTTCCTGGACAACGTCATTGACATGAACCGGTACCCGCTGCCGGAGATCGAGACCATCACGAAAGGCAATCGCAAGATCGGCCTCGGGGTGATGGGGTTCGCGGATCTCCTCATTCACTTGCACATCCCGTACGACAGTGACGAGGCGCTGCGGGTAGGCGAACAGGTCATGCGATTCGTCTGGAAAGAGGCGCGCGCCGCTTCGGCGGAGTTGGCCCGGGAGCGCAGCGTGTTCCCGAACTACAAGGGAAGCCGTCTCGAGGAGCAGGGCGTCCGCCTCCGGAACGCCACGGTCACCACGGTGGCGCCGACCGGCACCCTCAGCATCATCGCCGACTGCTCTCCCGGCATCGAGCCGCTCTATGGCATCAGCTATATCCGCAACGTGATGGAAGACGTCCGGCTCGTCACGCTCCACCCGCTGTTCGTCGAACGGGCCCGCGCAGCCGGGATTTACTCGAAGAAATTGATTGAGCAGGTCGCCGCGCAGGAGTCCATCCAGCACCTCACCCAGATCCCCGCCGAGCTGCGCCGGTTGTTCGTAACAGCCCACGACGTGTCTCCAGCACATCACGTCCGCGTGCAGGCGATCTTCCAAAAGTACAGCGACAGCGGGATCTCCAAGACCATCAACCTGCCTTCCTCGGCGACCAAGGCGGATGTGGCCTCCGCTTTCCTCCTCGCCTATCGGCTGGGATGCAAGGGCGTCACGGTGTTTCGAGCGGGAAGCCGCGAGAAGCAGGTGATGGCGTGCTCGAACATTCTCCCCTGCTGACCGGTGGATAGAAAATAACGGGCTTCGACATTCGTGCGGGACGGAACGATACAGGCACGTGAGAAGGGTTAGCGAGTACGCCCGGCTTGATTGCCGCGCCCTATTGACGAGCTAAGAGCGAGAATGGTATGTCTGCGCGGCTTTAGAAAGCCGGAACGCCAACCCCACGAGGAGGACACAATGTTCGGACAGTCCGGGTACGCGGCAACGATGCAACCACTTCCAGGCTGGACCCTCCTGTTTGCCCGCGAACCTGAACCCGACCTCGATATCGACGACCTCCCGCAGGGATTGGACGAGGATCCTGGGCAGCGACTCATGGACAAGAAGCCGCCGAATCGACGCCCGCTGATGTGGGTCTTGGTGCTCGTGCTCGTCGGCGTGGCCGTTTACGCGTTGATGCAGCCGGACATGCTGCAGATGTTCGGGCTCGGAGCACCCGAACCGCCCAAGCCGGCGATCGCGAGACCGGCCAAGCCGGCTGCACCTGCGGCCCCGCTGTCTCCCGCCGCTCCTGCTGCCACTGCTCCCGCTCCTCCTGTTTCTGCTCCTCCGGCTGCGGCCCCGCCGGCACCTGTCGCTTCCGCTCCTGCCACGCCGTCCCCCTCTGCCCAAGCCGCCCGACCTTCCGCGCCAGGTCCCGTTCCGATCCCCATGTTCAAGGAAGGCCAGCGTGTCGTGGTCCAGTCGGACCCCAAGCAATTGACCAGCACGGTCTTCCTCAGCGCCGATTCAGCCGGCGTCGTACCGGGCCCGCTCGTGAAGCCGGGCTCCACGCTCACCGTCGTGGACGGAGAGCTTCGGAACAACGCCTGGGTCTACTCCGTCCGAACCGAGGACGGCGCGGTCGGCTGGATCGCGGAATCCCGCCTGAAGATAAAATCATAGCCGCGCCGTGGGTTGAGGCCTGCCTCCAGTGGGCCGCTATGCTATAATGCGGCCTTCTCTGGCCTGAGTCTTAACGTCTTCAAGTCCAAAGTCGAAAGTCTTATCTGCGCTGGCCGACGTTCGGCTTGAAGACTTTCAGACTTTCGACTTTACGACGTGACGTTATGTTACGCGCTCTCATTTTCGATTTTGATGGTGTCGTAGCAGACAACGAGCCGATCCACCTATCCGCCTTCCAGGACGTGCTGCGCGAACAGGACATCGTTCTCCCGGCTGAGGAATATTACAATCGCTACGTCGGGTATGATGACAAGGGCTGCTTTGAGGCGGTCCTGGAGGCCCACGGACGACCGCGTTCGAAAGCCATCATCAACGATTTGGTGGGCAAGAAGGCCCGCATCTTCATGGTCCGTCTCAAGGAGCGGCTGTTTATTTTCCCCGGCGTGCAACAGCTGGTTCGGGAAGCGGCGACCCGCTATCATCTGGCAATCGCGTCAGGGGCATTGCGCCCCGAGATCGAATTTGTCCTGGAGCAGGCCGGCCTTCCGAAAGCGTTCGAGCACATCACGAGCGCCGAGGATGTCGTCCGCGGCAAGCCGGACCCCGAGGCGTACCTGCATGCGCTCGGCGCCTTGAACCGTATACGCCAGCGGAACGGACTGCCGGAGCCGACGCTCAAGGCCGAGCAATGCCTGGTGATCGAGGACACGCTTGCGGGCATCCAGGCTGCTCGTGCCGCCGGCATGAAGACCTTGGCAGTTGCAAACACCCATACCCTCCAGGATCTGCATGAGGCCGACGCGGTGGTGAAGTCCCTCGAAGAAGTCAATATCGAGGAACTCGCCAGCCGCCTCTGGGGAGGCGAGGCGGGAGAGTGGGATTAGAGCGAGCCGAGAACCATTGACCAATGACTATTGACCATTGACGAGGGTTAAGAATGAGAATCTGTTCCCTACTGCCGGGGGCGACGGAGGTGGTCGCAGCATTGGGCGCGGCCGGAGACCTGGTCGGCATCAGCCATGAGTGCGACTATCCGCCGGAAGTCCGGAACACACCGGTCATGGTCCGGCCGGTCATTGATTCCGACCGGTCGTCGAGCCCCGACATCGACCGCCAGGTGAAAGCAGCGGTGGAGAGCGGCAAGGACCTCTACACGCTCGACGAGGCCCTGTTCGCGCAGTCGGAACCCGACCTCGTCATTACCCAGGACCTCTGCCACGTGTGCGCGATCACGCCGAGCCAGCTTCAGCGGGCGATCAGGGCGCTTTCCCGCCCGCCGCAGCTCCTGGCGCTGAACCCCACGACGCTCGAGCAGATCATTGACGATGTGGAGCGCATCGGCGGCGCGATCGCCCGGACGGCACAAGCACGAGCGCTGGCGGAGCAGCTCCGCGCCCGCCTCGACGCGATCCGCGACAGGACGGCCCGGGTGCAACGCAAGCCCAAGGTGGTGTGCCTGGAATGGCTTGAGCCGCTCTATGTCGGTGGCCACTGGGTCCCCGACATGGTGGCGCGCGCCGGCGGCGTCGATGCCCTGGGAACAGCCGGTGCGCCATCAAAGAAAGTCACCTGGGATCAAGTGCTGAACGCCCGTCTCGACGTCCTGGTGCTCATGCCGTGCAGCTTCTCGGCCGAGCGCACGCTACGGGAAGTGGACCGGGTCACCGGCCGGCCCGGCTGGGAGACCCTGCCAGCCGCGCAGAACGGTCAGGTATTTGCGGTGGACTCGTCATCGTACTTCAGCCGGCCGAGCCCCCGCTTGGTGGACGGGGTCGAGATTCTTGCCGCCCTGATTCATCCCTCGCTCTTCCAGGAAACTCCGGCAGGCGTTCGGCGCATCCAGTCAGCCGGGCGGTAACCACCGCGATGACCTCGACCGAAGCTCAGGCGTACTGCACTGCCCTGACGAAGCAAAGCGGCAGTAATTTCTATTACTCTCTCCTCTTTCTTCCCCGCGCCCGCCGCGAAGCCATGTACACGGTCTATGCGTTCTGCCGGGAAGTGGATAGCGCGGTGGACGACCCGCCTCCCGGCAGCGATCCGCGCCAGGAGCTCCAGCGGTGGCGCGCCGAGCTTGCCGCCGCCTATCATGGCACCCCGAGCCTGCCGGTGACGATCAGCCTGGCGGAGCATGCCCGGCTGCTGGAGATTCCCGAAAAATTGTTCGAAGAGCTGATCGCCGGCGTAGAGATGGATCTCACCACGACCCGGTATCAGACCTTCAACGACCTTTATCCGTACTGCTACCGCGTGGCCTCGGTGGTCGGCTTGATCTGCTTGAAGGTGTTCGGGACGCGCTCCTCTCAGGCCACGGAGTACGCCGTCAATTTAGGGCTGGCCTTCCAGCTCACCAATATCCTGAGGGACCTCGGCCCGGACGCCGATCGCGGCCGGATCTATCTCCCGCAGGAAGACCTCCGGCGGTTCGGCTATACGGAGGAGCACCTCGCCGGTCGCGTCTATTCGCCGAGCTTCGTCGAACTCATGCGATTCGAGTGCAATCGCGCCCGGAGTTTCTATGACCGCGCACGCGAAGCGGCTGATTCGCTCCCCGCTGCCGATCGCCAAGCCTTGATCGTCGCCGAAATCATGCGTGCGGTGTACCAGCGCATTCTCGGGCGGATCGAGGCTTCACGCTTCCGCGTCTTCGGCCCTCGCGTGGGTCTGGCGCCTTCCTACCGGCTGGCTTTGGCCACGGCGATCTGGCTCAAGTCGCACCTGGCGTTCTCCTGATCACTCCATGACACGCAGCGTGTTGATTATCGGCGGGGGACCGGCGGGACTGACCGGCGGGCTCCGCCTGTCGCTGCGCGGCTTCGCGGTGACGCTCTTGGAGCAAGGGGCCGACTTGGGAGGCAGGCTGATCCGAGCCGGTCCGGCGCCATCCACCGGCACCCCTGAACCGGACGTCCCCCTGGAGGCCATTCCCCTGGCGCTCCTCGGCTGCCACAGCGCCACAATCGCGCTTCTGAGAACCTTGGGCACGCTCCGCTACGCGCCGTTCCGGCGTGGCCCTCGGGTCGAATTCGTCCGTCCGGGGACGCGGCCGGTTCGTCTCCGGCGGCCGTGGGCTCCGGCTCCCCTGCACGCCATTGTGGCACTGGCCACGTTCAACGGTCTTCTTGCCCGTGATCGCTGGCAGTTCCTGATGCTGCTCGAACGAGCTTGGGAGGGTGAATCCCTGCCGGCCGATCTGGAATTGCGGACAGCCGAAGATTGGCTCGCGGCCAGCGGCCAGTCCCCGATGGCCCGCGCGCAGTTCTGGAACCCCCTAACGCATTTTCTGCTCGGCGAGGATCTTGCCGTCGTCTCGGCCGGCGCGCTGATCGCCGCCTTGAGCCGCATGTTCCTATCAGACCGCTCCGCATCACGAATCGCGCTCCCGGAGGTCGCAGCCCGTCGGCTGCTGATCCAGCCGGTTGAGGACCAACTCCGTCGTACCGGCGGAACGATCCGGCTCGGGACAGCCGCAGCCCAGTTCCGGTTCGATCAGAAACAGGTCAGCGGCGTGGAACTCAAGACCGGAGAAGTGATGACGGCGGACTGGTACATCGCAGCCTTGCCGCCGAGCGCGCTCACCCCGCTCCTGCCGGAACGGGTGCTGACTCATTTTTCGTACTTTCATCAGATTCTGAAATTGGCGGAGTCGCCTGCGGTCACGGTTCACCTTCGCTTCGATCCCGGTTCTGCAGGCGTGTCACGAACGCTTCGCCGCCGTCTGTTCCTTCTCGCGGCGCGACCGTTTCACTGGATGGTTGTCAGACCCGGGGTCGAGGAGAAACGGCAGGCTCTGGTCTCGCTGGTCTCCACCGGGCGGTTCGATCTGCTGGACCTGACCGATCAGGCGCTTCAGGATTGCGCGCTGGCCGAGCTCACCTCGCTCGTGCCGGCTCTCACCGGCGTGAAGGTCCTCGGCGCCGAGATCGTTCGGGAGCCCAGGGCCTTTCTCTCGATTCGCCCGGGCACTGCCGCGCTCCGCCCGCTTCAGCAAAGCCCGTTCCCCAATTTGCTGCTGGCAGGCGACTGGACCGACACCGGCTGGCCCGCCACGCTGGAGAGCGCCATCCTCAGCGGCGACCGCTGCGCCGACGCGATCGCAGCACAGAGCCGGTCGTGATCAGTGATCGGGGGAATCTCGATGCGATTCGCGATCCCGCGTCTTGACAGCTCAACGCGTCAAGTCTAGACTGCTCGCGCCTCCTGCTCTGCGGCGGATGGAGCCAATTCCTGCAACTGGTGCATTGTGGAACGCGAGCAGCTTGAAGAGATCAAGCGACACTTCAGCGTGGTTGCTGAGGCACTGAGGAGCGACCTGCGGCAAGTCGCAGAAGGGCATGCGGTCATCCGCCATGAAGTCCAGGAGCTGCGCCACGAAGTCCGGGATGAGTTCCGCGAAATGCGCGCCCTGCTCCGCCTCTCCTTTGCTCAACTAGACCAGCGTATCACCACGCTGGAATCAGAGCTCACCACCCTCAAAGCCAGGATCGAACGGCTGGAATCCGGGCGCGCATAGGCACCCCGCACGCCTTTTGATTAGGTGCCCGTCCCTTATTTCCAGCTCGCAGTTCTCCAGAAAAGCGCCGCGCTCCGGCCACTCCAACAAAGCCCATTCGCCAATCTCTTGCTGGCTGGCGACAGGACCGACACCGGCTGGTCGTCCACCCTGGAGAGCGCCATCCTCAGCAGCACCCGCTGCGCCGAGATCATCGCTGCCGCCTCTAAAGGCTAAGAGAAATCTTCGGGGCTGCGATAGGGAATCACTCTCGCAATCGCTTTAAAATGCGTGTCATACGAGACGATCGCCTCGCACTCATAGCTGAGTGCAGCGATCGCATGAGGAAGGTCGCTTGTGTCACGCAGAGCTTTCAACTTCCGAGCATGCAGAGCTCGCTCCAGCCGGGACACAAACGGAAAGAGAAGAAGGCCTCCGTGGCCGGGTATCTTTCGGATTCAATGTCTTGGGTCAATGTATAGACAAGAAGCACCGAGGTGTCGATATAGAGCACCTATCGGGTCCTTGCCACGGTATGGGAGCGCTTGCGCCAGAAGGTTCGCGCCGGTTCCCGGTGGGCCAAGATCCGGGCAGCACTCTCCCGGCGAGCTCGGTGAAGAAGCCGTGAAACGGATTTCCCGCGAAGGTACTTGCCGAAATCTTTGGGGTCCATGGTGCTGTGTCTATCAGATCGCTGCGGCCCAGTCAATGCTGGGTCCCAATCCCGTAGGCGGGGTGCCCGTTGCCGGGGTACCCATTGCTCCTGTGCAATGGGTCAAGTGCAACGGGCCATACGATCGGCGGGAGGTCGTTCATCCGTCTCTTACCCCCTCCTTTTCATCTCCCCTTACTCACCCCACCTTACCTCCCCTTACGAAGGGGAGGAACAAGACTCAGGAGAACAGGGAACAGCGCCACAGCGCACAGGGTCAGCGGGCGTCCTGGGCGCAGCGGAAGCCCATAATCGCATTCCGCAGCGATGGGACATTTCCGGTCCGGCTCGCGGAGCGCAGGTTACGCGGCATATGCATCCACCCTCCGCCACGGTCCACCTTGAACTGGCCCGTAGAAGACCCTTGGGGGTTTTGGACCGGGCTGACCTCGTAGTACTTTGCATCGTACCAATCGGCCGTCCATTCCCAGACATTGCCGATCATGTCATGCAGGCCAAACGGGTTCGGCTCGAACGATCCCACCGGGGCGGTGCGCACGTAGCCATCGTCGTAGCCGGTCATGATAGTCCATTCGGGAAACTGACGCTTAGCCGCTTCATCCGCGAGATTGCCGACACGCCGTGAGCCGGGATGCTCATCCCCCCACCAATAGGTGGTCTGCGTACCGCCTCGCGCCGCATACTCCCACTCTGCTTCCGTCGGCAGGCGTTTCCCTGCCCAGCGGCAATAGGCTTCCGCATCATACCAGGAGACCGACACGACCGGATGCTCATCCCGGTTCGAGACGAACACCGTCTCGCCGCCCTCCGGCTTGCGCCAATTGGCCCCGCTGATCTCCCCACATTTGTTGCTCGGCGTACACCCGAACGCCTTGCCCTCCTTCTCCGCCGTGGTCTCATAGCCGGTCTCGCGGGTAAACTTCTGGAACAGCTTGTTCGTGATTTCGTACTTGTCTAGATAGAAAGCTGAAAGCGCGACGCGGTGTACCGGCTTCTCGTCCTCACTCCCTTCGGTACTTCCCATCATGAACTCCCCGGCGGGAATCAAGAGCATCGGCGCCCCGTCCCGGCCGGTGATCTCGCGGCCCGGCTGGCGCGGCGCTTCAAAGGCCGGCGCCTTGGCCACCTCAATCTTCTTGCGCTCCTCGGTTGAGATGACCCGGGCCAGCGGAAGGGTGACGCGCGTCCCCAGCGCCTCTTCTCCCGGCAGGAGCACCGGGGTCTGCTCGCGGTTCAACTCCTCCACGGCAGTATGGGCGACATGCTCCTTTACATAGGGAACCAGTTCCCGCAGCGTGACGATCTGATCCTTATCGGCGTCCGCCTCACCTTGCAGGCCTGTTAAAAGATAATGCGTAAAGAGACCATGCCCGGCTTTGTCGTAATCAGAGCTGACCTGCGTACCGGTCGCCGCGGCCAGAACCATCACCTCCCCCGCGCTCAGCACGGGATATTGCAACCCCATGGGCCGCGTGCCCTTCGCCAGCACGGAGCGCCCCGCGGCCCCGGAAAAACAGGAATCCAAGAACACGACGACCTGCTTCGTGGGCAGCTTGCCGAGCGTCTCTTCCATCTCCTTGAGCGGATACAGGCCGTCCGGAAAATCCGGGTGGCCGTCCCAGGGCACGATAGACCCGGACTGGGCCTGCAGATTCGGCGTGCCGTGCCCGGCGTAGTAAATGTAGACAGTGGAGTCGCGCTTCACGCGCATCTGTAACCACTTACCCAGATGGTTCCGCAAATCGCTCAGGGTGACCTTGGCATCGGTGAGGAGTTTGA
>CAYZKG010000027.1:0-24405 GCA_964478915.1 uncultured Nitrospira sp.
TAGGTCTCCCCGATCCAGTAATGCACCTGAGGGGTCAAAGAGGTGGAGGGGAAATCTTTCAGGAACTGCTGGAATTCCTCGAGCGCCAGATCGTACTGACCGTTCAGGTAATCATTGTAGGCCAGGTTGAAGGCCGAGGTCGGGGTGATCCCGGGGGTGCCCGGCAGCACGCTCGGCTTGGGGAGCTGAGGCAAGCGAGCCGGTTTCGACTGACGGGACGATTCGCTGCCCGGCGTCGTTTCCGGAGGGTCACTGGGGAGTTTGGGTGCGGCCTGAGCCTGCGGCGCCTTCTGCAATTGCTGCGCGCTCTCGAATCGGATCAGGCGCTCGTCGAGTTGCCTGAGCCGGGCGGTCAGGTCCTTGATCCGTTCCTGCAAGGTTTCGGAATCCTGCATCGCCTGATCGGTCAGGACTGATTTCGCCTCGACCCTGGTCTCCAGGGCTTGCAGCCGCTGTTGCAAGGCCTCCTGCTGCTTCAGATGCTCTGTGTCGGTCTTCGATAGATTACGGACCTCCCCGCGCAACTCCACGAAGTCGGCATGCGCGGCGCAGCCGGCGGCGGCCAGCATGACGGCGCACAGACAGGCGCGGCCGCCCGAAAGAGTGTTCCCCTGCATACCGTTACCGCCCCTTGTTCAACTCGGCCAGCTTGGCCACGGCCTTGTGGGCTTCCGGAGTCTTGGGATAGACCTCGACCACCTGTTTGAGGACCGTCGAAGCCCGCATGCGGTCTTTGAGCGCGAGATACGCAAATCCTTTTTTCAGCAAGGCGGCCGGGACCTTCTCACTGGCCGGATAGGCGCGGGCGACTCCATCGAACGCCTCGATGGCTCGCTCATAGTCCTTTTTTCCGTAATAGCATTCGCCGAGCCAGTACTGGGCGTTCGGCGCCAGGTCCGCCTTGGGATACCGAGCGAGGAACTCCGTGAAGTTCTCGAGCGCCCCGTCAAAATCTCCCTTTTGGAACTTTCTCATCCCGCGGTCATACTCCGCTTTGATGAGGCGCCGACCGGACTCATCCGCGGCTTCCGCGACGGCGGCCGTTCCCGGCGTGGCGTCAGACCGCGACTCGGGGCCGCCCGGTATCGGCGCGACCGGCTTGGGCTCGGTCGCGTCAGAGGGGGAGGACTGCGGCGCGGGGCTCTCTTCAGCCTGCGGAGCAGGAGTCTCAAGCGGCTCACGCCGGTTGGCGAGCTGAGTCTCGATGTTGCTCAGCCGCTGCTGTTGCTCGTCCAAGCGAGCCACCACGGTCTCGCTCACGGTCTGCAGGGCCTTGGCCACCGAGGTAATGCTCTTGTTCACCTCCCCCAGGTACCCGGAGGCGGTTTTCTCGCTCGCTTCGAGTCTTTGGGCCAGTGTCTCGGTCTGTCGGGACGCGCTCGCCTCCAGCTCGGCGCGGCGTTGCTGCTCCTGCACCAGCTTCTCGCCCAGCCCCGCTAGCGCCGCCCTGAACTCGCCGAGCGCCGTACGGAACTGGCCCATCTGCTCGCTGAGCCCCCTCCCCTGGGCCTCAAGTTGCTGGGCAAGGATGTTTTCCCGGGCCTCGGCGGTCACCAACGCCTTATCGTGCTGTTCCAAACGTGTTTCAATGTTCTTGGCAAGCATCGTGACCGTCGTACCCAGCTTCTCCAGATTGGCCGCCACGGCGGCCATGTCCTTAGACCGACGCTCCCGTTCAGCGGCCACGTCCGCGAGGAAGCGCTCCCGATCCGCTTTCATCGCCCCAGCCTGATCCTCCTGACCCTTTTCGATCGCCGCGAAGCGTTTGTCGTTCGCGGCCTCGCGTTTCACCGCGCGGTCGTTCATCTCGCGCAATCCGGCGTTAAGGTCCTGCAGCCTTGCGTTCAAATCGTCCGCGCGGCCTTCCAGCCTCGCGAGCTGATTTCCCTTCTTCTCCAGATCTCCCCGAACGGTGGCCAACTCTTCTTCACGTAGCGAGGTGACCTGCTGAAGAAATTTGGCGCGCGTCTCGCGGACCATCCGGTCGAGATCGGCCTTGGCCTGCTTGATGCTCTGCTCGAGCTCCTTCTCCTGTCGGTCGAGGCTCGAGATTTTGGAGCTGAGGTCCCTCTCGACCTGGGTGAGCTCCGCCTTTTGGGCCAGGCATCCGGCCAGGGACGCGACGAGGACTCCGCACGAGGCCAGCCTGGCAAGAGTCTGCCGGTGAGCTCCCATGATCATCCGATCGCCGACGCTACTGGGCTCGACCCACCAGGTGGCCGCGGCGATTCAGCTGATAGCAGGCCTCCTGATGCTCGTGGCAGAACGGCTTCTCTTTCCCGAAGGAGGTCACGTGGAGCCGTCCCGCGTCGACGCCAAGTTCGGCCAGGTAGTGTTTCACCGCCTTGGCTCGCTTCTCCCCCAGCACCAGATTGTACTCGAGCGTGCCGCGCTCATCGCAGTGCCCCTCGATCGTCAATTTCATATCAGGGTTGGCCTTGAGCCACGTGGCATTGAGCTCCAGCGTCTGTTTGGCTCGCTCCATGATCTTCCAGCTATCAAACCCGAAATAGACATCTTCCAACTGAGTGCCGGCCACATCGGCCGTGGTCTTGGCGGCCTGCTCCTGCTGCATCTCTTGCACGCGCTCGCGGGCTGACTCCGACGGCTCGACCTTCGCCACGACCGTCCCGCCGGAGACCGGTTCTTCCGGTGGCGCCGCGCCTTTGGGCGTCGGTTCGAAGCCGGTGAGCGGTTCGGATTTCGAGGCGGAAGCCGGCGGCTCGGGAGGCGCCTCGGCCGTCTTCGGCGCTTCGGGCTCCGGTTTGGCCGGCGGCTCGGAGGGACTCTCTGTAATCTTCGGTGGTTGCGGCTCGGGCTTGGCCGGCACACCTGGCGGTTCAAGTTTTGCGACAACCGGCGCCTTCCCCTCCTGCGCATCAGCGGTCGCCTGGATATTTTTCTTCGAGCAGGCCGACCCCAACAACACTGTCACTGCAAGCACTCCCGTCACGCATACGACTGAATACCATTGACGCATGGCAGACTCCTTTCTTCCTCACACCGGGGACCACGAGGGCGAGCTGTGGTAGGTTCCCCCGGCCGTCAGCCGCTCCACATCGGTCCCGTCCGTGTTCATCATGTAAATGTGACTCTTGCCGTCCCGGGTCGAGCTGAAGACCAGATGCCGCCCGTCGGGCGACCACGACGGGGACTCATCCGCTCCGGGACCCGACGTGATCTGCAGGCGCCTCTGGCCGTCCGGGCTGATCAGACAGAGCTTCAACTGCTGCTCCTTGGTCCGGCAGACATAGGCGATCCAGGTGCCGCGCGGCGACCAGGTCGGCGCCGTATTGTAATCCCCCTCGAAGGTCAACCGGCGCACATTGGATCCGTCCGCACCCATCACATACACCTGCGGCCCGCCCCCGCGGTCGGAGGCAAACGCGATCTCCCGGCCCGTGGGAGACCAGGACGGGGAAAAGTCGCCGGCCGGATTGTCCGTGAGCCGCCGCGTCGATCTCGTGCGCGTGTCCATGGCATAGATCTCGGCGTTGCCGTCCTGACTGCCGGCATACGCCAAGATGGCGCCGTCGGGCGACCAGGCCGGGGTGATGTTCATCCCGTTCGCGGAGACCAGCGTCCACCGCTTTCCGGTCGTCAGCTCCACGAGATCGATGTGATGGTTGCGGCCGCGATAGGTGGTAAACGCCAGGTACCGCCGATCAGGAGACCACCGAGGCATCAGGTTCAGGAAGCCGTCCGCAGTCACCTGCCGCGGCGCGTACCCATCGTAATCCATCACGAACAGCTCGCGACCGCCTCCATAATCCGACACAAATGCAATCTGCGTCCTGGCGATGCCCGGCTCACCGGTGTAGCGAAACACCAGCTCATCGGCCAGGCGATGCACCATTAACCGCAGCACCGACGGGGATCCCACGTACCGCTTGCCGGCCACCGTGTCGGCATCACTGCTCTGGGTCAGCAGGCCATCGACCACATAGCTGTCCAGGACCATGTCGGGATCGCGCTGGCCGAGTCGCCCCCAGACCAGCACGGCAAGCCCGTTCTCGGCGGCACGGGTGAACAGCCCCCGATCGACCGCCGTGGAATCAAACCTGGCGAGCTGAATGCTTTTCGGCGGATCAACCACCGTAAAGACCTGAGACCGGCGAAGGTCCGCCTTGAGGATATCGACGACCCGCCGGGCCTGGCCGTCCACCATCGTGTTATCCCGATATCCCAACACCCCGATCGGGATCTTTTGAAACTCCCCGCGAGTGGCCTCCAGGAATACGTCCGCGGCCCCGGAGTCCATCAACTGCCCGAGACCGACTCCCACGGTGAGACACGTCGCGACAGCCAGCAGTTTAAGATTCATCCGGCCTGTTCTCCAAGAACAAATCGAAAATGTGCATCGAAGTACGGCTCCGACATCCCCCGCGGGAACGGCGGCAAGGGGTCGGCCGACAGCACCGCCCGCTTTCCGGAGAGATCGTAGTATTCGTTCCCCGACGATTCCTCGATCACCACATCGGTCACCTTCCCGGAACGATGCAGCCGGAACTTCACCGTGACCCGCAGACCCTCCAGTTGCCGGAAATCCCCGACGTTGGGCGCGACCCAATAACTGCTGATCTTGTTTTGAACCTGGGCCAGATACGGGTTGAACCCGGACGCCGCCCCCGGAACGTCGAGGCTGACCGTCGGCCGTTTGGGAATTGCCGCGGCTGGGGGAGCGGTCAGGAGCTTCTCCGCCGGAACAGGCCGCGCCTCGGGCGGTCGCGCGGGAGCAGGCCGGTCGGGCTCCGGGAGAACGGGACGTTGGAGCTCTTGCAACTGCCGTCGCAGCTCGTCCGAGAGAACCGGCTTGGTCGGGACGGTCACCGGCGGTGAATTCGTCTTTGAGGGGGGCGGAGCCGTCGGGGTAGTGGGGACGGCAAGTTTCGCCATCAGGCTGTCGATCTCTTCGCGGAGCCGCTTGGGCTCGGGCCGGGTGGAGCGCTGAGGGGACGCGCTCCGAGCAGGCACCGGTTCGGTGAGCGTCGGCGCTTCAGGCGGCAGCTCCAGCCCTTGTAACGCTTCACGCACCACGGCGGCCGAACGGCTCCGGCCTTCCCGTTCGATGGGCACGGCTTTCTGCGGCATGGGCTTCGCCGCGGGCGCCAGTGCCATCGATTTCTGGACCGGCGGCTCCGCGACAATAGGGGCCGGCTTGCGCTCCTGGACGGGCTGGGGTGGCGACGGAGGCGGCTGCACGAGAGGCACCGGTTGCGGTGTCACCGGCTGGACGACGGCCTGGGGCTCCGACAGCGACACCAGCGCCACTTCATACGAGGCCAGCGGTGTTTGATAGGACGGCGCGATGCGTAGGCCGACCAACACAAGAAAGGCAAGATGCAGCCCGATCGAAACGCCCAGCATGGCCCCGAAGAGGCGATGCTCCGACTCGGAAGGCATGAAGAGGAGCCCCGAATGGATCCTGAGCGCCGTCATCGGCCTGGACCCTCACGGCTGGGACGGATCTCTTGCTCCTTCACGTATTCCTCTCGCGGCGCGTCCGTGACCATTCCCAGCTTCTCGATTCCCGAGCGCTTCACGCCGTCCATCACCCGGACCACCGTGCCGTACGGAACGTCTCGATCGGCACGCAGATAGACCGCCACATCCGCGTTCCGTTGCTTGCTCGCCCGGAGTCGCGCTTCGAGGTCGGTCACGGTCACCGGGGTCTTGTCGAGATACACCTTCTGGTCGCGCTCGATCGTCAGAACGATGCGCTCCTCGGGCTTGATGGTGTTCGTGGTGGAGGTGGGCAACCGAATGTCCATCCCCCGATACAGCATCGGCGCGGTGACCATGAAGATGACGAGCAACACCAGAACGACATCCACGAGGGGGATGACATTCATCTCGGAGAGAAACCGCCGGCGCCGGCTCTCGAAAATCATGGCCGCATCTCGACCGGCCGCGTACGCGACTCGGCGTGCTTCGCCTCGAATGCGTTCAGGAACTCGATGCTGAACCCTTCGGTTCGAAACGCGGCTCTGCGGATCCGGGACAGGAAATAGTTATAGGCCATGACGGCCGGGATCGCCGTGAACAGACCGGCCGCCGTGGCCACAAGCGCCTCGGCGACACCCGGCGCCACCGCCGCGATGCTCGCAGTGCCTTGCTTGCCGATTTCCTGAAACGCATCAATGATGCCCATGACGGTCCCGAACAGTCCGATAAACGGAGTGGTGTTTCCGGTCGTGGCAAGAAAGGGCAGATACGCTTCCTGTTTGGATATTTGATCCTGGACGAGGTGGTTGACCACCCTGTCGAAGTAGTGCCGCGTTTCCCCAGCAGTCTCGTCCCCGAGGGCCTGGTCGGATTCAGGGCCCGCCCGCTCCAGCACGCCGAGAGCCACCGCGGCGCTGGGACTGTAGCGAAAGCGGCGGCCATAATGGCGGACCTCCTCGACGTCCTGGGCGCGCGGGTACGTGTTGAAAAAGCGCCGCTCATCGCGATCGATCGCGCGAAGGATCCACCACTTATAGAGGATGATGGTCCAGGACGCCACGGAGAAGAAAAACAAAACGAGCAGGACGGTCTTGGAGATGAGCCCCAACGAACCGATGAACCCGGTGATACTGGATTGAAACATTCCGCTCTTAGCGCGTCTCCTCCCGTCGGACGCTCATCTCAGCCACGAGCACTGGGTGGGAAAGAAGTGGCGGGGCCGACGGGATTTGAACCCGCGACCTCCAGATTGACAATCTGGCGTCCTGAACCAGGCTGAACGACGGCCCCGTAAAAATGCGGATGAACCGCCAATGCCCGCAAGTCCCCCGGCATCGGCTCGAACCACGAATCTGGTAGGCGGAACAGGGATCGAACCTGTGACCTCTGCCTTGTAAGGGCAGCGCTCTCCCAACTGAGCTATCCGCCCGAAATTACGCGCTTCTCGCGCAGGCGCATGGTAACAAGACCTCCCCACCTTGTCAACCGAGCGGACGAGGATTGTCGGCCCGCAAACACCGGAGCGATCCCGCTGCTCCACCCGTCAGGGGACGGCCTTCGTGCGACGGTGCTTCCGCGGGAAGAATTGCGTATGGAGGCGCTTGAGTCGCTCGCGCTCCACATGCGTGTAGATTTGAGTCGTGGAGATTCTAGCGTGCCCCAACATCGCTTGCACGGACCGCAGATCGGCGCCGTGCTCCAGTAAGTGCGTCGCAAACGAGTGGCGGAGCATGTGCGGGGAGATCCGCTTCGAGATTCCGGCTTGTCGCGCCCGAGCCTTCAAGATCTTCCAGAATCCCTGTCTGGTCAGTTTTTTCCTGCGTCTCGTGACGAAGACGTTCGGGCACTCACGGCCCTTCGCCAGACGGGGCCGCGCTGTTTCCAGATACCGCTGGACTTTGCGCCGAGCCACGTCGCCGAGCGGGACGACCCGCTGCTTCGCCCCCTTGCCGGTCGCCAACACGTAGCCCACCGAGAGGTTGAGCTGCGCGAATTCCAGGTTCACCAGCTCGGACACACGGAGGCCGGTGGCATACAGGAGCTCCACCATCGCGGCGTCCCGCACCGCTTCCGGCTCGGGTCCCACCGGCAGATCGAGCAATCGGCCCACCTCGCGCTGGGTCATGGTACGGGGAAGCTTCAGCCACAGGCGCGGCCGCGCCACCGTGAGGAGCGGGTCTTCGTCGGCCAGGCGCTCCCTGCGCAGGAAGCGGTAGAATCCTCGCAGCGCCGCGAGGCACCTCGCCGAGGATGCCGCCGAAAGATTGGCGCGTTTTAAATGCCCCAGGAATCCGGAGAGAGTCTGGCGCGTGGCGCGGGCGGGATCGTCAATGTCCTGCAGCTTGAGGTAGCGCTGAAGCTTGTGAAGGTCGCGGCGGTAGGCCTGCAACGTGTTGACGGCCAGGCCACCTTCTATCCGGAGATCGTTGAGATATCGCTCGATGAGTTGCTCCATGCGCGAGACCGCAGGCGCGAGGCACGGGGCACGAGGCGATAGGCAATGGGGAAGAGTGGTTTTCCCATAGCCCATTGCCCAGCGCCTCAGTCTGGTTTCGGATAATAGTCAAGAACGCTTGGAAAGACAACAAGATATGCAAGTTCTCTCCTTGACATCCCAAAGCGGCGTCTCCTATAGTACGCCGCAGCGCCTTCACGATGCTCACGACGGCGTCCGCTCGATGACAATGAACAGGAAAGCATGCTCTCTGATCGCGGTTCGAACCTCACGTGCCGCCTCCTCACGGTCCTGCTTCTTTTCCTGATCGCCGCGCCTCTCCTCATCGGGCCTTGGGCCTCGGCCATTCCGCCGGCTCCGGCCGCCGAGACAGAGACGCCGGAATCGGTCACTCCCTCACCGGACAAGCTCGCGCTGGAGCGGGTCAAGGGCTTGCTGGATGGGGGCCAGGCGGACGAGGCCATTGCGGCGCTCGAATCTTTTTTGAGCGCGTATACTGAATCTGACTACCTGGATGAAGCGTACGTGTTGATGGCCCGGGCCCTGGTCAGTAAAAAGAAGTATGCCGATGCCGTCAGTCATCTGAGATTATTGCTCCAGGAATTTCCAACCTCGCCCCAGAATGTCCGTGCCCGTCTGCTCCTGGGCAAAGCTCAGTTCGAACTCGGTAACCTCGACGCCGCGCTGACCACGCTGGGAGAGGCCAAAAGCCTCGCGACCACTCCCGACCTCAAGCTCGAGGCCATCAGCCTTATCAGGGACGTGCAGGTCAAGCGAGGCGATCTGTTCCGCGCGCTCCAGTCCGCGCTCGAGGAATTGCCCCTCGCTCCGGAAGAGCAGCATGGTCTGCTGAGGGCAGAGATCAGCAGCCTCGTCTCCAGAATGGACAGGAGAACCCTGCGTCGGGTCCAGGAGGCGTACCCGACGAGCTTTCCCGGCGACATCGCCTTGATCCGCGGCATCGAACAACACACGACGCACGGAGAAGAGCAACTCGCCGAGCGCGAGCTCCAGCTCTTTGTGAAACGCTTTCCCGCCCACGCATACGCTGCGACCGCAACGGAGACACTGCGGACCATCAAGGCGAAATTAAAGGCGTACCCGCACCTGCTCGCGGCGCTCGTGCCGCTGTCCGGGCGGGCGACCGCGTACGGGACTGAGGTCCTGAACGGCGTCCGGCTTGCGCTCGATAAGATGAAAGATCAGGCCGGCCATCCCTCCGTGGGGCTCCTGGTGAAAGACAGCGAGACCTTGTCCCGGGCCGAGTTGTCGGAGACGCTGGCGGAATACCGGCCGGTGGCGGTGATCGGCCCCCTGTTCAGCCGCGAGGTGCAAATGCTTGCCGGCCTCTCGGAGCAGGCCGAAATTCCGTTCATCACGCCGACCGCCACGCTCTCGGACCTTCGCCGGCTCGGCGCGAATCTGTTCAGCACCGCGCTGTCCTATGCCCAGCAGGCCCGGCGCATTGCGGAGTATGCGACCGGCTCGCTGAAGCTCCGCCGCTTCTGCGTCCTCCACCCGGACAATGCCTATGGCCAGGAGCTCACCCGCCTGTTCATCCAGGAGATCAAGCAGCGGGGCGGCGAAATCATCGCGGTCGAGTCGTACAAGGACGCTGAAACCGATTTTGGCCCCCAGATCCGGCGCATCAAGGCCGAGGACCTCAAGCATCACGGGACGTCGGTCGCCGTCAAGACCAGCAAGGGAGGCACCCGGCTGGAGTACACCCCCGGCTTCGACGCGATGTTTCTGCCAGGTGACTACGCCCGGGTCGCGCTCATTGCGCCACAACTGGTGTTTTATGATATGAAGGTGTCGCTGCTGGGGAGCAACGGCTGGAATACACCGGACCTGACCCGCCTCCCGGAGCGCTGGTTGAACGACGGCGTGTTCGTGGACGCCTTCTTCGTCGAGAGCCCCGAGGCGGCCATCCGCGAGTTTGTGGACCAGTATCGCCGACGCTATCAAGCTGCCCCCTCGTTGATTGCGGCGCAAGCCTACGATGCGGCGAGAGTGGCCCTCGAGGCGGTGCGAAGCGGGGCCGGCACCGGCAAGGCGGTGCGCGAGCAGCTCGCGAAGCGCCAGGACCTCCCAACGTTGGGCGGCCCGGCAGCTTTCAGCGCGGCCGGAACGTTGAACCGCCGGGTCTATGTCATCCAGATCAAAAACGGAAAGCTCATTCAAGTGAATTAAGGCCGCGCATACGAACCGAACCATGAACTCCCTCTCGCACGTCCTGTATGCCGTCTCCTACATGGCCCTGCCGCTGCTCCTGGCCATGGTCCTGCACGAGTACGCCCACGGCTGGGTGGCTAATCGGTATGGCGATTCGACGGCGCGGCTGGCCGGGCGGCTGACCATGAATCCGCTGGCGCACGTGGACCCCTTCGGCACCGTGATCCTGCCGCTGCTGTGCCTGCTGCTGCCGGGTGGATTTTTCCTCGGCTGGGCCAAACCGGTGCCCGTCAACCCGGCGCGCCTGCGGGACCCCCGCCGGCACATGGCGCTCGTCGCGGCAGCGGGGCCGGCGATGAACCTGATCCTGGCGGTGGCCAGCGCGGGAGTCCTGGCGGGCATCATGATGATCGACCCCTCGCTGGCCGCCTACTGGCCTCCCCAGCCCGGGCTGTCCCCGCGGCGCGATCTCTCCGGCATGCTGCTGCTGCCGCTCGCCGCGATGGCGCTGTACTCCGTGTTCATCAACGTGCTCCTGATGGCATTCAACCTGATCCCCATTCCGCCGCTCGACGGCGGGCGGGTGCTCACCAGCCTGCTGCCGGTCCGCCCGGCCATGGCCTTGAACCGGCTCGAGCCGTATGGGATGCTCATCATCGTCATGCTCATCGTCTTCGATCCGCAGATCCATGTCATCCGCACGATCACCGGCACGCTCGTGAACGTGATGGCCGGGACCATTCTTTCGACGGTGTTGGGATGAGCGCCTCGCGTGCCGACAGGTCACCAACCCGGCAACGCGTGCTCAGCGGCATGCAGCCGAGCGGGCTGCTCCATCTGGGCAATCTCCTGGGCGCCCTGGAGAACTGGAAGGCCCTGCAGGACCAGTACGAGTGCTTCTTTTTCGTCGCCGACTGGCACGCGCTCTCGACGAACTATGCCGACACGAGCCGCGTCCGGGAGTACACACGCGAGATGCTCATGGACTGGCTGGCGGCCGGCATCGATCCAAGGCGGGCGACGGTCTTCGTGCAGTCGCGCGTGCCGGAGCACGCCATCCTGCATCTGCTGCTGTCCATGGTCATACCGGTCCCGTGGCTCGAGCGGGTCCCCACGTACAAGGAAAAACAGGAAGAGCTCAGCGAGCGGGACCTGACGACTTACGGATTTCTGGGCTATCCGGTGCTCCAGGCGGCCGACATCCTGATCTATAAGGCCGACTATGTCCCGGTGGGCAAGGACCAGCTTCCGCACCTGGAGCTGACCCGGGAGATCGCCCGGCGCTTCAACAGCCTGTATCGGCCGGTGTTCCCGGAGCCGAAGGAGCACCTCACCCAATATCCCAAGGTGCTGGGGACCGACGGCCGGAAGATGAGCAAGAGCTACGGCAACACGATCAACCTGGCCGATCCCGAGCCCGTGGTCCGCCAGAAGCTCAAGACCATGGTCACCGACCCCGCCCGCGTCCGGCGCACCGACCCCGGCAATCCGGACATCTGCCCCGTGTACGATTTCCACAAGATCTTCTCCCCGACCCAGGTCATCCAGCGGATCAATCGCGAGTGCCGGACCGCCGAGATCGGCTGCATCGACTGCAAGAAGCTATCGGCCGATGCGATGGTGGAGCGGCTGCAGCCGATCTGGAGCGCCCGTGCCAGGCTCAACGCCAATCCGGCCCAGGTCGAGCAGATCATCGAGGATGGCAGTCACCGCGCGTCCGAAGTCGCCCGCCGGACGCTGGAAGAAGTAAAGCAGGCCATGAAAATTTGAGGGGGTTCGGCGGGACGGTGGAGCCGGCTCCGGTGCGTGCCCGCCTAGCTGCTGTAACTGCCGGAAGAACGGCTCCGGCTCAAGACCCTGACGGCTCACCGACTCGCGGCTCGACTGAGCTCGCCGAAGTCCGGCGCGCACCGGGTACCCGTTCGACGCCACCCACTTAAACCCGTTCAGCTAAGGTGCGAGTTGCAAGGCTTTGCATACACCAGCCGAGCTTGACTTCTACACCATGCGTCTTTAGAGTAGCTCTGAGGAGGAAAACGTTATGGCCAGGACCAATATTGATTTGGATGACCGCCTCGTGAGGAAGGGTCTCAAGGTTTACAAGTGCAAGTCGAAGCGAGAGCTGGTGCACCTAGCTCTCACCGAGTTGATAAGAAGCGCCAAGCAAAAGGAGATCCTGACATTGCGAGGTCAGGTCAAGTGGGAAGCGGACTTGGCCGAGCTCCGGCAGAGTCGAGCATGATCGTCGTGGACACAACCGTCTGGATTGACTTCCTGGAAGGGAGAGAAACACCGTTTGACCGCACCCTCACATCGTTGATCGAGCAGGGAGCCGCGCTGGCGTTGACCGACATTATTTACTGCGAAGTCTTGCAAGGAATCCGCGATGATCGGGCGCACCGCCTGACGCGTGATCTCCTACGCGCGTTTCCGATCCTGCGCGTCCGAGGTCTTCGAACCTTTGAGCATGCCGCGGCGATCTACCGAGCCTGCCGCAAGAGGGGGCTGACGATCCGCAGTACCGTGGATTGTCTGATCGCAGCGACCTGCATCGAGACCAAGGCAAAACTGTACCACAACGACCGGGACTTCGACGCGATCGCGAGTGTGCACGGCCTCCAAGTGCATCGCACCGGAGCACCCACCTAATGTCGCGGAGCCTGTGCCATGCTCTCCTGATTCTCCTCTGGTGCGCCGCGCTGCCCCTGCCCCTCCACGCTGAAACCAAAGAGCTGACGGCCGAAGCCACCTACATGAGACCAAGGGGTCAGGTTTGCGGGGGTCAAGGGGTCAGGTTTGGGGTCAGGCATGAGTATTGACTTGTGAGTCGGTCATGAGCATCTTGACAAGAACCGGGGAAAGAGCTAATCACAGGCACCTGTTGGGTGCTTCTTGAGGGTGTTCGAGCCCCCCCTCAAAAGCAAAGTCCTATCACCAGCCTTGCGTTTTGTCGCCAATCAGTCCCATGAGTAAAGAACCATCTGGTGCATGCCAGACTAAGTCCGAGCCATGCGACAAAAACGAGTAGTCGACGATATGAATCCGGGATAGGAGTAAACTGAACCGCTACTGTGAAACAAATCGATATGATGACGCCCAACGAAGACTTAGACATGATGCACACCAGCTAAGCGTGCCAGATTAGTACTCTCCCCGTGTAGCGTCAAGAAGGTTATAACCAATATTGACTGCGGATGGATGATCGATAGAGGAAAGGAGAAGAGTTTATGTGGCGATGATGCTGACCCGCGCAGAGTATCCAAGGCGCGCCAAGAGCTGTTCGCAGTCTTCCCAGGCCAGCCCAAAAGCACGTATGTCCGCGACGCCAAGGCGGGCGACAACATCTCGAATGGTGGTCAGATCCTTCTCGTCAAACTCACCCTCCATCATGGCATTCTCAGCCCAGGCGACAAGATCTGCCAGCGAGAGTTCGTGGCGCAGGTAGGCTGCAAGCTTCTCCGCAACGGTTTGGCGAGTGATCGGCTTCAAGGCTGCTAGACCCCCTGATGGCCCAAGTCTACCGGATATTTGTGGTGGACCTCAACAAGTTGGCCGAATTCGTCATAAATTTCTTGATAGAACCGTACGCCTCGAAATGGGGTCAGGCATGAGTATTGACTTATACGGATCGGCCCGCCATGGCTCCGGCTCGAAACGGAAGCGGCGCAGCCCTTACGCTCGCTCACTTCTTAATTTCTTCTAACCGCACTCCGCGTCCTGCGCGCAAGCTTTGCCGGGCCGACTCGATTCGCCTCAAGAATCGCGGATCATTCTCCAGGCGATAGTCGAACCAATCATCTTCCGATTCAAACCCGATCAGGATGCCGGCAGGCTTGCCGTGCCGCGTAATCAGGACTTCTTCCTTTTCCGCCGCGCGTAAATATTTGGACAGGTCGTCTTTCACCTCTGAGAGAGCTACTTTTTTCATTCGGTTTCTCCTATGGCTTCAAGCCACGATGCGGCTTGTGACTTCGGAACAATGGCCAGGATTTCAACGGCTCCTTCCGAGACATCATAGAACACCCGGATCTCCCCCACCCGCAAGCGATACTGCGGACGCCTCAAGCCCCTGAGACGCTTGATCCGGCTTCGACTCGTCTTGGTGGGCTCATACCGGAGATGCTTTTCAATCACGCCTCTCACCGAGGCTCCCTCATACGCCCTTAATTTTTTCAGGTCTTCGAGAGCTTCCGGTGCAAAAATGATCTCATGACGCATTTTTAGCCAGAATATAGCCAAATCTTCCGGCTCTTTCAAGACGAATCCGTGAGCGGGCGGGAGTTTGAGCCGCCTATCGCCGGAGGGGGCGGAGCACAACTTGCCGGGCCGCCGCTGGGAAGCTCTTTTCCCCACCCCTTCTTGACGACCATACCGATCCCATTATACGATATGGGCATTCTAGGTATGTTTGTATGGGCAGAGAGAATAGGGTGTTATGAAGACCACGCTGGAGATCGATCGCAAGCTGCTGCAGGAGGCGCAACGGGCGCTGGGAACCACAACGATCAAGGACACCGTGGACGCCAGCCTCAAGTCGGTCATCCGACGAAAGCAACTCCGGGCCCTCGCTGATGCGCTGGGAACCATTCCTCTGGACCTGACGCCCGCCCAGCTTCGCCGGCAGCGCGCGAAGCGCCCGGCTCATGTATCTCGTTGACACCTCGGTCTGGATTCACGCGCTTCGCCCCTCCGGCCAGTCAGCCATCCGCTCTCTCCTCAAGCCGTTGATCGTGAACGCAGAGACTGCGATCACGGACTGGATCGTCCTGGAGCTCATGACCGGCCTTCGCGCCGCCGAACGTCGGGAGACCTTGCTTCAGTGGCTGACCCCGATCACCCGCCTTTCTTTCGATTCATCGTGGTGGCCCTTCGCATGGGAGCATACGGCACGGTTGCGGCAACAGGGCGTGACGCCGACCGCCGCCGATTGCCTCATCGCCACGGTCGCCCTCCAGCACGACGTTCCCCTGATTCACTGCGACGAGGACTTCGAGGCCATGAAGCCGATACTGCCCCTACGGACCCTTGACTGGACTAGTCATCTCCACTGACGGCTCAGGCTGCTGCTTTCTTCGGACAATCGAGGCCCGTCGATTTTTTATACATGTTGGCGTATGCTTTGGGGCATCGCAAGGAAAGGTTCGGAACGGTGGCGGCAAGGATGCGACCACAGATAATCGCCATTGGGTTGCTGTTGGGCCTCTCGGGCTGCGCGACCGATTCGTCGCCGATCGGCGAGGCTGGTCCATCGCTTTACGGGCAGCTCAGCGTGGCCATCGTCGAAGCAAAAGATCCTGGCGGGAAGTTCAACGCCGGCGTCTTCGATGACATGACCAAGCTCCTGGTCGCCAACTTCGGGACCGTGACGATGGCGAAAAGCCTGGAGGAAGCCAAGGCCGGCAAGGCCGACCTGATCGCGGTGCTCTCCGTGGATAGCGACCCGTCCACCAATATCTTCGCGGGCGCCCGAGTGGACGTGCATGCCCGGTTCCTGACGGCCGACAACACGGTGCTGGAGGAGCTTCACGCCTACGGCAGCCAGATGCCGCGGCCGTTCCTCATGCCTTATGAGGTCAACGAAGCCTCGCGGCAAGACGCGCGCCAGGAGATGCAGAAGGCGCTGCTGGCGTCGGGCAAGCTGGCGGAATTCGCCAAGGCCAAATCCAGCGGGCTGCTCGCCGGGTCCAAGCCCGCCGCGTTCAAGACGCCGGCGCCCGGCCTCATACGGTCGGACGTGGACATGCCGACGTACCGGGTTCACGAAAATCCGAACAACTATGCCGTGGTCGTCGGGATCGAGAAGTACGCCGACCTCCCCGACGCAGAATTCGCGCTTCGGGATGCCGACGCGGTCCGGCAGCACCTGCTGGCCATGGGCTATCCGAGCCGGAACGTCATCTACCTCACCGGCCAGAACGCGACGCGGGCCAGCATCCACAAATACCTGCGCGAGTGGCTCCCGCGAAACGTGCGCTCCGACTCCCGCGTCTTCTTCTATTATTCGGGGCACGGCGCGCCCGATCCCAAGACGGGCGAGGCGTACCTCGTCCCCTGGGACGGCGACCCGCGGTTTCTGGAGACCACCGCCTATCCGGTCCGGGATCTCTACGGCGCGCTGGACAAACTCCCCGCCAGAGACGTGATCGTGGCCCTGGACGCCTGCTTCTCCGGCGCCGGCGGCCGCTCCGTCCTTGCCAAAGGCGCGCGCCCCATGGGGATCGCGGTGAGTCCCGGGGTCTTGCCTCACGGCAAGCTGGTCCTGTTCGGCGCCGCCTCGGGGGATGAGATCACCAGCACGCTCGACGACCAGGGCCACGGCATTTTCACCTATTACTTCCTCAAGGGGCTGAGCGGCTCCGCGAAGACCCCGTCAGGCGCGATCACCCTCAAAGGCTTGTTCGACTACCTCAAGCCGCTCGTGCAGGACGCGGCCCGCCGCCAGAATCGGGATCAGACCCCGGTCCTGCATGGGCTGCAACAGGATCGCGTGTTGGTCCGGCTGGAGTAGGGAGTAAGGCGGGAGCCTCGGGTGGGAAGACGATCTGCGGTGCCGGCGCTACCGCGTCAACTGGAAGATCAACACGACATAGCCGTCCAGCACGAAGGCTGAGGCCAGGTGGTAGCCGGCCATCCCCAGCACATCACACTCCTGCTTGAGCTTGTCGGTCAGTTCGTCATCGATCTTCACCTTCATGATCGCGGTCTCGGTCTCGATGGGAGTCGTATTGGGCATCTCCGGTCTCCTCGGTATGGGTCGGGCCCCGGCTCGCGGGCGGCGGCCGCTCAGCGAGACGGGTCCAGCTCGCTCAGCCTCTTCTTGATCTGCGGGTCTCGCTCCTCCAGGAACCGCCTGATGGTCTGGATCTGCCCCTCAGTCAGTGCCGGGCTTATCAACGCGCTTCGAAAATCGGCGAAGCTCGCAGCCTGGGCCGCCTCGTCGAACATCTGCTTCTTGGCCGGATCCCCGGCCGCCTCGGCGTAGGCCTTCCGCAGCGGCTTCAAGGCGTGGAGGACCTGGAGCGGGCGCGCGCTTGGAACGCCGGCGAGCGCTGCGGCGACCGAAGCAGCCGCCTCTTTGTCCAGCTCGCCCTTGGCATCCCTCGCGAACATGAACGCGGCGCCCGGCTGCGTCACGGCGGCCGGCCCCACCGCGAGCCGCTGATAGATCCCCGAGGTGGGGCCAAAATCAAAGATGCCGCCATAGCGCAGCTCGATCAACACATCGGCCACGTCCGTCGCGCCGTCCTTGATGGATTGCTCCTGGTCGTCAGCGGCTCGATTGCTCGGGACAATCGCCAGCTCCGTCCGCTGATAGCCCAACTTCGCCTGCGGCGATTGATTCGCCGGATTCTGGGAGATTTCGACGCCGATATTGGTGCCGGTGGCGGCAATGACCGCGTGGCGCCGACCCTGACAGCCGGTGAGCATCAGGAGGACGACGGCCGAGCACAGGACACGTGAGAGCGTGCCGGGATCATGGAGGTGCCGGTTCATGTGTCTCCCTTCTGCCGGATCCAAATGGCTTCAGCATGGCGCTCTGGGTATCGACGATCAGCGGCCGGCCTGGGACTTTTGAGACTTCCACCCGGATATCTGCCGCTCCGTCCGCGACCGTCACGACGGTGCTGGAGGAGTAGCCGACGCCCATCTTCAGCCCCGGTTGATCGGACAGCGTGATGCCCAGGGCCTGCGTATCCGTCGTGACGATAGCCTGTTCCGCGGGCTCGTTAACCGACACGATGCCGAAGCCGATGATGACGTGGTACGTGGTCCGCCCTTCCTTCCCGGGAATCGACACCACGCAGGCGGTTAACGCCACACAGAGACTGAGACACGTGAGCGGCTTCAGCCAAAGAAGTGAGGCGCGCGCCATCGGAACGACCACCTGTGGTTGAGATTCCAGCAGCGCCTACCGAGTCTTGAGCACTCGCTCGCCCTCGCCGGGTCGCGTGAAATACCCGGCGAGAAACGCGAGGACGGTGGTCAGCGCGGCCGCGGCATCCGGCGTAATCTGCTTGCCGGGATCCAGCACATACGTGTTCAGCACAAAGACCAGCAAGGTGGTGATCGCGCCGGCGATCCCAACCGCAGTCACCTTTCGCACCGGCGTATTGCTTTCCATTCGAAGTGCCATAGCCTCCTCCATCCGCGGCTTGGAGCCTGAGGGTGCCCTGCCGCCGAGCGAGTTACGCAAGTTCGGTGCGAGAGGAGAACGGCCCGGCTGGCGCGGCAGGAACGGCGGTACGCCGGCCGAGCGGACGAAAAAACGACCGGAAGCGTACAGGAACGTGCAGCGGGTCCGTTCATTTTTGTTCAGTTAGAAATCCTTACTGTGTTCTCAGAACCCCTCGCCCACGAGAAAACGCACCCGCTTGGCTCTCCAGCCCCCAGATTGTCAGTCGGCCGGCGGGTTTCCCCCAATGGTATTAGTCTTGCTTGTTCATGGCCCCAGGGAAGGAGGGGAGCATGGCATTGCTTGAGCGGGCGATCTCCTCAAGAGAATGGTGGGGGCAAGACATGTCCAACGAGGGTCAGCAAACCGCCGAGCCGATATACGATCGGCACGGTCTCGTGGTCGGATGGCTGTACGACCAGGTGATCTACGACGCGGAAACGCGGTACCGGGCGCGGCTCCGGGGCAGCGCGGTCTATTCCTTCACCGCGAGACACCTGGGGCATCTCAATCGAGGGTTCTTCAGAGACCGGGCGGGGTTCGCGGTGGCGTTCTTGTCGGATGCCGAAGGCGGGCTGGAGCTTCCCCGCTGCGAAGCGGCATCGCTGCCGCTGTCCCTGCCGGACGCGCCGATTCCACCCTTGCCGTCACAACCGCCGATGCAGGCCACGCCCCGCTCGGACTGGTCGCCCCTGACCTGGGACCAATTCCTGCGAGGGCCGGAGGGCTAAATGAAGCTGCTGGCCGAATTCCTGACACACGCCATCTGGCCGGGTCAGCCCGCCGCTGAGAGCCGCGACACGGTGGAGCCGATCTTCGATCAGACCGGGAAAGTCCTGGGATGGTTTTTCAACCACGTGGTGTATGACCGCGAGCGGCGGTATCGCGCCCTCGTGCGCAGCGGCGCGGTGTACGCCTATACCGGCCGGTATCTGGGCTTTCTCGATCAGGAGGTGTTCCGGGACCGATCGGGGCAGGTCGTGGCCTGTCTGTCGGGCGCACAAGGCGGGCCGACGCCCCCGCTCTACGAGGCGCTGCCGGAAGCCTCGAGCCTGCCGACGCCGCCCATGCTGCCGCTGCCTTCCATGCCTCCGGCGCCGGCCACGCCTCGGCTGGGCTGGTCCTTGGTGAGATGGGAGGGATTCCTGCGCGGCCAGGTGATGGCGAAACGACTCATTTTATTGCACGGACGTAGAGATCCAGCCCAAGGGCCCGCCCCAGCCAGGAGAGCGTCAGCTCGCGCGGAACAAACACCTCCACTCGAAGATTGATCAAACGAGCCGCATACTTGCTATCCTTCGGAGGACGTTAACCACCGCACAGCGGATTGGAACGTCTGCATTGGTGATCACACTCTACTCCGGTTCTTTCCATCTTGCAGGGCCGACGCGGTTTGGATCTCCAAACCAAAACTCTTCTTCCCAAAAGGGAAACTCGCTGAAGTCGCCGTGCCTTTGGGGATGCCGGTCCACATCCGGCCCTCCAAAATCGAACTCTTTGAACGAAATGCGCTCGCGGAGTTCATTGGAGATGTGATGCCAGGCGGGCCTCCAGTTGTCGATCCGGCCAGCCGTCCTATCAAGGGGCGTCAATGGCGTCGCTAAGAACTCATCGATCCAGACCAGGAGCGACCCTCGGATCGGGATATCGCCATAGTTGACCTCTTCCAACTCCGCGAGTTCATGGAGCATGAGCTGGTACGCATGCGCGCCGTTGTTTCTCGACAAATAGGGAAACACGGCCGATTCAAAGTCCCAGATGGAGCAGGCAGCCGCCATGAACACAAGGTGCTTAAAGGGCAGATCACTGAATCGCCGAAGCGTCTCGTTCATGATGATGGTGCCCATGCTATGGCCGACAAAGATAATCTCCCACTTGTCTTTCCAGTTCTCACCGTCCTGCATCAGCTCGGTTCTGAGCCGGCAGAAGAATTTGGAGAGTCCGCCGTCTAAGGCATGAAGGGGAGAATTTGGCGTCAAGGCGCAGTCCGGCGCCGGGCTGTAGGAAGAGGCATAGAAAGGGTGAGAGTGAAACAGGAGCCTCGTGCGACGGAGCATGTTATCCCACGCGCCTTGTCCGAACGCATCAATGAGAAACGCCGAGAGGAGCTTCGTGCCCACCGTCACAGTTCTAAGAAAGCTGGACGAGAGGAAATCCCAGGTAGTCCGGCGATCGCACCCCATGCGCCACTGGAGTCCTTCCAACGGGGCTTCGCGTCTACACCCCTCCCCAGACTCTCCAAACCTGCTCCTGTATTTAAAAAGAGCCTCGTTGGCGAGATTGGCCGAGGTCAGAGGAGCCCGAATGAATCCTCGGGCCACGTCTTTCCCCAGATAGAAAGGTGCCCCTCCAATGTCCCCGACGTCATCCAAAAGCTCAAGATTGGGAATGGTTATGGAATCCTTCAGTTCCTCCTCCGTCATGAATTCGGCATATCGCTCCGATTGTCTCCTCCCCTGTCTTACGGAGACGAGATAGTCTTTATAACTAGACCCCCATGACGATTCCCAATTGATGAACACGGGGAAATAGCCGTTCGCCTCGATGGCCCTGATCCGCTTGATGGCGCGGGCCTGTGCCTTGTCTCCAGGATTCAACCCGCCATGTACGTAGATAAAGATCTTGCGTTTCCCTGAGGCCCGAAGGGAATCCATCATGCGCCCAAGGTGGTTTCGATACACCTCCTCAGTCACCTCTCCGGTTTGGTGAACGTGCCTGCCTCGCTCATCAAACATCAGGATATGCTCCGCATCACTCAGCCTAGGCTCGACCGTGTAAACCGGCCTGGATGGGTCCTCCACCGGCTGCTGCATATACAACGTCGCGGGCGAGCAGCCCACGACTCCTACAGACGTGCACAGGACGAACAAAAGCGCGTGCCGGCTAAGCGTTGTCATGGTAGTCCCCTCCTACTGAGCCGGTGAGAAGGCAACAGGCTCAAGCTTATCAGCTTAGATACGGATGGTTCTCTAAACGATACACCGCCACTGCCGTGGCTGAGCAGATCTTCCGACACGGCCGGACAGCTCCGCTGAACCTCATTTCCGAGACACTTCAACAACTTCCGTTTTCCTCCCAAAGCAGCGGTCCGCGCCGCCGGGGTTTGGTATCCGCCTTGCTGTTCTCCTGAGCCAGTGTGCGCGGGAGGCAGTGGGCAACACACCATCAACCAGGGGGATGACCATGGCATGGGGAATCATCATCAGCGCGATGACGGTCTTCGGGATGCTCGTGCTGGCGGTGGCGGCTGCGCAGGATGCGCCTCCGCCGGGCATCCTGAAGTCGCAGGATAAGCAGGATACGTTGGAGCAGAAGAAAGCGGCGTGATAAGGAGGGAGCCATGTCAGCAGGAAGGATTTTACTGGTCGATGACGACGCGGCGGTTCGCAAGTCAGTGCGCCTGACGCTCGCGAAGGCCGGCTATGAAGTGGTGGACGCCGAAGACGGCGTGCAAGGGGTCCAGGCGATTCGCGCGGGCGACAACCCCCTGATGGTGGACACGATCATCTGCGACCTGAACATGCCCAAGATGGACGGGCGTGAAGCGATCCGCTTCTTCCGGTCGCAATTTCCCTCCGTCCCGGTCATCGTGCTCACCGGCTACCCGGAGAGTCTCAGCGGGGAGTGGCTCCAGGACCAGAGTGTGACGGCCGTGCTCACGAAGCCGGCCCAGGCGGACGACCTGATCGACGCCGTGGACATGGCCGCCCAGGAGCACGAGCTGTTCAAAGACCAGTTCGTGGTGTGAAGGGATCTGCGCCGACCTGTTCAGGTTCGCCTCAGCTTTAGAGGGATCTATTGCTACCTGGCCGCGTAATCCACACAAACAGGCCCAAGGCGAGCACCAGCCAGAACACGATAAACCGATGATGCCCGAACAGAAAGGTCAGCACTGTCACATCCGGAAATCTGTGGGGAAGGCTGCCCTATATCTCAGCGCGTGCATGGCAGCTCACTCCCAAGAATTCATCACCTCGCTGGTTCAGCGAAAAGGAACCGCTACGCGATCAGCAGGCACAGCCTTTCCTGAACGCGCGATGAGTGTCACCGTGGAAGGCTCCCCGTAGTTCGCCGCGACGAGCACGCGCTCGATCGGCTCGCCATCAATCAACGGGTAGAGACCGGCGGTTTGGACGGGCAGCGTAAAACTCGCAAAAGCATTGAGCAGGTTCACCTGGCCCGTGGCGAAGTTGAAACTCACTGTCGCCGTGGAGACCGCGAATGTGCCGGTGGATGGAGCCGTGTTCGCCAGGGCAAAGACCCCGCTCTGCGTGATCAGCCTCACTGAAAACACCGTTCCCACCGGCGTGTTGGTGGCTGTCAGCACAATCGGAACCGGGTTGGTCGTCCCTTGAGGCAGTACCAGATCCACGCTGGTGAACGACCCACCTGGAGTGGGAGGCGGTGAAATTCCTCCGACTGAGCTGATAGTCAGAGTCGGGAGATTCATCACGGCAGGATTGCTGCTGACGGTCACGGGTCCGGCCACGGTGGAAGATGAAAAAACCGGTGCGCTGATCCCCGTGAAGCTCAAATTCATCGCTTCGAGTCGGATTCGTCCATCTCCAGCCGATTGGGCGCATCCAGCGACACCTGGACCTCCAACAGCCTCAAGCCTCCCAGAGCCCGTAATCTCGGGAGCCACGAGTCGGAGGGCTCCCCCGCTCCCGCTGCCTGCGCTGTAGGAACACGGGAACGCGCTGCCGCGATCTCCGCCATTGACCCGAATGACGCCGGAAACATTGATTCGCGTGGAGGACGCGATCGCCAGTGCGCCGCCCCCGCCACCACCCGACGCGCCGCTGAACTCAGCAGCTGTCGAGGGCCCTCCGCCACCTCCTGACCCGCCGAATAGCGGTAGCAGCGACACAAATTCCGATGGCGCCCCATAGGTCGCATTGGCCCCATGGGTCCCGCCACCAGGCCCTTGGCCGCCGGTAATACCGGTGCTGCTACCGCGCGCCTGACCCTGGCCGCCGGCAAATCCTCCTGGACCACCTACCCCGCCGAGGTTAATGGCCGGCCCCGTTGAAGAACCCGCGAGACCGTTCGCTCCGCTTGCGTCGATCGTGCCCGCCACGACGACATCCCCGGAAGCAAGCATCGTCACTGGGGTGTTGGCGCTGTTGGGTACGAACCGCACCACGACGCCCGCCGGGATATTCACCGTTGTAAAGTTAAAGACTCCACTCGCCGGGACCGTTAAGGTTGTATCACTGGTCGGCGCAAAAGCACCGTCTACCCCGCTGCTTCCACTACTGAAAATCTGGGCCGATACTTGGGGTACCCAGTACAGAAGCAGTCCAGAGAGTCCCAAGCCAAGGACCAAAATGCCAGACCGTTGTGATAGGCATGGTGTCATCATGATCGACTCCTTTCGACGCGCTGCGTCGAAACTTACGGCATCGACACACTGAGTGGCCGCGCCACGCTTGCACTGCTTCCCGTTGGCGGGACCTGCGGCGGAAACAGGAAAAAGACACTCAGCCGGTTCATCACGCTGAAGCTCGGCACTGCGGGCGTCACGGTCACGACGATCGTGCCGCTTTGCACGGTCCCCAAGGGGCTCACTACCGAAAAGCCATAAGAGCCGGCCGGCACAGTAGCGGCGACGGTGAGATTAATGGGAAGGGTTTGTGCCGTCGCACCTGGCAAGATCGCAGCTGACAGGCCACTCTGTGAAAAAGTGACATCGGTCGCCGTGGCGAGATTAAAGCCTGAAATCACCAACCGTGAGGTCGTTCCCTGCGGGAGGCGAGCCGGCTCCACCCCGGCGATGATGGGCGGCACGAGGACAGTGAAGGTTTGAGGGCTGGAAGCAGTCCCGTTGCTGTTCGTAACGGCGACGGGCCCGCTTGTCGCACCAGCCGGAACGACGGTCGTAATGGAAGTCATCGTGGATGACAGGACTGAAGCCGGTCTGCCATTGAATGTGACCTGGTTGTCGGATGACGTCGCGCTGAAGCCGAAGCCACGGATCTGGACGGTTGTACCGACCAGCGCGCTGGATGGCGTCAGTAAAAAGATCCCAATCTGGTTGCCCCCTGTGCCGGTAGAGGAAAAGCGCTCGATGGACAGCAGATTCCCCACCGCATCATAGTTCTAGGCCGCCATGTTTCCCTGTCCATCCACAACGCCAACCAGCCGCCCCAGCTCG